>DDFA01000088.1 GCA_002336975.1 Phyllobacteriaceae bacterium UBA1940
GGTCAAGGCGATCGCCGAGGGGTTGTGCGGGCACGCCTTCTCGGCTTCGTCGGTCTCGGCGATCAACAAGCGGCTGGACGAGAGCCTCGCCGTCTTCGCCACCCGCCCGCTGCAAGAGCCCTTTCCCTGCCTGATCCTCGACGCCCGCTATGAGAAGGTGCGCGAAGCCGGCATTGTCGCCGGCCAGGCGGTGCTGATCGCGGTCGGCATCGATTGGGACGGGCGCCGCCAGATCCTGGCGGTGGAGATGGCCAATCGCGAGAGCCGCTCGGCCTGGAAGGATTTTTGGTCAAGCTGAAGGCGCGCGGCCTCAAGGGCGTCGAACTTGTCGTCTCCGACGACCATGCCGGTCTGGTGGCGGCGATCGGCGAAGCCGTCCCCGAAACGGCATGGCAGCGCTGCTACGTGCACTTTCTCAGGAACGCGCTCGACCATCTGCCCAGAAAGCATGCCGACGACTGCCTGCAGGAACCCAGATGGCTCCATGACCGGCGCGATCTCGCCGAGGCCAAGGCCGATCTCGCCGCATGGCTGGCCAAATGGTCGGGCAAGTATCCGCGTCTCACCGGCTGGGTCGAGGACAATATCGAGCAAACGCTGACCTTCTTCCGCCTGCCGCGCCAGCACCACAAGCATCTCAAATCGACCAACATGCTGGAACGGCTCAACGAGGAAATCCGCCGCAGAACCTATGTCGTGCGCATCTTCCCGAACGCCGAAAGCTGCCTGCGCCTCGTCAGGGCGCTCGCGGTCGAAACCAACGAAAACTGGATGGAGGCAAACCGATACCTCAACATGGACGACCTGCGAGAGCACAAAAAGCCGAAATGCGCCAAGCCGCATGACCGCCTTTTTGCAGAACTTGACGCACACAACCCGGCAGCGCGGCCATCCAACAGCCGCGTTCACATCCAGCCACCCGATTGAAAGGGTATGAAACAGTGCCAGTCTCGATCAAATACGATGGCCATTCTTTCTCAACGTCTCGTGCAATGATGCAGGCACTACGACGCGATGTGCAGAACCAGATCGAACGTAATATTCGCCAGGCCGCCTCTGCTTCCGGACTTCGCACGACGAAGACCTCCAAGGGGTTGGAGTTGAAAGGCACGACGGAACAGATCGAGCGTTTCAATCGGCGGGTCGGAAAATGAGCGTTGGATTCGCGCGAGGCACGGCTTGATCGCGTCTCGCCCTCACCCCACATTGACCCACTCGCCCACGACCCAGACCAGGTCCTTGAACTCCAGCCGGTCCGGCTCAATTTCCAGTTTGGCGCAGATGCTGGGCAACTCGTCCTGAAACCGCTGATAGGCTTCGAACACCGCCGCGCCTGAGGGCAGCGGCGCGCCGCGTTTGGCGTTGTTCAGGAACGAACGCACCTTGCCGATCAGCATCTCAGGGTCGCCGGCGTGGCCTTCAATGTCCTGTCCGGCAATGTCGGACATGAATTTCTGATAGCGGTATTGCTCCGTGTCGAGCACGAGGCAGCGTTTGCGCTTCTGCGTTGCGTCGCCGAAGCGCTTTGCGCCCAGAAACAGGCCAAGCTCAAGCGGCATGTTGAACCGCGGCAGTCTGTTGGCAATGTCGAGTTCGGTGCGTGAAATATCGTGAATGCCAAGCGGACATTCCTCGATGATCGCCTCGATCTTGGCGATGCGCGTCCCGCCGGAATCGATCACCTCCAGCGCGCAGCGTGGCTGGTAGCCGCATTTCAGAACGGCAAATACAATTGCCTGAAAAAGCGGCGTGTAGTCCAAATCGAACGGACAATTGATGAAGACTGGCTTTCGGGACGCCAAGCGTCAGCCGGCCTTGGCCGCGGCCTCGCGCCGGACATCGCGGATGGCTTGCTGCAATTCGCGCACGGTAAAGCTCTGAGGCTTGAACTTCGGCTTTGGAATCAGCAAGCCTTCCCGGGTCCGGCCAATATACTGACCGGATTGCGGCGGACGGGCGGCTTTGCCGGGCCGATTGGTTGCTGCCTTTGCCATGTGGCAAATATGCGGGAAGCAGCGCGTATTTACAAGGCGGCTGGTCGCCCTCCCTGCCGCGCTATGCCGCGCTTGCCGTGGCCCCCTGAAACGCACTAATAAGGCGGCGACCGCCGTAGCCGGAGACCGCCCATGCCCATCGTCGAGAACATTCCCAAGCTTGTCACCGTTTTCGGCGGTTCGGGGTTTGTCGGCCGGCACGTGGTGCGCGAACTGGCCAAGCGCGGCTACCGCGTCCGCGTCGCGGTGCGGCGACCCGATCTGGCGGGTTTCGTCCAGCCTGCCGGCAATGTCGGCCAGATCCAGCCGGTCCAGGCCAATATCCGCGTGCGCTGGTCGATCGACCGCGCCGTCGACGGCGCCGACCACGTCGTCAATCTCGTCGGCATCGGCCATGAGAGCGGCCGCCAGACATTCGCGGCGGTGCAGGATTTCGGCGCCCGCGCCGTCGCCGAGGCGGCGCGCGCCGCCGGCGCCGGCATGACCCAGATGTCGGCCATCGGCGCCGACGCGGATTCCGCCTCTCATTATGCCCGGTCGAAAGCCGCCGGCGAGGCCGCGGTGCTCGACACGCTGCCTCGCGCGACGATCATGCGCCCGTCGATGATTTTCGGGCCGGAGGACAAGTTCTTCAACCGCTTCGCCAACATNNNCGGTCTATGTCGGCGACGTCGCCGAGGCCATCGCCCGCTCGGTCGACGGCAAGGCCGCCGCCGGCGTCTACGAGCTTGGCGGTCCGGAGGTGCTGAGCTTCCGCCAGTGCATGGAGCGGATGCTCGAGATCATCGGGCGCAGGCGGGCGATCGTCAACACGCCCTGGCCGATCGCCTCGATCGAAGCGGCTCTGCTGGGCTGGCTGCCGAGCCCGTTGCTGACGTCCGACCAGGTCGAACTGCTGCGCCATGACAATGTCGTGTCGGCGGCGGCGGCCGCCGCCGGGCGCACGCTCGAGGGGCTCGGCGTCGAGGCCGATTCGATCGACGCGGTGCTGCCGTCCTATCTGTGGACCTACCGGGTCGCCGGCCAGTTCACCAAGGACCGGCTGGCCTGACCCTCCGTGCCCGTCGCGGGCGGCCTCGTTGCGATCACGGGCGCGTGAAAAACGCCTGTCCGACGTTCTTGCGAGTCAAAAACGTCCTTCTTATATACCCGTCAGGCCGAACCCGGCGTTATGCCTGCGGCAAGGCAGATCTGGAATTGAAGGGGCTTTCCCGGAACGCCTTCGGGGTCCTGAGAGCCTGCTAAGCGGAGACAAGACACATGGCAAAAGTTATCGGCATCGATCTGGGAACGAC
>DDFA01000032.1:0-4661 GCA_002336975.1 Phyllobacteriaceae bacterium UBA1940
GCGCCGCTTGCCGCGACGAGACCGCGGGTCGCCGCCTTCGAGCGGTTGAGCCGGACAAGCGCGTCGCCGCCGAAACGGACCTCGCCGACGAGGAGGTAAAGCAGCGCGCCGCCATAGGGGACGACCAGCAGGACCAGGATCCACACGACCCTGGTGGAGGGGTTGAGCTGCGGCCGGGCCAGCACGCGCAGGCCGAACGCCAGCACCAGCAGGAAATGCAGCATGGTCATGCTTGTGGTCATCGCGGGCATCCGGGGTCTGGCCGATCGGCGCGGCTGGCGCTGGCGCGCCTCGAGGGGTTCAGCATCCATCCTGCGACGGCCTTCAGCGCTTGGCAATCGCCGTCATGCGATCGCCATGCCGCGCAATAATTGACGTTTACGTAAATCAAAACGAAACTAACCGATTGAAAGTGTTAGGTCCGAAAGAATCAGTTGAATATTCGCGGGCATCGGACTAATCAGCGCGCGTCTTCGCCCCGTGTCCGGGAGAAGGGATTGGCTTTGTTCCATCGCCATCTTGGGGCGTTGCCAGGGCCGTTTGAATCAACCATCCAGGCCGGCGCCTGACCCGGCCTCGCGTAAGGACGTTTCCTATGGCTCGCAACAAAATCGCGCTGATCGGCTCGGGCATGATCGGCGGCACCCTCGCCCACCTGATCGGTCTCAAGGAACTTGGCGACGTCGTCATGTTCGACATCGCCGAAGGCATTCCGCAGGGCAAGGGCCTCGACATTGCGCAATCGGCGCCGGTCGAGGGTTTTGACGCGAATTATCTCGGCGCCAACGACTATTCCGCCATCAAGGGCGCGGATGTCTGCATCGTCACCGCTGGCGNNGACGCGATGGTCTGGGCGCTGCAGAAGTTTTCCGGCCTGCCCAAGAGCCATGTCGTCGGCATGGCCGGCGTGCTCGACTCGGCCCGCTTCCGCCACTTCCTCGCCGACGAGTTCAAGGTGTCGGTGCAGGACGTTTCGGCGATGACGCTGGGCGGCCACGGCGACGACATGGTGCCGATGATCCGCTATTCGACGGTTGGCGGCATTCCGCTGCCTGACCTCGTCAAGATGGGCTGGACCAGCCAGGAAAAGCTCGACGCCATCGTCGAGCGCACCCGCAAGGGCGGCGGCGAAATCGTCGGCCTGCTCAAGACCGGCTCGGCCTATTACGCGCCCGCCGCCTCGGCTGTCGCGATGGCCGAGAGCTATCTGAAGGACAAGCGCCGTGTGCTGCCCTGCGCCGCGCACCTGTCGGGCCAGTATGGCGTCAAGGACATGTATGTCGGCGTGCCGGTGGTGATCGGCGCCAATGGCGTCGAGCGCATCATCGAACTGTCGTTCAACAAGGCCGAGCAGAAGATGTTCGACAAGTCGGTCGACGCGGTCCGCGTTCTTTGCGAAGCCTGCGTCAAGATCGCGCCGAACCTGGTCTGATTACGCCGGAGCCGGCGCAGCCGGAACGCCTCTATGGTGATGATCCTGAAGTCCTTCGGACTGGCCTATTTCCCGGTTCCCAAGGTGGCCAACACTTCGGTGAAGGCCGCCATTCGGGAACTGGTGGCCGAGACGGACATCATCGACACCGGCAACAAGCGGATGTCGCCGAAGCTGCGGGCGATGACCGAGGGGCTGCACCGCATCGCGGTGGTGCGCGAACCGGTCGAGCGCGGCCTGTCGGGCTGGGCCAACCGGGTCATCCACGAGCGCGACGTCGACCGTTCCGCGCTCAGCAAGGCGGCGCTCAAGCCGTTCGGGCTCGGGCCGTTTCCCGACGCCGATACGTTCTTTCTCAATCTGGGGACCTACATGGCGGTCAACGACCGGGTGCGCCGGCACCTGCTGCCGCAGGCTGCCTATCTGGGCGACGACCTGTCGTTTTTCGACGCCGTCTACCGGATCGACGAAATGGACCGGCTCGCCGCCGATCTGTCGGCGCGGCTCGGCAAACCCGTCACGTTCGGCCGCCACCAGACCGGCGGCCCGAAGGTAAAATTCTCCGACCTGTCGCCGGCGGCCGCCGAAAAGCTGAACAAGCATTTCGAGGCCGATTACCGGCTGCTCGCCCGCTACTATTCACCCAAACCCGTTTTCCCCAATTCGCTTCCTGGGGACCCTCAACGCCCCGCGGCGTAGCCGGAAAGGACCTGACCCGATGAACATCCACGAATACCAGGCCAAGCAACTGCTCAAGAGCTTTGGCGCTCCCGTCGCCGACGGCGTCGCCGTGATGAAGGCGGACGAAGCCCAGAACGCGGCGCGGTCGCTGCCCGGCCCGCTCTATGTGGTGAAGAGCCAGATCCATGCCGGCGGCCGCGGCAAGGGCAAGTTCAAGGAACTCGGTCCCGACGCCAAGGGCGGCGTGCGGCTGGCCAAGTCGATCGACGACGTCGTGCACAACGTCAAGGAAATGCTCGGCAACACGCTGGTGACCAAGCAGACCGGTCCCGCCGGCAAGCAGGTCAACCGGCTCTATATCGAGGACGGCGCCGACATCGAGCGCGAACTCTATCTGTCGCTGCTGGTCGACCGCACCGTCGGCCGGGTCGCTTTCGTCGTCTCCACCGAAGGCGGCATGGACATCGAAGCGGTCGCCCACGACACGCCGGAAAAGATCGTGACGCTGGCGATCGACCCGGACAAGGGCGTCACTGCCGCCGACGTCAAGAAGATCAACGCCGCCTACGGCCTGAGCGGCGATGCCGCCAAGGACGGCGAAAAGCTGTTCCCGATCCTCTACAAGGCGTTTGTCGAGAAGGACATGAGCCTGCTCGAGGTCAACCCGCTGATCGTGATGAAGAACGGCCGCCTGCGGGTGCTCGACGCAAAGGTGTCGTTCGACAACAACGCGCTGTTCCGTCACCCGGAGTTGATGGAACTGCGCGACACGACCGAGGAAGACGAGAAGGAAATCCAGGCGTCGAAATACGACCTCGCCTATGTCGCGCTCGACGGCAATATCGGCTGCATGGTCAATGGCGCGGGCCTCGCCATGGCGACGATGGACATCATCAAGCTTTATGGCGCAGAGCCCGCCAACTTCCTAGACGTCGGCGGCGGCGCTTCGAAGGAAAAGGTCACGGCGGCGTTCAAGATCATCACCGCAGACCCGGCGGTGAAGGGCATCCTGGTCAACATCTTCGGCGGCATCATGAAGTGCGACATCATCGCCGAAGGCGTGGTCGCGGCGGTCAAGGAAGTCGGCCTCAAGGTTCCTCTGGTCGTGCGTCTTGAAGGCACCAATGCCGAGCTCGGCAAGAAAATCATCCGCGAAAGCGGTCTCAATGTGCAGCCCGCCGATGACCTCGACGACGCCGCCAAGAAGATCGTCAAGGCGGTGCAGGGGTAGTTGAAAAATTACACGTAATCACACATAGTATCCCTGTGTGATTACGTGGAGGCAAGGATGAAGAACATCACTTTGGCCATTGATGAAACCCTTCTGGAGCGCGCGCGCGGCCTGGCCGAGCGCCGCAAGACGACGCTCAACGCCATGGTGCGGTCGCTGCTCGAGCACGAGGTCGAGCAGGAGGATCGCATTGCCTGGGCGAAGGCCGGCATGAAGCAACTGATGGAAGAGGCACGGGCAAAAGCGGCGCTGGACGACGGCGAGCCCTATGTCTGGAACAGAAGGGACGCCTATGCCGACCGAGAAGATCGACTGCTTTCTCGACACGAACGTCCTCGTATACGCGGCTTCGGAGAAGAAGAGTGATGACCCTCGGCGGACATCAATCGCTGAACGTCTTGTTCACGACACGCTATTTGGAACGTCGGGTCAGATCATGGCCGAGTTCGTCAATGTCGCGAGTCGAAAGCAGCTTGTCGGCGACGGATCGATTGACCGCTGGCTCATATTCCTCGGGACCTGCCCGCTCGTGCCTGTCGACGAAGCCTATGTCCGCGCCGGCCACGCAATGGCCCGCCGCTACCAGATCAATTACTACGACGCCGCACTTCTCGCGGCTGCCGAGCGTCTCGGCGCGCCGGTCTTCTATACGGAAGACCTCAACCACAACCAGATCTACGGCTCCGTCCGGGCCGTCAATCCATTTCTCTGAGCGTTAGGAGCGGGGCTGAATGTCCATTCTCATCGACAAGAACACCAAGGTCATCGTGCAGGGCCTGACCGGCAAGACCGGCACCTTCCACACCGAACAGGCGCTGGCCTATCACGGCACCAAGATGGTCGCCGGCATCAACCCCAAGAAGGGCGGCGAGATGTGGGAAGGATCGAAGGGCGAAAAGCTGCCGATCTTCGCCACGGTCGGCGAGGCGAAGCAGGCCACCGGCGCCAATGCGTCGGTCGTCTACGTGCCGCCGGCGGGCGCAGGCGCCGCGATCATCGAGGCGATCGAAGCCGAAATCCCGCTGATCGTGTGCATCACCGAAGGCATCCCGGTGATGGACATGGTCAAGGTCAAGGCCCGTCTCGACAGGTCGAATTCGCGGCTGATCGGCCCCAACTGCCCCGGCATCGTCACGCCCGACCAGTGCAAGATCGGCATCATGCCCGGCAACATCTTCAAGAAGGGCTCGGTCGGCGTTGTTTCGCGCTCCGGCACGCTTACATACGAGGCGGTCTTCCAGACCACCAATGAAGGGCTCGGCCAGTCGACCGCCGTCGGCATCGGCGGCGATCCGGTCAAGGGCACCGAGTTCATCG
>DDFA01000032.1:4679-32814 GCA_002336975.1 Phyllobacteriaceae bacterium UBA1940
GCCGATGGCCGGCTTCATCGCCGGCCGCACCGCCCCTCCCGGCCGCACCATGGGCCATGCGGGCGCGGTGATCTCGGGCGGCAAGGGCGGCGCGGAAGACAAGATCGCGGCGATGGAGGCTGCGGGCATCCGCGTGTCGCCGTCGCCGGCGCGTCTGGGCAAGACGCTGGTGGAAGCAATCAAGGGTTAGGAGTCGGTCGTGATTGGTCGGTCGTTGGTCGCAAGTTTGGGGTCGGCGCCATTGCTGCGCCAGCGTCCCTCTTTCGACCGGCGACCGACGACCGACGACCAACGTTAGCGCAAGGAGACGGGGCCGACGCCCCGACATCGCAGATGGCACGCAACGACCAGGCCAACGACACGTTCGAACTCACCTCGTTCCTCTATGGCGGCAATGCCGACTATATCGAGCAGATCTACGCCAACTGGCAGAACGACCCGAACTCGGTCAACGAGGAATGGCGGGACTTTTTCGCCGGCCTGAATGACGACGCCGCCGACGTCGCCAAGAACGCGCAAGGCGCGTCATGGCAGGCGAGGAACTGGCCGCAGCAGGCCAATGGCGAACTGGTCTCGGCGCTCGACGGCGACTGGGGCCAGGTCGAGAAGGTCATCGACCGCAAGCTCAAGGACAAGGCGGCCGCCGCCGGCCAGCCGGTCTCTGGCGCGGCGATCGAGCGCGCCGCCCGCGATTCGGTGCGCGCCATCATGATGATCCGCGCCTACCGCATGCGCGGCCACCTGCACGCCAATCTCGACCCGCTCGGCATCGCCTCCAAGCTCGAGGACTACAACGAGCTGTCGCCGGAAAACTACGGTTTCACCGAAGCCGATTACGACCGGCCGATCTTCATCGACAAGGTGCTGGGGCTGGGCGACTACGCCACCGTGCGGCAGATGCTCGACATCCTGCAGCGCACCTATTGCTCGACGCTGGGCGTCGAGTTCATGCACATCTCCGACCCCGAGGAAAAGGCCTGGGTGCAGGAGCGCATCGAAGGCCCCGACAAGGCGATCGAGTTCACTCCCAACGGCAAGAAGGCGATCCTGCAGAAGCTGGTCGAGGCCGAGGGTTTCGAACAGTTCATCGACGTCAAATACAAGGGCACCAAGCGCTTTGGCCTCGACGGCGGCGAATCGCTGATCCCGGCGCTGGAGCAGATCATCAAGCGCGGCGGCGCGATGGGCCTGAAGGAAATCGTGCTCGGCATGGCGCATCGCGGCCGCCTCAACGTGCTGACCAATGTGATGATGAAGCCGCACCGCGCGGTGTTCCACGAGTTCAAGGGCGGCTCCTACGCGCCCGACGACGTCGAAGGCTCCGGCGACGTCAAATACCATCTCGGCGCGTCGTCGGACCGCGAATTCGACAACAACAAGGTCCACCTGTCGCTGACCGCCAACCCGTCGCATCTCGAGATCGTCGACCCGGTCGTGATGGGCAAGGCCCGCGCCAAGCAGGACCAGCTGTTCGGCCGCACCCGCGAGGAGGTCGTGCCGCAGGAGGAGCGCGCCAAGGTCATGCCGCTGCTGCTGCACGGCGACGCGGCGTTCGCCGGCCAGGGCGTCATCGCCGAAATCCTCGGCCTGTCGGCGCTTCGCGGCCACCGGGTGGGCGGCACCGTGCACTTCATCATCAACAACCAGATCGGCTTCACCACCAATCCGCGCTTCTCGCGCTCCTCGCCCTACCCGTCGGACGTGGCGAAGATGATCGAATCGCCGATCTTCCACGTCAATGGCGATGACCCGGAAGCGGTGGTCTACGCCGCCAAGGTGGCGACCGAATTCAGGATGAAGTTCCACAAGCCGGTCGTCATCGACATGTTCTGCTATCGCCGCTTCGGCCACAATGAAGGCGACGAACCCGCGTTCACCCAGCCGATGATGTACAAGAACATCCGGGCGCGCGAGACGACGCTGCAGATCTATTCGAAGAAGCTGGTCGCCGAGGGCGTCGTCACCGAGGCCGAGTTCGACAAGATGAAGGCCGACTGGCGCGCCCACCTCGAGGCCGAGTTCGAGTCCGGCCAGGCCTACAAGCCCAACAAGGCCGACTGGCTCGACGGCGCCTGGTCGGGCCTGCGCACCGCCGACAGCCAGGACGAACTGCGCCGCGGCAAGACCGCGGCCCCGGTCAAGACGCTGAAGGAGATCGGCAGGAAGCTGACCGAGGTGCCGAAGGATTTCGAGGTCCACAAGACCATCGGCCGCTTCCTCGACGCGCGCCGCAAGATGATCGAGACCGGCGAGGGCATCGACTGGGCCACCGCCGAGGCGCTGGCCTTCGGCGCGGTGCTGCTCGACGGCAATCCGGTTCGGCTGTCGGGACAGGATTCGGAACGCGGCACCTTCTCGCAGCGCCATTCGGTGCTCTACGACCAGAAGGACGAGACCCGCTACATCCCGCTGAACAATCTGGGACCGCAGCAGGCCAATTACGAGGTCATCAATTCGATGCTCTCGGAAGAGGCGGTGCTCGGCTTCGAATACGGCTACTCGCTCGCCGAACCCAAGGCGCTGACCATGTGGGAAGCGCAGTTCGGCGATTTCGCCAATGGCGCGCAGGTGGTGTTCGACCAGTTCATCTCGTCGGGCGAACGCAAATGGCTCAGAATGTCGGGCCTGGTGTGCCTGCTGCCGCACGGCTACGAGGGCCAGGGGCCGGAGCACTCGTCGGCGCGCCTGGAACGTTTCCTGCAGCTGTGCGCCGAGGACAATATGCAGGTGGCCAACGTCACCACGCCGGCCAACTACTATCACATCCTGCGGCGGCAGCTGAAGCGCGACTTCCGCAAGCCGCTGATCCTGATGACGCCGAAATCGCTGTTGCGCCACAAGCGCGCGGTGTCGACGCTGGCCGAAATGTCGGGCGAAAGCGCCTTCCACCGGCTGCTGTGGGACGACGCCCAGTCGGGCGGCGCCGACAGCGACCTGGTCAGGCTGGTCAAGGATTCGAAGATCCGCCGCGTCGTCATGTGTTCGGGCAAGGTCTATTACGACCTGCTCGAGGAGCGCCAGAAGCGCGGCGTCAACGACGTCTACCTGCTGCGCGTTGAACAGCTCTACCCGTTCCCGGCCAAGGCGCTGATCAACGAGCTGTCGCGCTTCCGCAACGCCGAAATGGTCTGGTGCCAGGAAGAGCCGAAGAACATGGGCGCCTGGTCGTTCATCGATCCGTATCTGGAATGGGTGCTGGCGCATATCGATGCCAAGCACCAGCGGGTGCGCTACACCGGCCGTCCGGCGGCGGCGTCGCCGGCCACCGGCCTGATGTCGAAGCACATGGCGCAGCTCGAAGCCTTCCTCGAAGACGCGCTGGGCGGTGGCTGATGCAGCCCCAGGCCACACCATCTCAACGACCAGACAAACTCAGAAAATAGCTCAGGCAGGACACGAAAATGGCCACTGAAATCCGCGTTCCAACCCTCGGCGAATCCGTTTCCGAGGCGACCGTCGGCAAATGGTTCAAGAAAGTCGGCGACGCCGTGAAGGCGGACGAGCCGCTGCTGGAACTGGAAACCGACAAGGTGACCGTCGAGGTGCCTGCGCCCGCCGCCGGCGTGCTCGCCGAAATCGCCGCCAAGGAAGGCGAGACGGTCGGTCTCGGCGCGCTGCTGGGCTCGCTCGGAGCCGGCGACGGCAAGGTTGCGGCAAAGTCCGACGCGGTCGCGCAGGCGTCGGCGAAGTCCGGCGCCGACACGGTCAAGGAAGCCGAGAAGAAGACCGCCGGGATCGCCGGTCCGGCGCAGATCGAGGAGCGGTCGGCCAAACCCGCTCCGGCGGCGGCCAAGATCCTCGCCGACAACAATCTCCAGGCCGACCAGGTTGCGGGTTCAGGCAGGCGCGGCCAGGTGCTCAAGGGCGACGTGCTCGACGCCATCGCCAGGGGCGCGACGCCGCAGGCCGCCGAAGCGCCCGCCGCGGTGCGCGCGCCGGCATTGGGCGACGACGCCGGGCGCGAGGAGCGGGTGAAGATGACCCGGCTGCGCCAGACCATCGCCCGCCGCCTCAAGGATGCGCAGGACACCGCCGCCATGCTCACCACCTTCAACGAGGTGGATATGAAGCCGGTGATGGACCTGCGCTCGAAATACAAGGACCTGTTCGAGAAGAAGCACGGCGTCAAGCTCGGCTTCATGGGCTTCTTCACCAAGGCGGTGACGCATGCGCTGGCCGAGATTCCGGCGGTCAACGCCGAGATCGACGGCACGGACATCATCTACAAAAATTTTGCCCATATCGGCGTCGCGGTCGGCACCGACAAGGGCCTTGTGGTTCCGGTGGTGCGCAATGCCGACGCCATGTCGATTGCCGAGATCGAGAAGGAGATCGGGCGGCTCGGCATCGCGGCGCGCGACGGCAAGCTGGCGATGACCGACATGCAGGGCGGCACCTTCACCATCTCCAATGGCGGCGTCTACGGCTCGCTGATGTCGACGCCGATCCTCAACGCGCCGCAGTCGGGCATTCTGGGCATGCACAAGATCCAGGACCGGCCGGTGGTGATCGGCGGGCAGATCGTCATCCGCCCGATGATGTATCTGGCGCTCAGCTACGACCACCGCATCGTCGACGGCAAGGAAGCCGTCACCTTCCTCGTCCGCGTCAAGGAGACGCTGGAGGATCCGGAGCGGCTGGTTCTCGATCTCTGATCGGAGGCGGATGGCGGCGCTATCTCCCCCCGGCGGGGGAGATAGCGAAATCAGTCACTTAGCCAAAGCGAAGCGACGCTAAGCGCTAGATTTCGCAAGAGAGGGGCTCGAGGCTGTCGGGATTTTGGTCGTTGCGGGTTCCGACATCAACGTCGAGCTTCATTCTGGTCCGACCCCCCTCTGTCCTGCCGGACATCTCCCCCTCAAGGGGGGAGATTGGCAGCTTGGGCGATGCCGCCAGTTCTGAAACGTTGGCGATTGGCGAAACCGGAGATGACAGCAAATCTCCCCCCTTGAGGGGGAGATGTCCGGCAGGACAGAGGGGGGTCGGTGGAGAATGGAGCTCGACTTTTCAATCACTTGACCGACCGAGCCAAAAAATCCCTCGCCGAATCCATCCCACACCCCTCAACCTGCACTATCCTTCTCCTCGCAGTCTGCTTCGGGTTCGGGTGCGCGCCGGACATCCAGGCAGATGGGGCGCAGGAGGGGATCAGGTCGGTTCCGCAATTCTTCAGCCTCGGCTGGCGGGCGCCGGGAACTGTGGGACAAGAAATGTCCTTCGGCCGGGAAACGTCGGAGGTCAAACGCCGGCCGGGCGCATTGGCGCGGCTGCCGCAAACAGACCGCCAAGGTCGCAAACAAGCGTCTTGTCGAACGCCGGCCCGGCTGCAACATTGAACCCTCGCTAACCGGAGTTTGGGTGGGATGGAAGCAGCAGCCGCATCGACGGAAATCTGGGTTCTGGGCTGGAGCGTGGTGCTCCTGCTCGTGCAAATCATCGCGCAGGCGTCGGCCGGGGCCGATGTCGGCCCGAAATATCTCTTCTCCTCGCGTGACGACTCCCGTGTCTCGCGCAGCGCCGTCGCCGGCCGCCTCAAACGCGCCCTCAACAATCTGCTTGAAACCTATCCCGCCTTCATCGCGCTGGCGCTCGGTCTCGCCGTCACCGGCAAGACCGGCGGCATCGCCGCCACCGGCGCTATGCTGTGGCTGGGCGCCCGCGCCGTCTACGCCGTCGTCTACGCCGTTGGAATCCCTGTCGCGCGCACGGTCATCTGGTTCATTTCGATCATCGGCCTGGTGATGATGCTGATCCGGTTCATGGGATGAGGTCTGTCGCGCTTCTGGTCGCGATGTGCCTGCCTCACGCCGCGATCGCCGCCTGTCCGCAGGAACTGGCCGTCTACGAGGAAGCCGAGGCGAAGGCCGGGCTCGAATTCACGCCCGCCGATCCGGGCGCCGCGACCAGCCATTCCTTCAAGCTGAAATTCCCCGAAAACAGCGTCATCCTCGACGGGCTCGGCATGATGACCGACGATCCGCCGCGCAATCATGGCATGCTGACCAAAGACTGCCCGGTCGGCGACGTCACCGGCGAGGAGCTGGACGCCTGCACCGTCTGGCAGGGCACGATCTACGCCGTCGACGCCGAGGGCAGGGCGGGGCCGCTGCCGCCGCAGGGCCAGCCGGCGGCGCGGCAGATCGTGCTGACCGATCTCGCCGCCTACATCCGGCAATCGACGGTATGGGGCGTCGGCGGACTGTCGAAATTGCCCTACGACGTGTTTTCAATGTCGGGGTGCCAGGAATGATGTCGACCCGGGCAAGAAGCGTGCTCGTCACCGGCGGCTCGCGCGGCATCGGCGCGGCGGTCTGCCTGCAGGCGGCGAAGGCCGGATACAGGGTGGCGGTCAACTACACGGCCAATGCCGAGGCCGCCGAACACATCGTTGGGGCGATCCGGGCCGGCGGCGGCGACGCGCTGGCTGTCCGCGCCGATGTCGGCTCCGAAGCCGACGTGCTGGCGATGTACGACCTGATCGACCACCAGTTCGGGTCGCTCGACGCGCTGGTCAACAATGCCGGCGTCGTTGACGTCAAGAGCCGCGTCGACGAGATGAGCCTCGAGCGCATCGAGCGGATGTTCCGCATCAACGTCACCGGCTCGATCCTGTGCGCCCGCGAGGCGGTCCGCCGCATGTCGACCCGCCACGGCGGCAAGGGCGGCTCGATCGTCAACGTCTCGTCGGTCGCAGCTGTGCTCGGCGGCGCCGGGGAATATGTCGACTACGCCGCCGCGAAGGGTGCGATCGACAGTTTCACCGTCGGCCTGTCGCGCGAGGTGGCGGCCGAGGGCATTCGCGTCAACGCCGTGCGGCCGGGCATCACCGACACCGACATCCATGCGTCGGGCGGCCAGCCCGACCGCGCCGAACGGCTCAAGGGGTTCGTGCCGATGCAGCGGCCCGGCACGGCCGACGAGATCGCCGGCGCAATTCTTCATTTGCTGTCGGACGCAGCGTCCTATACCACGGGCGCGCTCCTCAACGTGACTGGCGGACGCTGATCCGCGCCCCGAGAACAGAAGGCTTGTCATGGCATACGATGTGGTTGTTATCGGTTCCGGCCCCGGTGGATATGTCTGCGCCATCAAGGCGGCGCAGCTCGGCATGAAGGTGGCGGTGGTCGAGAAGCGCGCCACCTTCGGCGGCACCTGTTTGAACATCGGCTGCATCCCCTCCAAGGCGCTGCTGCATGCATCGGAAATGCTGGCCGAGGCCGAACACTCGTTTCCCGCGCTCGGCATCGAGACCGGCAAGCCGAAGATGAACCTCAAGAAGATGATGGAGCACAAGGACAAGACCGTCGACGCCAATGTCTCGGGCGTCGCCTTCCTGTTCAAGAAAAACAAGATCGATACGTTCCGCGGCGTCGGCAGGGTGATGGACACCGGCCTGGTCGCGGTCACCGGCGAGGACGGGAAGATCGAGGAGGTTCAGGCCGAACACATCGTCATCGCCACCGGCTCCGACGTTGCCGGCATCCCCGGCGTCGAGGTCGACATCGACGAGAAGACGATCGTTTCGTCCACCGGCGGGCTGTCGCTCGAAAAGGTGCCGGGCCATCTGGTGGTGGTCGGCGGCGGCGTCATCGGGCTGGAACTGGGGTCGGTGTGGGCCCGCCTCGGCGCCAAGGTGACGGTGGTCGAATATCTCGACGCCATCCTTGGCGGGATGGATTCCGAAATCGCCAAGCAGTTCCAGCGGATGTTGTCGAAGCAGGGTTTCGAGTTCAGGCTCGGATCGAAGGTCACCGGCGTCAAGAAAGCGAAGAAGGGCGCATCGGTGACGTTCGAACCGGTCAAGGGCGGCGACGCCGAGACGCTCGACGCCGATGTGGTGCTGATCGCGACCGGCCGCCGGCCCTATACCGAGGGCGCCGGCCTCGAGCGCGACGACATCAGGATGGACCGCGGCAAGGTCGTGGTCGACAATCGCTACCAGACCTCGCTCAAGCGCGTCTACGCCATCGGCGACGTGATCGCAGGGCCGATGCTGGCGCACAAGGCCGAGGACGAGGGCATCGCGGTCGCCGAGATCATCGCCGGCCAGCATGGCCATGTGAACTATGACGCGATCCCGAGCGTCGTCTACACCAGCCCGGAAGTCGCGTCGGTCGGCAGGACCGAAGACGAGCTGAAGAAGGCCGGCGTCGCCTACAAGGTCGGAAAATTCCCGTTCACCGCCAATGGCCGGGCGCGCGCCATGCTCCACACCGACGGTCTGGTGAAGATCCTCGCCGACGCGGCCACCGACCGGGTCTTGGGCGGCCACATCCTCGGCCACGGCGCCGGCGAGATGATCCACGAGATCACCGTGCTGATGGAATTCGGCGGTTCGTCGGAAGACCTCGGCCGCACCACTCACGCCCATCCGACGATGTCGGAAGCGGTGCGCGAGGCGGCGCTGGCCACCTTCGCCAAGCCGATCCACATGTGAGGCGGCGGGTCCGGACGGACGGCGGGATGCTACTTCTTGCCGGCGCCCGGGACGGTTCCGCTAAAAATGCCGCCGATCACGTCGCGCACCATGTCAGCGCCCTGGGTGCCGGCCGAGAACCAGCTCTTCATCAGGCCATCGGGCGAAAACCGCTCCATCTCGGCCATCATCCGCTTTTCCATTTCGGCGAGCATCGCCTTCTGCATCGGCTGCACGTCCGGCAGCCCCATGAAGGCGCGCGCCTCTTCGGGCGTGCAATCGATATTGACGGTGACTTTCACGAGCCTGCTCCCCGATTTGCGCCGCCATAGTCGCCGAACCGGCAGGTCTTGCCAAGCGGCACTGCGCGACGTTCGCGGCTACGGTAAATTGATGAACACCAGCCACAGGATCGCCAGCACGATCAGGATGATTGCGGCGATCATCGCGGCTGTCCCACCGTCGCCGGGCGGCTTGACCCGATAGACAAAGCGCGGGATTTCGGGGCCGGGCGTCGGGTTCGGCTCGACTTTCAACGGGTCTGGCATCAATCTGCTCCGCCGCTGTCTCGATGCTTGACAACGCAGACCGGCGCAAAAGGTTCATTCAGGGGAAGGCTGGCGGCCGCGCGAACGCACACACACCGCCGCGCAACAGCGCGGCGCGGGGCCCGGCAAGGGCCGTCGCCTCCGGGCGTCAGTCCTGCTTAGTCTCGCCGGCCTTGTCGACCTTAACCTCACCGGCCGCCGTGCTGGCGGTCGTCGACATGTCGAGGCTGGCGGTGGTCTGGGTCGACTGTTTCGCCGCCGACGCGTCGTGGCCGCACTCGGCCAGCGCGCCGGACACAGCCAGGCCAAGCGTTGCGGCCGCAATAAGCAGAGTCTTCATCGTCGCCTCCTGTCAGGGAACAGACGACAGAAGGCTAACTCCGCCCGGGAGCGGCGCCAAATCACGCTTTTCGCGAAGCAACCGGGTCAGTCGGCGCGGGTGACGGTATATCCGGCGCGGCGCAGTTTTTCGATGACGCCTTCGTCGCCGGGCAGGTGCAGCGCGCCGACAGCGATGAACGCCTTGCCCCTGGCGAGGTAGGTTTCGGCATTGGTGGCCATGGTGGCGTTGCGGGCAGTGATCATCTTTTCCTCGAACGCCGCGTAACCGGCGTCGCCGGACTTTTGCGTCGGCACGGCGGCGCGCATGAACGGAATGAACTTGCCGATCTCTCCGGTCTTGTAGATGCCGATCATCGTCTCGCCGATGTCTTCGGCGCCGGCGCCCAGCTTCAGCGTTTCGACCAGGCCATCGATGTGAAATTCGAGCGGCAGCGAGGCCATCGCCTCAAGCTGCGACTTGGCGGTCTCCAGTCCGCCCAACTGCTTGCCGGCGGCCAGCGCCTCCTGCGCCAGCTTGACGTCGAGCATCGGTTCGCCCGCCGCCTTGCGCGACATCTCGCACGCCGGCAGCGACACCATCGCCGCGAGCATCCACGGCTTCATCTTGATGACGCTGGCCAGCGGGATGCCGCGTTCCGCCAGTCCCTTCTCGACAATCGCCCTGTCTTCGGCGGACAAGAGCGAGGTCAGCGTGGTGTCGTCGGTGAACATCATCAGGTCCGGCGAAGTCATCAGCGACGCCATCAGCTTGGACTGGTCGAGCATGTCGGTGGTCTCGATGACGACCGTCCGCGATGCGTCGAAGGCGGCCTGCGCCGGCGGCGTCAGGCTGACGACGCGCGGGTCGGTCATATGCATGGTGCCGAACAGGTAGGAGGGCTCCAGTCCAGCCTTGTCGATCTTCCACAGCAGTCCAGAGCCGTTCCTGGTGGCGGCGGCGTCCGCCTCGATCTTTGCGGAGGCCTCCGGCTGCTCCGCCCTGATCCGGGCCAGCATGTCGGCGCCCGAACAGGTCGCGGCGGGGTTGGCCGCATGCGCCTTGCCGGCGAGCGCCATCAGCGTCGCTGCCACGGCCAGCACAAACAGGATATTCGCCAGCGCCAGCGCCCACATGGCGGCGGCGCTCGAACGGTCGGCGAGGGCGATGACTTTCTTCATGGCCGAAAGACTATCGGCGAAATCCGGCTATTTCGTTAACCGGCAGGCTCAACTGCAATGCTTCAGGCGCGCGGATGAGCCTTGTCGTAGATGTCGAGCAGCCGCGACGCGTCGACTCCGGTGTAGACCTGGGTGGTCGACAGGCTGGCGTGGCCGAGCAGTTCCTGGATGGTGCGCAGGTCGCCGCCGCGGCCCAGCAGATGGGTGGCGAAGGAATGGCGCAGCGCGTGCGGCGTCGCGGTGTCGGGCAGGTTGAGCGCGGCGCGCATCTTCTGCATTTCGCGCTGGACGATCGCCGGCTGCAATGCGCCGCCCTTGGCGCCGCGAAACAGCGCCCGATCCGGCGTCAGATCGTAAGGGCACAGGCGGCGGTATTCCGCGACCGCCTCGAGCACCACCGGCAGCAGCGGCGCCAGCCTTGTCTTGCCGCCCTTGCCGGTCACCCGCAAGGCGGTCACGCCGGGACCGATCTCGCCCGCCAGCAGGCCGAGCGCCTCGGAAATGCGCAGGCCGCAGCCATAAAGCAGTGTCAGCACCGCCGCGTTGCGGGCGGCGATCCACGGCTCCTCGCTCAGCTGTTCGCCGGCCGAGACGACGCGTCTTGCATCGCTGGCGGTCAGCGGTTTGGGCAGCGATTTCGGCTGTTTCGGCGCGCGCATGGCCGCCGCGCCTGCGGCCGAGGCCATGCCGCGCTTTTCGAGGAACCGCAGCAGCGAGCGCACGCCGGCCAGCCCGCGCCCCAGCGTGCGCGCGCCGGCGCCGTCATTGCGCCGCCGCGCCAGGAAGGCGCGCAGATCGGCGGTGCGCAGGTTGGAAATGTCCTTCAGCCCGGGCGGTCCGCCGAGATGGCCTGTGAGGAAGATCAGGAACTGGCGCGTGTCGCGCTCATAGGCCTCGACGGTCAGGTCAGCCAGCCGCCGCTCGCGGGCCAGCGATTTGAGCCAGTCGCCGCGGGCAGCGTGCAGGTCGTCTCGTGCGGGGATGAGAATCTCGTCGGTCATCAGGACTTGCGCCGGTTTGGCGACATCATGCCCGTCGCTGGTTATCGGAGCGTGAAGCCGCCGATATTGTAACTGCTTCGCGCCGGCGATACGACAGGGCATGAACGGATTGAAAAACCCCATCCAGATGGCGACCGTCGGCGCCGCCCAGGGCATCAAGGGCGAGGTTCGGCTGAAAACCTTTACCGGCGATCCGCTGGCGATCGCCGACTACGGCAGGCTCCACGCAAGCGATGGCCGGGTTTTCGAGATCGTCGACATCCGCGAGCACAAGGACATGGCGGTGGTGCGCCTCAAGGGCGTCAACGACCGCAGCGCCGCCGAGGCGCTGACCGGAACCGAACTGTTCGTCGACCGCTCGATGCTGCCCGACGATCTCGACGAGGAAGAATTCTATCACGCCGACCTGATCGGCATGGATGCGGTCGACCTCGACGGAAATCCAATCGGCAAGGTCGTCGCCGTGCACAATTACGGCGGCGGCGACATTGTCGAGATCAGGCGCGGCGGCAAGTCCACCGTGCTGATCCCGTTCACCAAGGCGTCGGCGCCGTCGGTCGATATCGCCATGCGCACCATGCGCGTCGATACGGTCGCCGCCGGGCTGGTCGATGAGCCGGAAGAGCGCGATCCCGACGGGTCGCCGACGCCTGCCGCGACACGCAACCGCCCGCGCGGCCCAAAAGAAGCGGGCGGCAACCGGTGATGTTTTTCGCCAAGTCAGTTTCGCCCTCACCCGACCTCCGTTTCGGCCGGTCACCATCTCCCCGAGGGGAGAGGAGGTCGGAGACCTTGGCGTCTTCTTCTCCCCCTGGGGAGAATGTGGCCGCGCAGCGGCCGGATGAGGGGGAACATTCAATCGGTCATCTCGGACCGTCGACATGACCTTCCGCGCTACCGTGCTGACGCTCTATCCGGAGATGTTTCCCGGCGCGCTCGGCCTGTCGCTCGCCGGCAAGGCGCTGGAGCGTGGCGACTGGTCGCTCGAGGCGAGGCAGATCCGCGAGCACGGCATCGGACGCCATCGCGCCGTCGACGATACGCCGGCCGGCGGCGGCGCCGGCATGGTGCTGCGAGCCGATGTTCTGGGAGCGGCCATCGACGCCGCCGCGCCGGCTGACGACGCGCGGCCGCGGCTGCTGATGAGCCCGCGCGGCAGGCCGCTGACGCAGGCCCGCGTCAGGGACCTGGCGGACGGGCCGGGCGCGATCATCGTCTGCGGCCGGTTCGAGGGCGTCGACCAGCGCGTCATCGAGGCGCGAAACCTCGAGGAAATATCGATCGGCGACTACATTCTCTCGGGCGGCGAGCCGGCGGCGCTGGTTCTGCTCGACGCGGTGGTTCGGCTCTTGCCCGGCGTCATGGGTAACGACCAGTCAGGCGGCGAGGAGAGTTTTGAGAACGGGCTGCTCGAACACCCGCACTTTACGCGACCGCCCGAATGGGAAGGCCGCGCCATTCCCGAAATCCTGATGTCGGGCAACCATGCAAGGATCGCCCAATGGCGTAGCGACGAGGCGGAAAAACTGACGCGTGCGCGGCGGCCTGATTTGTTGCCGGGTCAGCCGGTGACGAAATAGTAGGCCGCCAGGAACAGGCCGACGGCGATGACGATGGCGCGCATGACCGTCTGCGGCACGCGCTTGGCGACCCAGACGCCGGACCAGCCGCCAATCGCGACGCCGGGGATCATCACCAGCGCCTGCGGCCAGGCGACGACGCCGCCGGCGACGAACACGACGATGGCGACGGCGGCGATCACCACCGCCAACATGTTTTTCAGCGCGTTGAGGCGGTGATAGTCGCCCGGCTGCGACAGGCCGAGCGTCGCCAGCATCATCACGCCCATGCCGGCGCCGAAGAAGCCGCCATAGATCGCGGTGATGAATTGCAGGATGAAGCCGAACACGCCGCCGACGGACGGTTCATTGCCGGGCTTCGGCTTGGGTTTCAGGTAGGGGCCGGCCGCAAACAGGGCGGTCGCCGCGACCAGCAGCCACGGGACCAGCGCGCGGAATTGCGGATTGTCGAGCTGCAGCAGGATCCATGCGCCGAGCAGCGAGCCGAATAGCGATGCGACGCACAGCGCCAGCGCACCGCGCCAGAACGTCTTGAAGTCGTTCCAGTAGGCGAGCGTCGAGGTGATGTAGCCGGGGAACTGGGTGATCGACGACGTCGCATTGGCCACCACCGGCGGAATGCCGATCATCGTCAGCGCGCCGAACGACAGGAAGGTGCCGCCGCCGGCGACGGCGTTGATCATGCCGGTCAGCACGCCGGACAGGAAAAGCAGGATGGCGACGATGATTGTCATGCGATGGCTCCAGTCGCGAAAGCCTGTAGAGTGCGCTCCGGCCTGCCGCAACCCGTTGCGGCGCTGGCGCAGATCGAAACGAGATCTGTTCGCCGCATCGCAGCGAATCTTCCGTCTCGGTGGTGACAAAGGCCGCGCGATGCTGTATGCGCGCCCCTGAAATCGGCAAAAGTCCGGTTCCGTCAACAACGCAAAGTGAATTCGCCCCTGCCTTCCGCGAATGGAAGGCATAGCCGGACGGTCAATGAACTGACCGGCAATCGTCGGGCGCTCTGGCTGGCATAACAAGCAAGAAAGGTTCCGACGATGGACATCATCCGTCAGCTTGAGGCCGAGCAGGCCGCGAAGATCGAAGACAAGCGCAAGTTCCCCGAATTCCAGCCCGGCGACACCGTGCGCGTCCAGGTGCGCGTCACCGAAGGCGCCCGCACCCGTCTGCAGGCCTACGAAGGCGTCGTGATCTCGCGCAAGGGCGCCGGCTTCCAGGAAAGCTTCACCGTGCGCAAGATTTCCTACGGCGAAGGCGTGGAGCGCGTGTTCCCGGTCTATTCGCCGCTGGTCGAGGCGGTCGAGATCGTCCGCCGCGGCAAGGTGCGCCGCGCCAAGCTGTATTACCTGCGCGACCGTCGCGGCAAGTCGGCCCGTATTTCGGAAAACACCGGCGTGCGCGCCCGCAAGCTGAACGACGCCGAGCGCGACGCGGCCAATGCCGAGCGCGCCCGCCTCGAGGCTGAAAAGGTCGCCGCCGCCGAGGCCCTGGCCAAGGAAAGGGCCGCCGAGGACGCCGCCAAGGCAGCCGCCGAGAAGCAGGCAGCCGAGGCAGCCGCCGGCGAATAAGTTCCGGTCCGGCATTCGCCGGTCCCGCATTGAATGGCGAAGGCGCGGAGCGATCCGCGCCTTTTTCGTTGGCGTCAGGCGTGCTCGAGAGCGGCGTTTTTGCGGAACGCCATGCCTTGCAAGGCGCGAGCGGCAGGCTACAGTCGGGGCGATCGCAATCTGGGAGCAGTCGTCATGTCCATCCGGCGTATCCTTCTTGCCCTGTGCGCGCTGTTGGCGCTGCCCGTTTTCGCCTCGGCCGAGACGCTGCCGGACCTTGCCGGCCGCAAGGTCGTCATCGCCGTCGAGAACGCCTATTTCCCGCTGCAGTTCAACGACCCCAAGACCGGGCAGGCCGTCGGCTGGGAATACGACATGGTGGAGGCGCTGTCGAAAAAGCTGAACTTCGTCGCCGAATACCAGAACGTATCCTGGGACGCGATGATCCAGGCCGTGTCCGACAAGCAGTACGACATGGGCATGACCGGCATCACCATCACGGCGGAGCGCAAAGAGAAGGTCGATTTCTCGGCGCCCTACATGCTGTCGGAAATCTACATGCTGGTGCGCGGCGACGAGAACCGTTTCGAGGACGCTGGCGCCTTCGGCGACGACGACACGCTGCTGATCGGGGCGCAGGCGGGCACCTCGACATTCTACGCCGCCGTCTACGAGGTGCTCGACAAGAACGAACAGAACCCGCGCATCAAACTGTTCGAGACGTTCGCTGCATCGGTGGCGGCGTTGCAGGCCGGCGACGTCGACATGGTGCTCACCGATTCGGCGGGCGGCAACGCCGTGGTGGCGACCTCGGGCGGCAAGCTGAAGATGGTCGGCCCGCCGATCCAGTCCGAGCAGTTCGGGCTGATCTTTCCGAAAGGCTCGGATCTGGTCGCGCCGATCGATGCCGGCATCAAGGCGCTTGACGCCGACGGGGCGCTGGCAGCGATCACCCGCAAATGGTTCGTCGACTACAAGCCCTGACCGCTTGCCGCACGTCAGCTCACACACCGTCGAAGGCTACCGGCCCGGCGCCATCGGTTCGCTGGCGGCGCTGCACGCCGCGTATTATTCCAGGCACTGGAACTTCGGCCTGCCCTTCGAAGCCAAGGTGGCGTCGGAGCTCGCCGAATTCCTTGTCCGCATGGACCCGGTGCGCGACCTGTTCGCTACCGCCTGGACCGGCGACCGGCTCGACGGTTCGATCACGATCGACGTGTCGGGCGGCGGGGAGCGGGGCGCGCATCTGCGCTGGTTCATCGTCGGCGACGCGGCGCGCGGTTCGGGCCTGGGCGGGTTGCTGATGGATCGGGCGGTGGCCCATTGCGACCGGTCCGGCGTCCGCTCCTGCTGGCTCACGACTTTCGCCGGCCTCGACGCGGCGCGGGCGCTGTATCAGCGGCGCGGTTTCGCGCTGGTGCGCGAAAGCGATGTCGATCAATGGGGCGGCGGGGTGCGCGAGCAGCTTTTCATGCGCGAGCGACCCTGATGGCGGCGCATCCCAAACCAGCGCAAAAGGAGTTCCCCTGGTGGCTGGCGGCGTTCGCATGCGTCATGGGTGCTGCGACGCTGGCGATCTTTTCCAGCGAACTCTACACCCAGGTCCTGTCGACGGTCGCCAGGGGCGTCGGGGTCACCATCTTTGTCACGGTGGTGGCGTTTGCGCTCGCCTCGGCGCTCGGCCTCGCGATCGCGCTGATGGCGCTGTCGAAGTCGAAGTGGCTCAGACAGACGGCGCGGTTCTACGTCGAGATCATCCGCGGCGTGCCGATCCTCGTGCTGTTGTTCTGGATCGCCTTCGCCGGCGTGCCGGTGTTCGTCTCCGGCTGGAACGCGCTGACCCTGCCGTTGCAGTCCGCCGGACTGATCGATCCGCTGCAGGTGCGCGACGTGTCGCTGTTGTGGCGGGCGATCATCGCGCTGGTGGTCGCCTATTCCTCGTTCATCGCCGAGATTTTTCGCGCCGGCATCCAGTCGGTGCCGGACGGCCAGATCGACGCGGCGAAGTCGCTCGGCCTGCACAACTGGGCGCGATTCAGGCATGTCACCTGGCCGCAGGCGTTCCGCACCATCCTGCCGCCGTATTCGAACGACTTCATCGCCATGGTGAAGGACAGTTCGCTGGTCTCGGTGCTCGGCGTCGCCGACATCACCCAGATGGGCAAGATCTACGCGGCCGGCTCGTTCCGGTTTTTCGAGACCTATTCGATCGTCGCCTATATCTACCTGCTGCTGACCATTTCGCTGTCGCTGGCGCTGCGGGGCCTGGAACGGCGCATGCGCAAGGATTTCGAACGATGACGCACCGCCAGAGCGAGGCGTTGGAACAGGTGTTTTCCGCGCGCGACGACGCCGAACTGGAACGGGCCTATGCGGCCTGGTCGAGCCAGTACGACGCCGAGACCGCCGCGGCCGGCTATGCGCTGCCGTTTCTGATCGGCGGCTGGTTGGCCAGATATGTTCCGTCAGGCGCCGGCCCGCTGCTGGATGCGGGATGCGGCACCGGCCTCAGCGCGCCCTATCTGGCGGCGCTGGGCTATCCTCAAATCGACGGGCTCGACATGTCGGCCGAGATGCTGGCGCTGGCGCGCGGCCGTGGCGTCTACCGCGAGCTGAAACAGGCGGTGCTCGGCCAGGCGCTGCCCTGGCCGGACGATCATTTCGCCGCGATCTTTTCGACCGGCGTGTTCACCGAGGGCCACGCGCCCGCCTCGGCGATGCATGAACTGGTCCGTATCGCCAGGCCCGGGGGCCACGCGGTCCTCACCGTGCGCGACATGGTTCTCGACGCGAAGGGGTTTCGCGCGGTCTTCGATGAACTGGAGGCGGCCAGCCGCTGGACCCGGATCGAAGAAAGCCCGCCCTTCAGGGCGTTTGCAGTCGGCGAGCCGGACGTGCTGGTCAAAGCCTTCGTGTTCCGGGTGGGTTGATCCTTGGCTTTCACCATCCGCCAGCTGCAGTATTTCGTCGCCGTCGCCGACCAGGGTTCGGTGTCGCGCGCGGCGCACACGCTGGCGATCTCGCAGTCTGCGGTGACCGAGGCGATCAAGGAGCTCGAGGCGGATCTCGGCGTCGAGCTGTTCGAGCGGCATGCGCGCGGGCTCAACATCACCCACAAGGGCCATCAGTTCCTGCGCCACGCCACCAACATCCTGTCCAGCGTGTCGGACGCGCGGCGCGCCTTCGCCGATTCGCCGCAGGCCGCGTCCGGCAAGCTGCAGCTCGGCGTCACCTCGATGGTGGCCGGCTACGTGCTGTCGGACCTGCTCGCCCGCTACCGGCGCGCCTATCCCAATGTCGACGTCACCGCGATCGAAGACAATGGCGATTATCTCGAACATCTGCTGATCGGCGGCGAACTCGATGTCGCGGTGATGGTGATCTCGAACCTGCGCGACCGGATGGCGCTGCAGGCGGAGATCCTTGAAGTCTCGCCCTATCGGCTTTGGATGCCGCTCGGCCACAAGCTGGCGGCCAGCGACGTCATCACGCTGGCGGATGTCGCCCCCGAACCGCTGATTATGCTGACCATCGACGAGATCGAGGAAAACACCGGCCGGTTGCTGATGGCGCTGGGCGCCCGGCCCAATGTCGCGTTCCGCACCCGCTCGGTCGAGGCGGTGCGCAGTCTGGTGGCGACCGGCGCCGGCGTCGCGCTTCTGCCCGATCTGGTCTACCGGCCCTGGTCGCTGGAAGGCGACCGCATCGATTCGCGCGATGTCAGCGGCAACCTGCCGGTGGTGCAGGTCGGTATGGCCTGGCGGCGCGGGTCGGGTCTGTCGCAGACGGCGCGCGACTTCATCGGCATCGCCCAGGGCCAGAGGTCGTCGCGGCAACGCTCCTGAGAGCTATCGATAAAATCGATATCGCCGTTCTGATTAATGAATTTGCGATAGTTTGGATTCCTGTCACTCTTTGACGCAGGGTTGAAGCCGCCACCAAGCAGCGGTCCCTCGGCAATGGGAGAGAAATCATGAAGGCGATTTTGAAGACGTGTACCGCGATGGCGCTGGCGCTTGCCGTCACGACGCCGTCATTTGCGCAGCTCAAGGAAATCGGCGCTGGCGAAGGTGAGGTGAACATCGTCGCCTGGGCCGGCTATATCGAGCGCGGCGAGACCGACAAGAAATTCGACTGGGTGACCAAGTTCGAGCAGGCGACCAGCTGCAAGGTCAACGTCAAGACCGCCAACACGTCCGACGAAATGGTCGCGCTGATGAACGAAGGCGGCTTCGATCTCGTTACCGCCTCGGGCGACGCGTCGCTCAGGCTGATCGCCGGCAAGCGGGTCCAGCCGATCAATATCGACCTGATCAAGAGCTGGTCGACGGTTGACGAGCGCCTGAAGAACGCGCCCTGGCACACGGTCGACGGCGTGCATTATGGCGTCCCCTACATGTGGGGGCCCAATGTGCTGATGTACAACACCAAGGCGTTTGGCGACAAACCGCCGACAAGCTGGAACGTCGTCTTCGAAGAAACCACGCTGCCCGACGGCAAGTCGAACCAGGGCCGGGTGCAGGCCTATGACGGCCCGATCTACGTGGCCGACGCCGCGCTCTACCTGATGAAGCATAAGCCCGATCTCGGCATCAAGAGCCCCTACGAACTGACCGAGGACCAGTACAAGGCCGCTCTCGACCTGCTGCGCCAGCAGCGCAAACTGGTCGGCCGTTACTGGCACGACGCCTTCATCCAGATGGACGATTTCAAGAACGAGGGCGTCGTCGCCTCCGGCTCATGGCCCTTCATGGTCAACATCCTCCAGGGCGAAAAGCAGCCGGTCGCATCGGTGTTCCCGGAAGAGGGCGTGACCGGGTGGGCCGATACGACGATGATGCATGTCGATGCGGCGCATCCGAACTGCGCCTATATGTGGATGGAGCATTCGCTGTCGTCCAACCTGCAAAGCGACCTGGGCGTCTGGTTCGGCGCCAATCCGTCTGTTCCCGCCGCCTGCACCGACGGCCGCGGCATGCTGACCAAGGAATTGTGCACCACCAACGGGTTCGACGATTTCGAGAAAGTTCACTTCTGGACCACGCCGACCTCGAAATGCGCCACCCAGGGCGACAAGTGCGTGCCCTATTATCGCTGGGTGTCCGACTATATCGGCGTGATCGGCGGCCGCTGATCTGACTGCGGGGCGCGGCCCGACCGCCGCGCCCTGACCGTCCGCCGCAATCCATCCCGCTCACGCCATGCCGACCAGGCATAGCCGGCGTCGGCGCGGGCATGGTATCGCGGCGCGGCTTTTCCGATGAACGAATTGCGCTGCCAATGATCCCTGCCGTCTCATTCCAGAAGGTCTCCCGCCATTTCGGTGCCGTTCGCGCCGTCGACGCGGTCGATCTGGACATCGCGCCCGGCGAGTTCTTCGCCATGCTCGGGCCGTCTGGGTCGGGCAAGACCACCTGCCTGCGCCTCGTCGCCGGCTTCGAGCAGCCGACAGCCGGACATATCGAGATTTTCGGCGAGACCGCCGAGGGCGTTCCGCCCTACCGGCGCAACGTCAACACCGTGTTCCAGGACTATGCGCTGTTCCCGCATCTGAACGTCGCCGACAACGTCGCCTACGGGCTGATGGTCAAGGGCGTCGGCCGCGAGGAGCGCAGCCGCGCCGCAGGGGAGGCGCTGGAACTGGTCAAGCTGCCCGGCTACGGCGCCCGCAAGCCCGGCCAGCTGTCGGGCGGGCAGCGGCAGCGGGTAGCTCTGGCGCGGGCGCTGGTCAATCGCCCCAAAGTCTTGCTGCTGGACGAGCCGCTGGGCGCGCTCGACCTCAAGCTGCGCGAGCAGATGCAGGACGAATTGCGGTCGCTGCAGCAGGAACTCGGCATCACCTTCGTCTTCGTCACCCACGACCAGGGCGAGGCGCTGTCGATGGCCGACCGGGTGGCGGTGTTCAACGACGGCAGGATCATGCAGGTCGGATCTCCCGAGGAGATCTATTCCCGTCCGGCCACGCGCTTCGTCGCCGATTTTGTCGGCTCCTCCAATGTGCTGCCGCCGGACTTCGTGCAGCGCTATGTCGGCCCCAAACGCTGGGGCAGCCTGCGCCCTGAAGCCATCCGCGTCGCTGCCGACGCCAGGGGCGACGGCGTGCGCGGCCGCGTCGCGGCATTGAGCTATCTGGGCGCGGCGACCCGCATCACCGTCGAGGCCGACGGCCAGCGGATCAATGCGATGGTTGCGTCCGGCGGCAAGCTTCCCGCCGTCGGCGACGAGGTGGCGCTGACGTTCAACCGCGACGCGGTGCACATCATGCAGGGCGAAGCCTGATGACCGCCGTCGCGCACGAATCCAGCCCGGCGATCCTCGCCAGCCGAGGCGGCATGCTGGGCGCGATCTCGGACTGGCTGTGGCGCAATCCGCACGCCTTCCTGGCGCTGATGCTGCTGCCGCCGGCGCTGTGGCTCGGCGTGATCTATCTCGGGTCGCTGTTTGCGCTGCTGCTGCAGAGCTTTTTTTCGATCGACGAATTCTCCGGCATGATCAACCGCGAGTTCACGCTCAAGACCTATGGCGAACTGTTCCAGCAGGCCAATGTCGACATCATCGTGCGCACGGTGGTGATGGCCGCGGCGGTCACCGTCGGCGCGGCGGTCGTCGCCTTTCCGATCGCCTATTATGCCGCGCGCTACGCCCGGGGCGGCTGGAAGGCGCTGTTTTATCTCGGCGTCATGCTGCCGCTGTGGTCGAGCTACCTGGTCAAGGTCTACGCCTGGAAACTGATCCTCGCCAAGGAAGGCATCCTCAACTGGCTGTTCGCCAAGCTGCACCTGACCTGGCTGCTCGACGCCTGGCTGTCGCTGCCGGTCATCGGCGGCAGCTCGCTGTCGATCAGCTACACCGGCACCTTCATCGTGTTCCTGTATGTGTGGCTGCCGTTCATGATCCTGCCGGTGCAGGCGGCGCTGGAGCGGGTGCCGGCGAGCCTGGTCGAAGCGTCGGCCGACCTCGGCGCGTCGCCGTCGCAGACGTTTCGCAACGTACTGTTCCCGCTGGCTCTGCCGGGCATCGTCGCCGGCTCGATCTTCACCTTCTCGCTGACGCTGGGCGACTACATCATTCCGCAAATCATCGGCACGTCGCGGCTGTTCATCGGCCAGGCGGTCTATGCCCACCAGGGCACCGCCGGCAACATTCCGCTGGCGGCGGCGTTCACCGTCGTGCCGATCCTGGTGATGGGCGTCTATCTGTGGTTCGCCAAGCGCATGGGGGCGTTCGATGCGCTCTGACCGCGAACAATCCGCGCCGCTCGGGGTCAAGATCGCCGCCGCCGCCGGCCTGTTCTTCCTGCATCTGCCGCTGCTGCTGATCTTTGTCTACGCCTTCACTACCGAGGAACGCAGCTATCAGTGGCCGCCGCCGGGGCTGACGCTGCAATGGTTCGCCGTCACCTGGAACCGCCCGGACGTGTGGCAGGCGCTGACCCTTTCGGTGCAAGTCGCCGCGATCTCGACGCTGATCGCGCTTGTGCTTGGCACGCTGTGCGCGGCGGCCGTGTCGGGCACGCGGTTTTTCGGCCGCGAGGTGATCTCGCTGCTGGTCATCCTGCCGATCGCGCTGCCCGGCATCATCACCGGCATCGCGCTGCGTTCGGCGTTCTCGCTGGCCGAGATTCCGTTCTCGTTCTGGACGATCGTTCTCGGCCACGCCACCTTCTGCGTCGTGGTCGTTTATAATAACGCCGTCGCCCGTTTCCGCCGAACCTCCGGGTCGATGATCGAGGCGTCGATGGATCTGGGCGCCAACGGTTTCCAGACATTCCGCTATGTCGTGCTGCCCAATATCGGGACCGCGCTGCTGGCGGGCGGCATGCTCGCCTTCGCGCTGTCGTTCGACGAGGTGATCGTGACCACGTTCACCGCCGGCCAGCAGCAGACGCTGCCGATCTGGATGCTCGAGGAACTGGTGCGGCCGCGCCAGCGGCCGGTCACCAATGTCGTGGCGATGGTGGTCGTCCTCGTCACCTTCGTGCCGATCCTGCTGGCCTTCTATCTCACCCGTGACGGCGACCAGGTCGCCGGCGGCGGCAAATGAAATCACTCCAGGGAGCATTGTGATGGACACCGAAATGCTGATCGGCTCGAAGCTGGCCAAGGGCACGGAGACGGAGGAGCCGATCCTCAATCCGCGAACCGGCGAGCTGATCCTCAACATGCCGGAAGCCTCGCAGACGCAGGTCGAGGCGGCGGTCGCAGCGGCGCAGGCCGCCTATGCCGGCTGGTCGCGGACGACGCCGGGGCAACGCTCCGGCTATCTGCTGCAGATCGCCGACGCCATCGAGAAGGACGCCGACGCGTTCGCGGCGCTTGAGGCGCTCAACTGCGGCAAGCCGATCAACGCGGTTCGCAATGACGAGATCCCCGCGATCGTCGACTGCTACCGCTTTTTCGCCGGCGCGGTGCGCGCCATGCCCGGCGCGATCGCCGGCGAATATCTGCCCGGCTTCACCTCGATGGTACGCCGCGATCCGATCGGCATCGTCGCCTCGATTGCGCCGTGGAACTATCCGCTGATGATGATGGCGTGGAAGCTGGCGCCGGCGATCGCAGGCGGCAACACCGTCGTCTTCAAACCGTCCGAGCAGACGCCGCTGACGGCGCTGAAAATGGCCAAGGTGCTGGCCGGGATCCTGCCCGAAGGCGTGGTCAATGTGGTGCTCGGCCGTGGCGAAAGCGTCGGCAACAGCCTGATCAACCATCCCGGCGTCAACATGATCTCGATCACCGGCGACATCGCCACCGGCAAGAAGATCATGCAGGCGGCGTCGAAATCGGTGAAGCGGACGCATCTGGAACTCGGCGGCAAAGCGCCGGTCATCGTCTTCGACGACGCCGATCTGGACGCCGTCGTCGGCGGCCTGCGCGCCTTCGGCTACTACAATGCCGGCCAGGACTGCACGGCGGCGTGCCGCATCTATGCCGGCAAGAAGATCTACGACCGGCTGGTCGCCGACCTGTCGTCGGCGGTGTCGACGATCAAATACGACCAGCCGGACGATTCCGAAAACGAGATCGGGCCGCTGATCTCGAAGCGCCAGCGCGACCGCGTCGCCGCCTTTGTCGAACGCGCGGCGGAACTGAAACATATCGAGGTGACCACCGGCGGCCATGCGCCGAAGGGCGGCGGCTTCTATTTCGCGCCGACGGTGGTCGCCGGCGCGCGCCAGGAAGACGAGATCGTGCGCCGCGAAGTGTTCGGGCCGGTGGTCTCGGTCACCCGCTTCTCCGATGTCGACGAGGCGGTGAACTGGGCCAACGACAGTGATTACGGGCTGGCTTCGTCGGTGTGGACCCGCGATGTCGGCCGCGCCATGGCGACGGCGGCGCGGCTGCAATATGGCTGCACCTGGATCAACACCCACTTCATGCTGACCAATGAGATGCCGCATGGCGGGCTCAAACAGTCCGGCTACGGCAAGGACATGTCGCTCTACGCGCTGGAAGACTACACGGCGGTTCGCCACGTCATGGTGGCGCACGGGTGACGACCAATTGATGCAATCTGGCAAAGCGAGGCGCGAACGCGAACCGCTCCCCGTTTAGGGCCGATGTCGCGAGATCAGGCAATCACCTGATGTTCTGACCGTCTCCATCCTGCTGAATTGTCTCCTGCACGTACAACGCAGGAGACAACAATGATCAACCGAGCACTTTTGGCAGCAGTGGCCTATCTGACAGTTTCCCCGGTATCCGCCGAGGAGATTGTCTCGCTTGCAAGCGGTTGGAACACTGCCGTTCAGTTAACCGCCGAGCGGGACGCCAAAGCGCCTACCGCTGATATTGCATCGCCCGCCTGGCTCAGCGCCGATTGGGTGCTTGAGCCGAATTCCGCTCAGCCTGGCTCCTTCTTCATACGCAATCGCTGGCGCGAAACTTACCTGACCTATGTCGAAGGGGTGCATGTCGAGGGCATTTCGTCCAACGTTGCCTTGATGCCGAAAATCGACAACCCCGCCAATTCGGATCAATCACAACTTGCGCTTGGTCAATCCTGGGTGTTTGAGAAGGCGCCCGGACGCCCCTTCATGGAACGCATCCGAACGGGGCATCGCGGCTTCGGGATGAGTTACCTCACGATCAGCGGACGGGATTTCAACGGCGCAAAGCCGGAGCGCTTCCGCGAGCCATTTGTGTCTTCCGAGAACAAGGACGACTACGGGGCGATGTGGGTCCGCTTCACATCGAGCCACGGCCAGCAGGAGCAGTGTGTCAGGAACATGTCCGGCACCGTATTTGACGTCGAGTGGTATTTCGGCCGGGATGTCATTCTGCGCGCTGAGGACGGCAATCTGGTCATGATACCGAAAGCTGAAGCCAAACCACAGCTTTCCGAGCGGAAATCACTGTTCTTTGAAAGCTGCGAGACGTCTGACCAACGCATGGTTGCGGCAGTGCGTCTCTTCGGAAAATCCGCCGCTACTTTTTGGACTGTCAGCTTCCCGGTCTCGATCGTTGCCACAGCGGCGGGCTCCCTGTTCGCGTCGGCTCCGGGCGCAGCGGCTGGCTACATGGCAGGTGTCGAGCTGGACAAATACCTCCAGGCCAAGCCCGACACTGTCTACATCGGAGCGCCCGGAAGAATAACGATCAAGGGTACGCTCTACGACGCGACTGCTGAAGAGGACGAACCACTGCTTCGTTAGAACTTCAACCTAAATAGGGAGCCAATCGGCTCAACAGAGGTGCAAGATCATGACAAGCCGAACATTGACCCAAACAATGGCGATGACGTCGCAGGCCTGGCTTTGCCTTCTGTTGATCCTGACACTCCAGGCGTGCTCGGAGCCCGAGCCTGCGCAGCGTGCCTCCCCGGCTCCCGCGCAATCAATCAAAGTGTCTGACGCCCCTTTAGGGGCGTCTGAAAATGGCCTGTCGCTTGCCACGGATTGGAGTGCAAACGGCTTCGAGCAACTCGGTCAGCAATATGAATGGGGTGGCAGCGGTGCGCGAGGGGGCGGTCTTGAACCGCACTTCTGGCTTGCCGCTCCCGAAACCGACGACACTCTCTGGTCGTCGGAATGCGCCGACGGCGGCAAGGTGAAGACAACAATATATCTGCCGCGGCCTGCGGACCATTTCGGCGACAGCATCAATCTCAGGTTCGAGACAGACATATCAAAGGCAACGCTGGATTATCCAGCGACCTATGTTTCCGGCCAGCAGTCCGACGGTTTCGAGTTCATCCAGGGCGCAAACGACCCGATGTTTGCCGACATGAAGACCGGCAAATGGGCTTATGTCCAGCTGGGCGAAGGCCCTCTGGCAACCAGGCTGCGCATGTCACTCACCAATACCGGCAACGCGCTCGACGCATTCCTGCCTGCCTGTGTGGCCAGGTAGGAATCGGCCATCGTACCTGACATCGTCACAAATCGAACCGGGCAATCACCGGCACATGGTCCGACGGACGGTCCCAGCCGCGCGCGTCCTTCAGCACTTCGATCGCGGTCAGCCGGCCGGCGATATTTGGCGACGACCAGACGTGGTCGAGGCGGCGGCCGCGGTCGGATGCGGCCCAGTCGGCGGCGCGGTAGCTCCACCAGGTGTAGATTTTCTGCGGTTCGGGGATCGCCTGCCGCATCAGGTCGACCCAGCCGCCGGCCTTGCGCATCGATTCGAATGCCTCGGTCTCCACCGGGGTATGGCTGACCACTTTAAGCAGTTGCCTGTGCGACCAGACATCGTGCTCCAGCGGCGCGATGTTCAGGTCGCCGACCAGGATCGATGCCGTCTGCTCGTCCCCGCCGGCGGCGACGCCGCGCATTTCCTCGACAAAGTCGAGCTTGTGCCTGAATTTCCAGTTGATCTCGGGATCGGGTTCGTCGCCGCCGGCCGGCACATAGAAATTGTGCAGCAGCACCGTCTTCCCCCCGGCCTCGAAACTGACCGACAAATGGCGGGTGTCGCCCTTGGCGCAGAAGTCGCGGCGTTCGACCAGTTCGATCGGCAGTCTCGAGATCGTGGCGACGCCGTGATAGCCCTTCTGGCCGTTGATCGTCACATGCGGGTAGCCGGCGTCATGGAACGCCTGATAGGGGAAATGCTCTTCCGGGCACTTGATCTCCTGCAGGCACAAGATATCCGGCGCGTAGTCGCGCAGGAAATCGAGCGCGAGGGGAAGGCGCAGGCGCACGGAATTGATGTTCCAGGTGGCGATGGTCAAGGACATGCGTCGTCAATGCCAGCGCAAATCCGCAAGGGCAAGCCGGCGTAGCCAAAAGCGCGTCGCGTCCACTGCCGGGGCGGCTAGCGCTGGTTGGCGCCGTTGCCCTTGTTGAGGTTCTGGTAGTCGATCTTGAACACGTTCGCGTCGACTTTCGCGCCTTCGGTGACATTAAAGATCATCACGGTGGTGTCCTTGCCCTGCGCGTCGGTGACGGTCCACTGGCGCAGTTCATAGTTCTTCGGATCGAACATCATGGTGATGCGCGAATTGCCGAAGACCGACTGATCGGCCAGCACGATGGTCGTCAGGTCGGCGTCCTCGGTGACCTTCTGGACCTTTTGGTCGGACAGGTCGATGCGGTCGTCCAGCAGCAGTTTCAGCGGCGTCTTGGACAACGGATAGATGTCGGCGGTCTTCAGCTTGGTGTTGGTGATCGCCACCGACTTGCCATCCGACACGACCTTGAAGGTCGCCGGCTTCTCATAGTTGAACAGGATCTTTCCGGGCCGCTGGATGTAGAACTTGCCGCCCGTCTGCTCGCCCTTGGGGCCGAACTGGATGAACTCGCCGGACATCGAGCGAACGCTGGAGAAATGATCGGCGATCTTTTGCGCCGCCTCCGACGCCGCGTGGGCGCTCGAAACCGCGGCCAGCTGCGGACAGGCTCCCGCAAACGCTCCGATCCCGGCGGCGACCGCAACAGCGCCCGCCCATTTCGCAAAGCGCCTCGACGCGGATTTCAATCTGGTAAGCCTCATTTTTCGAACTCCTGTCTCGCCGACGGCAGGTAGGACCTCACTTGGACAATTAGATGGCGTCGCGGCGGCGCTTTTCCAGCGCCGGCGCGTCGATCACATCTTGTCTTCTTCCGTGGGCACGAGGATCTCGCGCTTGCCGGCGTGATTGGCCGGACCGACGATGCCGTCCTTCTCCATCTTCTCGATGATCGAGGCGGCGCGGTTGTAGCCGATGCCGAGCCGGCGCTGGATGTAGGAGGTCGACGCCTTGCCGTCGCGCAACACGACCGCCACCGCCTGGTCGTAAGGATCGTCGGAATCCTCAAACACGCCGGCCGCGCCGCCGCCCTTGCCGCCGCCTTCGTCGCCGTCCTCGTCCCCGTCGTCATCCTGGGTGATGGCGTCGAGATATTCCGGCACGCCCTGCATCTTGAGATGCGACACCACCTTTTCGACCTCGTCGTCGGACACGAACGGGCCGTGGACACGCATGATGCGGCCGCCGCCGCCCATGTAGAGCATGTCGCCCATGCCGAGCAGCTGTTCGGCGCCCTGTTCGCCCAGAATGGTGCGGCTGTCGATCTTCGAGGTGACGGCGAACGACATGCGGGTCGGGAAGTTGGCCTTGA
>DDFA01000078.1 GCA_002336975.1 Phyllobacteriaceae bacterium UBA1940
GGCGGCATGGGCGCCTATTCGCCGGCCCCGGTGATGGACGAGGCGATGGTCGCCCGGGTCATGGACGAGATCATCGAGCCGACGGTGCGCGGCATGGCGGCGAGGGGAACGCCGTTTTCCGGCGTGCTGTTCGCCGGCCTGATGATCACCGCCGATGGACCTCAACTGATCGAATACAATGTCCGCTTCGGCGATCCCGAATGCCAGGTGCTGATGATGCGCCTGAACGACGATCTGCTGCCGCTGCTGGCCGCCGCCGATGGCGGGCTGGCGTCGATGTCGGCGCGCTGGAGCGACGACGCGGCGCTGACGGTCGTCCTCGCCGCCGACGGCTATCCGGGGACGCCGGCCAGGGGCGGCGTCATCACAGGCGTCGACCGGGCCGCCGGCGACGGCGTCGAGATTTTTCACGCCGGAACCGACATCAGGGACGGACAACTGGTGGCGAATGGCGGCCGGGTGCTCAACGTCACCGCCATCGCGCCAAGCGTCGGCGAAGCGGCCGCAAAAGCCTATGCCGCCGTCGACCGCATCGACTGGCCGCAGGGGTTCTGCCGCCGCGACATCGGCTGGCGGGCGATCGAACGCGAGACGATGTAAATCTATTCGCCGGGGAAGGGCTGCTCGACGTCAGGCGCCGGTTGCCGCGCCGCGCCGGCCGGAACGGTGCCGGTCAGGATCTGCGCGTCGGTCAGCGCGATCAGATGCATGGCGAACGCCTGGTCGCGGGCGAAGCGATGCCTGATCTCGCTGCGCGCGTCCGGCCGCTCGGCTTCCCATCTGTCGAGCACCTCCGAACAGGCCGCCGGCCCGAGCCTGTCGGAACATTCGACAAAAATGCGCGCATAGTCGGGCCCGGTTTCGTGGCGTTTGGCCAAAGGCGCGAGCGCCGCGGCCGCGATCAGGCCGGCGGCGAGCAGAAAGGGCGCGATCTTCACCGAAAAACTCCGGAACGTGACAACTCGGGGCAACGCCGATGCAATGCCATCGCGCCGGTTAATCAATCGGTAACGACGTCGATTTCGCGCCGCCGGCGTCGGCCCCGCGCCGGGCTCAGCGCACATAATCGCGGTTCTCGACGATGACCCAGCGTCCACGCTCCTGCCTGACCTTGTAGGTTTCGCGTTCCCGCTCGGTCAGCACCCGCCCGTCGGCGAAATGGAACGTCATCGAATAGGACGCGTCGAATGACGCAACCCCGTCGTCGAAGCCGCGGAACCAGAGCTGGTAGCGGGTGACGTCGACGGCGTCGAGCCGCTTGAACAGCTTGCGCCGCGACGCCTCGATCTCGGCATAGGGGCGCGATTTCTTGCCGACATACTGCCTGGCCTTTTTCGACCACTGCGCCAGATAGGCGTCGATGTCGAGATTGGTCCAGGCCGAATAGAGATCGTGGATCGGCTCCTGCATCGGCTCAAAATCGCGGGCGACTTCGGGCAGGGCGGCAGCGCGGGTTGTGACATGGGCGGCGCTCGCCAACTGCTGCGTCTGCGCCGGTTGCCGAGCGACGGCGGGCGCAGCCGCAGCAGTGGCTGAAAAGATGTATTCGCCCAGCGCGTGGCCGGGCAGCACCCCGAATGTCGGGGTCTGCACATTGTTGCTGGCGCGCGGCAGCAGGTAGGCCGACAATTCAGGGAAGGTGATGATCTGGTCGCCGTCGAGGTCGGCCGCCGCGCCCTCGGTCGCTTCGAGGAAGAAGTGGGTGAACCAGGACAGGCCGTTCGGTCCGCCGTCGAGCACCTGCTGGTCGGGGCCGCCGGCGGCGATGAACTCGCGCGCCTGGCGGGCGACGATCTGCTTCAGATAGTCCGGACGGCTCCTGTCGAAGGAACGCATCGAGCGCAACATGCCGATCGATCCGCCGTAGCAGGCGTTGAGCACGAACAGCTGGTGGCGCACCTCCGTCATGGTCTGCGACGCCGAGCGCAGTTCCTCCATGCCGATCATGCCGCCGACGCCCCGCGCGCCGCTCGGCACCAGATAGCCGAGTTCCTGGTCGCCGATGGTCTCGGTCGAGCCGTGGCCGCCGAAGAAGAAGACCAGCCTGTCCCGGTCGGTCAGTTCCCGCGCGGCGGCGAACAGCTCGCCCAAGATGCGCTCACGCGTCGCATCCTCGTTGAGCAGCAGCCGCACATCGTAGCCCTGGCTGCCGAGGAATGCGCCGACGCGGCGGGCGTCCGCGACGGCAAAGGCGAGGTCGGGAAAATCGCCGCCGCCATAGGTGTCGATGCCAACAACGATGGCGCGGCTCTTGTCGAAATCCTGCGCTGACGCCGCAATCGTGCCGAGCGCCAGCAGGCAGACCAGCTGCAAGGCGACAAGCAGTCTCCGAGCCATCTGCTTCGCCCGATGCACCGCTACGCTCCTGAGGTCGGGACGGCCAAGATTTGGATGACGGCCAGAGCATCGCGCAAACGGCGGCCGGTGTCCATCTGGTCGTCGCCTGACTGCTCCGTTGACGTAAGCGTCAGAACGAAATAGGCCGTTTGGACACTCGAATAGCTCTTCGGAGGAACAGTCATGTATCGCGCCCCGGTCGACGACATCGCATTCGCCCTGAAGCACGTGGCGCGGCTGGACAAGGCGATCGAGGAAGGCCGGCTGGGCGATCTGTCGTCCGATCTGGTCGACGCCGTGGTGCACGAGGCCGGCCGCTTCGCCACCGAGGAGGTGGCCCCGCTGGCCGCCAATGGCGACAAGCAGGGCGCGCGGCTGAAGGACCATGCCGTGACCATGCCGGACGGATGGAAGGATCTCTATCGCCGCTGGTCGGAAGGCGGCTGGAACTCGGTGACCGGACCGGTTGATTTTGGCGGGCAGGGGCTGCCGACCTCGCTTGGCGTCGCCACGTTCGAGATGTGGAACGCCGCGTCGATGGCGTTCGGCCTCGGTCCCGTCCTGACCAATGGCGCGGTCGAGGCGCTGGACGCGCACGGGTCCGACGAACTCAAGGCGATCTATCTGGAAAAGCTGGTCTCGGGCGAATGGATGGGCACCATGAACCTGACCGAGCCGCAGGC
>DDFA01000126.1 GCA_002336975.1 Phyllobacteriaceae bacterium UBA1940
GCGCGTTCGGCGACCAGCACGGTCGCCGCCGACAGCGCCGACTGCGCTTCCGCCTCCTGGGCCTTGGCCAGCGTCCAGCGCAGGTGCAGCAGCATCGCCTCGGCCTGGCGGATGTCGGCCGACAGCGCCTTGAAGCGCGACGCCTGGCGGGCCTGGCGTTTCAGGCTCTCGATCTGGCTTTCCAGTTCGCCGACCACGTCTTCCAGCCGCTCGAGATTCTGTTCGGCGGCGCNNGCGAATGCAGGCCGGAAATGCCGGCGGCTTCTTCCAGCAGCGCCCGGCGCGCCTGCGGTTTTGACTGGATCAGCTCGCCGATGCGGCCCTGTCCCACCATCGACGGCGAGCGCGCGCCGGTCGACTGGTCGGCGAACAGCAGTTGCACGTCCTTGGCGCGGGCTTCCTTGCCATTGATGCGGTAGTTGGAGCCGGCCTCGCGCTCGATGCGGCGCGACACCTGCAATTCGTCGGCGTCATTGTAGGCCGCCGGCGCGCTGCGGTCGGAATTGTCGAGGAACAGCGTCACTTCCGCCGTGTTGCGAGACGGCCGGGTGGCGGAGCCGGAAAAGATCACGTCGTCCATGCCGGACGCGCGCATGTTCTTGTACGAGCTCTCGCCCATCACCCAGCGAAGCGCCTCGACAAGGTTGGACTTGCCGCAGCCGTTGGGGCCGACGACGCCGGTCAGGCCGCTTTCGATGACGAACTCGGACGGTTCGACAAAGGATTTGAAGCCGAGCAGACGCAGGCGGGAAAAGCGCATCAGGCGGTCTCCCCGCTTCGGCTTGCGGCAGGCGCGGCAAAACCGACGCCCGCTTGGGCGTCAGAGCATGCCGTCAATGATGGCCGACATTTCAGCGGCCGACAGGGCGCCTGCATATTTGTTGCCGTTAATGAAGAAGGTCGGCGTGGCGTCGACGCCGAATTCCTTGTTTCCTCGTTCCCGCACCGCCCTGATGTCGTCCAGAAGTTTCTGGTCCGTCAAGCATGCGGTGAAGCTCTCCTGTGTAAAACCGGCCAATTTCGAGATCTGCAGCAGCGCAGCCTGCGCATCGTCGGCCCGCGCCCAGCTATCCTGCTGCTTGAACAGCACGTCGGTCATCGGAAAATAGCGGTCTTTCGAGCAGCGCGCGAGCATGAAACCGGCTTCCGCACGCGGATCGAACGGGAACTCGCGCAAGATCAGCCGGGCCTTGCCGGTGTCGATATATTTGGCCTTGATCTCCGGCAGCGACGCCTCGTGGAAGTCGCGGCAGTGCGAACAGGTCAGCGAGGCGTATTCGACGATCGTCACCGGGGCGTCGGCCTTTCCCATCACCTGGTCGGGCAGGGTGCCCGGGGCCATCAACTTGGCGACGTCCACCTTGCCCTGCGCCGCGGGCGCTGCAACCGCCGGCTTCGCCGGAGCGGCCTCGGTGGCGGGGGTCGCAGGCGCCGCCGGCGTGGCGTCGGCGGCCGGCTTTTTCTCCTCCTGGCTGCACGCGGCGAGCAAGGCGGCGGCAGAAACCGCTCCCATCGACAGGACGACGTCTCGGCGACGCATGGACTTGATCATAAGGCACCTTCTCTATCGGGTCGCGCAGTTGCGCGGGCACTATCGGGTCGCGCTTGCGCGCGGGCTGGAACAGTCGCGCGATGGCGCGTTGCTGAGCGTTATGCGTCCAATTATGGCAATATTTGCCGGCCGCCTAATCGTTTCTTCGCCGGTCCGTTCACGAACATGCTATTTCGGCTGGCCGGGACCGTTTCGGGCCGCCCGTTTGGCTGCGATCGATCCGCCGAGACGCTCGAGCGACGCCCGCAGGTCGCCGTCGTCGACGGCCTGGACGATGCCAGCGACGCGGTCCTTTTGCGCCTGCGTCGGTTTCGGCGGCTCGCGCCGCGGCGGCGACAGGCTCACCATCGGCTTCTGCACGATGCGGATATGGCCGATGGCGGCGAAGCCGAGAAAGCTGTTGATCCGGCCGATGACCTCGCCGGTCTCGTGTTGCAGGTGCAGCGCCGCCGACCCCTCGCAGGCGATGATCAGCGTTGCCGGCTCGAACGGGTCGTCGTCGCCCGTCCGGCGCGGCCAGGCGATTCGTTCCGGCCGGCAGCGTGTGCTCAGCCGCGCGCCGACGATCTCGTCCCAGGACTGGATCAGCGCCGTCGACAGCCCGGCCTTGCGCCTGAGCACGGGGTCGATCAGCGCGGTGACCAGATCGCCGACCGGGCTGGCGTATCTTGGCGGCCGGGGGTTCATGCTGACGTCAGATCCATCGCCTCACCCGTGTCAGGTAGGTCCGGTAGGGGGCGCCGAACTTCTCCGACAATATGCGCTCTTCGGGCGCGATCTGGAACCGGTTCATGTAGGGAACGAAAGCCAAGGCGACGGTCAGCGCGATCCAGTTGGCGCTCCATAGCGCCGCGCCGAGGAGGAAAAGCAGGAACCCCAGATACATCGGGTTGCGGCTGACGCGATAGATTCCGCTGTCGACGATCCGGCTTGCGCTGTCCGGATGGACGGGGTCGACCGTGGTTCCAGACATCCTGAACGCGACGACGCCGGCGAGGCACACGGCAATGCCGAGGACGGCGAGGGCGGGGCCGATCCTGGACAGGCCGGCCGGCAGCGGCAGCGAAAATCCGGGCAGAAGCCGCGCGACCGCGCCAATGACCAGGGTCAGCGCGACCGTCAGGCCAAGTGGAGGTATTGCAAGTTCCAGCCGTTGCACCGCATCGCTTTCGCCAAAATTGAAACCGGCCCTGCTTGCCTGCAAACTGCCGCCGCCGGCAAGAGTAATGCTGTTACAAAGCGATCTGCCCGGACATCGGCAGCGGGTTTTGGCCGGTCAGGCGAGCCGGCGCCAGGACCGAACTTGCGACCGGTATCTTGAGTGTTGCGGACCGGGAGAATGTGGCTGGGGCGCCAGGATTCGAACCTGGGAATGTCGGTACCAAAAACCGATGCCTTACCGCTTGGCGACGCCCCAACGCGCCGGAGAGCCGCCCATATAGAGAAGGGCGGCCGCGCTGGCAACAATCAGCCGCCGCTAATCGCGTCGCAGATGCGGTCCTGGTCGGCGGCGGACAGATAGGGGTGCATCGGCAGGCTCACCACCCGGTTCGACAGGTCGTCGCTGACCGGCAGTCCGGCGGGATCGGCGGGAAAGTCCTTGTAGGCGGTCTGGCGGTGTAGCGGGATCGGATAATAGACGACGGTCGGCACGCCGGCCTTCCTGGCGCGCTCCTGCAGCGCGTCACGCTCCCCCTTGTCCCGGGTCTTCAGCGTGTATTGCGCCCAGATGCTGGTCAGTCCGTCGGGCATGTAGGGTGTTTCGAACTTGTTGCCGAGCGCATTGGAATAGCGCGTCGCGATGCGCTGGCGCGCCTCGATCTCGCCGGGGTAGAGCTTCAGCTTTTCCAGCAGGATGGCGGCCTGGATCGTATCGAGACGGCTGTTCAGGCCGATCCGCTCGTTGATGTATTTGTGCACGCCCTGGCCGTGGACGCGATACGAATTGAGCAGAGCCGCGTAGTCGTCATTGTCGGTGAAGATCGCGCCGCCGTCGCCATAGCAGCCGAGCGGTTTTGCCGGAAAGAAGGAGGTCGTGGTGATGTCGGCCAGCACACCGGTCATCTGGCCCTTGTAGGTGCCGCCAAATCCCTGGGCGCTGTCGTCGATGATTTTGAGCCCGGCGTCGCGGGCGATCGCCGACAGTTCGTCGAAATCCGCCGGCAGGCCGAACAGGTCGACCGGGATGACGCAGGCGGGCCGCAGACCGAGATCAACCGCATGGGCGATGGCGCGCTTCAGGCTCTGCGGGTCCATGTTGAACGTGTCGGGCAGGACATCGACGAACACCGGGGTCGCGCCCACCAGCGGTGCGACTTCGGCGGTCGCGGCAAAGGTGAAGGAGGGCACGAACACCGCATCGCCCTGGCCGACGCCCAGCGCCATCAGCGCCAGCTGGATCGCATCGGTGCCGTTGGCGCATGTCAGGCAGTGCTTTGCGCCGCAAAACGCCGCCAGCTGCTTTTCGAGTTCGACAACCTGCCGGCCGGAGACATACTGGCCCTCGTCGAGCACCGCCGCGATGGCGGAATCGATCGAGTCGCGAATGCGCGCCTGCTGGGCGGCAAGGTCGATAAACGGCAGATTCATCAGGAAAAGCTCGCAAGTGATTTGGTCCGCGCCGTGATAACCGCTGCTCCGCACACTGGCAAATCAGCCATTATTTCCAAATGATACGTTCGAGCGGCGCTCCGCGCCGCGCCTTTGCGGCGGGATTGCAAGTTCCACCCGGCGCGCTATGACCTGTCAAAGACGCGGACGAATCCAGCCTTGCCCGACAATCGAGCGACATCGCAACATGCCAATCGAGGCGACGCGCTGGATTTTGCCGCCGCGCTGCTCGACTGGTACGACCGCCACCACCGCGAGCTGCCGTGGCGGCTGGCGCCGGCGCAGTTGAGGGCAGGCGCCCGGCCCGATCCTTATCGCGTCTGGCTGTCCGAGATCATGCTGCAGCAGACGACGGTTCAGGCGGTCAAACCCTATTTCGCCGCGTTCCTCGACAAATGGCCCGATGTCGGTTCGCTGGCCCGCGCCGACGCCGACGACGTGATGAAGGCCTGGGCGGGGCTCGGCTACTATTCGCGGGCGCGCAATCTGAAAAAATGCGCCGAAGCGGTGGTCGAGAGCCACGGCGGCGTCTTTCCTTCCACCGAAGCCGAATTGCGGAAACTGCCCGGCGTCGGGCCCTACACGGCGGCGGCGATCGCCTCGATCGCGTTCGGCGAGGCCGCGCCCGTCGTCGACGGCAATGTTGAGCGGGTGGTGACCCGGGTCGCCGCCATTGCGATGCCGTTGCCCGAGGCCAAGCCCGACATCAGGCGGTTCGTTGCGGAACGGATCGACCCGTCGAGGCCGGGCGACTTTGCCCAGGCGATGATGGATCTGGGCGCGACGATCTGCACCCCGCGCCGGCCGGCCTGCGTGTTGTGTCCGTTGCGCGCCGGCTGCGCGGCGCTCAAGGCCGGCGATCCGGAGCGATTTCCCGTCAAGCCGCCCAGGGCGGACAAGCCGCGCCGCAAGGGCGCCGCGTTCGTTGCGCTTCGCCGCGATGGCGCGGTGCTGTTGCGCAAGCGGCCGGAAAAGGGCCTGCTCGGGGGCATGAGCGAGGTGCCGACGACCGGATGGACCTCGCGCGTCGACGGCGCCACCGGCGCGGACGCCGCGCCGTTTCGCGCGCTCTGGAAGCCGGTTGGCGCGGTCAGCCACGTCTTCACCCATTTCGAACTGGAGCTGACAGTCTATCGCGGCTATGTCGACGCGCCGCCGCCGCCGGGCAACTGGTGGTCGAAGGACCTTGCCGGCGAGGCGCTGCCGAACCTGATGCGCAAGGCGATCGAGGCGGCGCTGCCGGGCGGCTCGAAACGGCAGGCGAAACCTGCGAAAAGCAAGAAATGACCCAGATCCGTCACATCGTCTTCGACATCGGCAAGGTGCTGCTCCACTACGATCCCAACATTCCCTATCGCCGGCTGATTCCGGACGATACGCGCCGCCGCTGGTTCTTCGACAATGTCTGCACCCACGATTGGAATATCGAGCAGGATCGGGGGCGTAGCTGGCGGGAGGCGGAAGACCTGCTGATCGCCCGATTTCCGGATGAAGAGGCCAATATCCGCGCTTTTCGCCGGACTTGGCATGAAATGGTGCCGCATTCCTACGACGATACCGTCGCGATCATGCTCGACCTGATCGGGCAGGGGCGCGACGTGACGATGCTGACCAATTTTGCCGGCGACACATTCGCCGAGGCGCGCCGTCGCTGGGATTTCCTCGACCGGCCGCGCGGGGTGACGGTTTCCGCCGAAGTCGGGCTGATCAAGCCCGACAGGGCGATCTACGACCGTCACGCCGCAACGTTCGGGCTCGATCCGGCGGCGACCCTGTTCATCGACGATGCGCCCGTCAATGTCGCGGGCGCCATCGCCGCCGGCTGGCAGGCGGTGCTGTTCAAGGGGGCCGCAAGCCTCAAGGCTGATCTCGCCGCGCGCGGGATCGCTTAGGCTCGACGGCCTATTGCGGAGCGCAGCGGCTGCGGATGAGTTCGATCGCCTCGCGCGCCGCGCGCCGGTCGTCATCGCCGATCAGCGGAATCGTCCAGCCATTTTCGCAGAACTGCGCAAACTGGGGTTTCGCCGGATCGATGTGAACGACGCGCTGGCATTGCCACGATGTTCCGTCGAGCGAGATCGTGTCCGCCTTGGGGTCGTCCGACAGGCGCGACGGCGCGGTGGCGAAATCGTCGTCTGGCCCCAGATAACGCACGCCGGTGATCCGGGCGAAGTCGAATGTCTGTACCGCGACCTGCGCGAACTTGCCGCGATCCTGCGTCACCGAGGTCTGGATGATCGAACAGCCGCCCGGCCCGGGCGACAGCACATTGCCGGAAGCGCCGACTCCGAAGGCCAGGATGTCGAAATAGTTGCCGTCCTGGATCGTTGGCGGCAGCGCCTCGGCCATGCCGCTGCCCGTCGCCATCATCGACATCGCCCTGAACAGGGCGTCGTCGGCCTGGGCTCGCGCCTGGGTCGCCAACGAGCCGAACAGCAGGATTGCGCAGGCAAGACGTTTCATCGGGGTAGTTTGTCATCAAACTACCCCAGCGGCAATGCGCTCTAGGCCCCGACGCCGGCCAGCCGGTCGCGGATGACCCGGCGCAGCGCGTCGATCGGCGTCAGCTTTCCCGCGTCCTCGACATGCCAGAAGGTCCAGCCATTGCAGGCCTCGAGCCCCTGAACCATTGCGCCAAGGCGATGGATGGAACCGGCGTCACGGCCGAGCGACAAGGTGCCGTCGGCGCGCACCGAAGCGGTCCAGCGGCGCTTGGCGTCGCTGACCCGGGCGCCGGGCGCGATCAGGCCGGCTTCGATCAGCGAGCCGAAGGCGACGCGCGGCTCGGCGCGCTTGCCG
>DDFA01000094.1 GCA_002336975.1 Phyllobacteriaceae bacterium UBA1940
GCGCGGTTGATCTCGTCGGCCATCAGCAACTGGCAAAAGACCGGCCCTTCGATGAAACGGAAGGCGCGGCTGCCATCGTTCGAGGTCTCCAGCACTTCCGACCCCAGAATATCGGCCGGCATCAGATCCGGCGTGAACTGCACCCGGCCCGTCGCCAGACCCATCACGGTGCCGAGCGTATCGACGAGAAGCGTCTTGCCCATCCCCGGCAGGCCGACCAGCAGCCCGTGCCCGCCGCAAAGAAGTGCGGTCAGCGACAGGTCAACGACCTTGTCCTGCCCGATGAAGCGCCGTCCCACCGCCTGCCGTGCCTCGGCGATCTTTTCCCCCAGCGCCTCGATCTCGGCGACAAGTTGGGCGGCCTCGGTCATGACAATCTCTCCCGCATCGGTCATAGTCGAAGCATAAAGGCAGAAAACCCGGCCGACACCAATGGCAAAACCTGAAACGGAACAATTGATTGTGAAGCCCTCGGCGGAAAATCTCGCGGCTGCGGCAAAGTCTGCCGGCAAGAAGGGGCCGCCGCCGGTTCACCTCTGGAATCCGCCCTTCTGCGGCGATCTCGACATGGAAATCCGCGCCGACGGAACCTGGTTCTATCTCGGCACGCCGATCGGGCGGATGCCGCTGGTGCAACTGTTCTCGACCGTGCTGCGCAAGGACGAGGACGGAAAGACCTATCTGGTGACGCCGGTGGAAAAGGTCGGCATCCGCGTCGCCGACGCGCCGTTCGTCGCGGTCGAGGCCAATATCGACGGCGAGGGCGACGCCCGCGTCATCACTTTTCGCACCAATGTCGGCGACGTGATCGCCGCCGGACCGGAGCATCCGTTGCGGTTTGTCGACGAGACCGAGACCGGCGGCCTGAAACCCTATCTGCATGTGCGCGGCCGGCTCGAGGCGCTGGTAGCGCGCCCGGTGATGTACGAACTGGTCAATCATGGCGAAGAGATCGACATTGACGGGCGGCCGGTGTTTGCGGTGCGCTCGCATGGCATGGCGTTCCCGATCATGCCGGTCGACGAGCTGAAGCGGCTGGGCGGCGGGTGACGGCGATGCTTGCGGCCAATCCCTTTTCCGCCGACGAATTTCGCGCGCGCGTCGCCCGGATCCGACGCGACGACGGCGAGTTCTACGGCGACCATGCGCTCAATCCCGGCTTTCGCGACGCCATCGTCCGCGCCGGCCTGCGCGACGCGGCGGTGCTGGTGCCGGTGGTCGATCACGGGGCGGAAGCCTCGGTGATCCTGACCAAGCGCACCGAGGCGCTGCGCAGCCATTCGGGCCAGGTGGCGTTTCCGGGCGGCCGCATCGACCCGGAGGATGCGTCGGCGGAAGCGGCGGCGCTGCGCGAGGCGGACGAGGAAATCGGCCTGTCGCCGGACTTTGTCGACGTCATCGGCCGGCTTCCCGACTACTATACCGGCAGCGGCTACCGCATCGCGCCGGTGCTGGGCATCGTGCGGCCGGGCTTTTCGCTGACCATCAATCCCGACGAGGTGGACGACGCGTTCGAAGTGCCGCTGTCGTTCCTGATGGATGCGTCGAACCATCGCCAGGAAAGCCGCATGTGGCAAAATGTCGAGCGGCATTTCTACACCATGCCCTATGGGGAAAAATACATCTGGGGCGTCACCGCCGGCATCATCCGCGCGCTGCACGACAGGCTTTACGGATGAGCGACGCGTCGATCGCAGGGGTCGAATGGCTGGCCGATCCGGCGTTGCAGACATTGCTGGCGGCGCTGTCGCAGGGCGGCGAGGAAGCACGCGTCGCCGGCGGCGCGGTGCGCAACGCGCTGCTGGGCGAGGCAGCGTCGGATGTCGATATCGCGACGACGACATTGCCGGACGAGACGATGCGGCGGGCGCGCGAAGCGGGGTTCAAGACAGTCCCCACAGGTATCGAGCACGGAACGGTGACGGTGGTCGCCGCCGGAAAGCCCTACGAAGTGACGACGCTGCGCGCCGATGTCGACACCGACGGGCGGCGCGCCACCGTCGCGTTCGGCCGCGACTGGAAGGCCGACGCCGAACGGCGCGACTTCACCATCAACGGCCTCTATGCGAGGGCGGACGGGACGGTGGTCGACCTGGTCGGCGGGGTCGCCGATCTCGATAGCCGCACACTGCGCTTCATCGGCGACGCCGAACAGCGGATCACCGAGGATTATCTGCGCATCCTGCGCTTCTTCCGCTTTTTTGCCTGGTACGGCGCGGGCCGCCCGGATGCGGAGGGGCTGAAAGCCTGCGTGCGGCTGAAGGGCGGGCTGGCGCAATTGTCGGCGGAACGCGTCTGGTCGGAACTGCGCAAGCTGCTCGGCGCGCCCGATCCGTCGCGCGCGCTGTTGTGGATGCGGCAGGCGAGCGTCTTGACCAGCGTGCTGCCTGAAAGCGAAAAATGGGGCATCGACGCGATCCACCTGCTGGTCGCGGCCGAGCGCGCGCATGGCTGGTCGCCCGACGCGATGCTGCGGCTGGAAGCGATCGTGCCACCGGATGCGGCGCGGCTTCGGGCGATGGCGGAACGGCTGCGGATGTCGAACGGCGAGGCGTCGCGGCTCGACGATTTCGCCACATCGGCGCCGGCCAACGCGCTGATGAGCGAGCGCGAATTCGGCAAGGCGCTTTATCGCGGCAAGCCCGGTGGAGTGAAGGATCGGCTGCGGCTGGCGATCGCCGGCGGCAATCAGGCGGCAAAACTGCAAAGACAGCTGGTTTTCGCGACAGCCTGGGAGCGTCCGCGCTTTCCGGTGGGCGGCGACGACCTGAAGGCGCTTGGAATGACGGCGGGCCCCGCAATGGGGGCCCGGCTCAAACAGTTGGAAGACCAGTGGGTGGCCAGCAGTTTTTCGCTGACCCGCGAGCAGTTGCTGGCGCAGGGCCGGCGCTGAGTGTCAGCGCGCCAGGCGAACCAGCGACAGGGATTCGGAGATCTTGCCGAAGGCGACGGTCAGCCGCTCATTGTCCGAGGCGTCGAAATAGTGATCCGGATCGCTGGCGCAGGTCTGCAGCATTGTCCTGGCGTCGGAATTGTCGACCATGAAGGCGACCGAGAAGATCTCGATATTGTTCTGCTTTGCGTAGTCGCAGATCCTGACCGTCTCGGCGTTCACGGTGCGGAACTCCTTGGCGGCGGTCGCCGCGTCGGATGAGAAGCCATAGTGGCGGCCGTTTGACGGGTTGAATTTCAGGGTGTTCTCGCCGTCGGTCATCAACACGATCGCCTTGCGGGGCTTGAGGTTCTTCGGGTCGTAGGCGGCGCCCTCGGTGAATGGCGCCTTGGGCGACAGCATGTTGACGCCCCACACGAGGCCGGCGGGGATGTAGGTGTTCGGCTTGTAGCTGCCGCGGTTGATGATCATTGCGTCGACGGCGTTCCGGAGCTTCGGCTTGGAAGCGCTCAGCGGCACGACCGGATTGAGACAGTTCTGCCAGGTGCCGACATAGCCCGGATAGGGCACCAGCGGCGAGGTGTCGTCGAGACGCAGATCGCCGACCGTGCGCGAGCCGACGCATCCGTACCAGGTCTGGCCGGAGACGCCGCCGGAGCATTGGTTCTGCTTGACGGTGACCGGTGGGCCATAGGCGGTGCAGGAGCCGCAATCCCAGTTTTCCGGAACGCCATCGACCAGCGTGGTGCAGGTCTTCGACGTCCAGGTTGTGCACGGCGAATATGTCGTATCCACCTTCTTGCAGGTCGCGGCTACGGCCTTGATGTCGGGTTCGACGGCGACCCAGGGCTTGTTGCGGTTTTCGGGGCCGACATTGACGTAATCGGCATAGGGGACGAGCGAGATCTTCACCGCCGCGCCGGTGCCCATCAGACTTTCAATCAGTTCATTGGCGGCGCTCTTGAGAGCGTCGATCTTGCGCACGCCCTTGGCGTCGGCCTCCGACATCGACCAGGTGTTGTCCAGCACCAGCGCGATCTCGACATTGCCGTTGGGGGATCGCACTGCGAGGCTGGACGCCTTGACGTCGAGCACGCGGTAGCCCGCAATGCCCATGAAAGTGGTCTTGACATGTCCGGACAGGACGACGTCGATACTGTCGCCGTCGATGGTGATGTCCTTAGCCGCGATCTGGTCGATCTCGTCGATGCGCGATTTGCTGAGATTGGCGTTGATGTATTGCTGCGCCGTCGGGACCATTTTCGAGCTGTTGCGTTCGGATCCGGTCGCCAGAGCGAGCGAAACGGAATCCGCGATTTCCTGGAGATGGCGCTTGGCCGAGACGTGGCGGGAATAATCGGTCGCCATGCCGATGCTCAGGACGAGAGGGACTGTGGCGACGGCCGCGACGAATGCGAAGTTGCCGGAACGCGACTTCCACAATTTCCGAAGCATCGAAACCCCCGTCTGAAAAATGTCGACGGTTGTTGTAACTCAGATATGTTATCAACTCGTTCCACGCCCGCAGAGCAGCGTCAATTGCCGGATTGTCAGGCTTTCCGGCGCAGGCGGCGGGCGTCTTCCGCGCAGGTTGCAGCCGGATTTCAGGTCGGGTCCGCCCAAAGGCGAACGCGGGGCCCCGCGACGGGCCCCGCTCAAACAGTTCGACGATCAAAGGGCGGCGCAGCGTGCCGGAGTCAACGCGCCAGGCGGACCAGCGACAGGGACTTCGAAATGCCCGTGAACGCGACTTCCAGCCCGACCTTGTCCGTGGCGTCAAAATAGTGCGCGGAATCGGTGGCGCATTTTTGCAGCATGGCTTTCGCTTCGGGCTTGGTGACCAGGAAGGCGATCGAGAAGATCTCGATGTTCTTGCTCTTGGCATAGTCGCAAATCAGGTTGGTTTCCGCGTTGACGGTCTTGAATTCGGCGTCCGCCGTCGCCGCGTCGCTGCTGAACGAGACATGCTGGCCATCGTAAGACCGGAACTGCAGCGTGTTGTCGCCGTCGGTCATCAACACGATCGCCTTGCGAGGCTTCCGGTTGTCCGGGTCGTAGGCCGCGCCTTCGGAAAACGGCGCGGTCGGCGACAGGACGTTGACGCCCCAGATCATGCCGGCCGGGATGTAGGTCGATGGCCGGTACCACCAGCTGAAATTGATGATCATGCTGGCAACCGCGGTCTTCAGCGCGGCCTTGTTGGTGGTCAGCGGCACGATCGGGTTGAGGCAATATTGGGCCGGTTCAACATACCCGGGATAGGGTACGCCGAAGGACTGATCGTCGAGGCGCGTCGTGCCAGGCATGCGCGAGCCGATGCAGCCATAGAAAGTCGACGCCCAGACCTGGCCCGTGCAGCTTGTGACCGGGCCCATATAGGCGGGCTTGTAGGCGGAGCAATAGCCGCAATTGTATTGGACCGGCGCGCCGTCGACGGTGGTGGTGCACATCTGGTTCACCCAGACATCGCAATCGGTCGAGATCAACTGGGTCGTGGTGGTGCAGGTGGGCGCCACGGCGGCGACGTCCTTCGGCACCGAAAGCCAGGACTTGTTGCGGTTGGCTGCGCCGACATTGACGCGGTCCGCATAGGGAACGAGGGCGATACGCACCCCGGGGCTTGCGTCTGCCATCAACGTGTCGATCAAGCTTCCGGCGGCGGACTTCAAGGCATCGATCTTGGCGATGCCGCCAGCATCCGTTTCGGACATCGACCAGGTGTTGTCGAGCACCAGTGCGACTTCGACATTGCCGGCGGGAGAGCGCACGGCCAGGCTGGACGCCTTCACGTTCAGATGCTTGTAGCCGATGATGCCCATGAATGTCGCGTCGACGTAGCCCGACAGGGTGACGTCGATATTGTCGCCGTCGACCACGATGTCCTTCGGGGTGATGTGGTCGACGTTGTCGATCCGGGCGCTGCTGATATTGGCGTTGATGAATTTCTGCGCGATCGGGACCATCGTTCCAGGCTTGCGATCCGTGCCGATGGCCAGCGCAAGCGAGACGGAATCGGCGATTTCCTGCAGATGACGCTTGGCCGCGACATGGCGCGAATAGTCGGTCGCCATGCCGATGCCCAGGACGAGAGGCACGGCCGCGATCGCCGCAAGATAGGCAAAATTGCCGGAACGTGACTTCCAGAATTTACGAAGCATCGAAATCTCCGTCGGACAGATGTCGACGGACGGTCTAGCTCAAATTTATTAGCGACTTGTTCCCAATCGGCAAAATAAGCGTCAAATCCGGATTTTCAGGCCCTGGGGCAAAAAAATCTGCCTCAGGACCTGGTTCGGCAACAGTGTGGAACGCGGGTCCTGCCCGCGCAAATTGCAGCCGGTTTTCAGGCCGCGTCGCGGACCTTCTCGATGCGGGACCTGATCGCGTCGACCATCGTCTCGCGGATGATGGTCTCGCCATGCGTCTGGCGCATATGCTCGACGGCGCGGCGCATTACTTCCGCTTCCTCGTCATGCCTGGTGTGCCACTCGCAGCCGGGAACCAGCGAACCACAATGAAACTGTTTCATGATCGTCTCCTTCCTCAAGTCCTCTCCGAGTCACGCGCCCATGATAACGCATCTTGCCCGAAAATGGATGCGCCGGCGAAAATCAGCGGAATGCGGCGGAGGTTTTTTCCATTTCGGTTTCCACCCATCGGATGAAGACGCGTTCGCGTTCACCGAGCGGGCGATCGGCAGGGGTGACGGCAAAATAGGCGTTGCCTGTCGCCGCCCGGTCGGGGAAAGGCGCCGTCAGCAGGCCGGCGGCGATCGCATCGGCGGCAAGGGTTTGCCAGCCCATCATCACGCCCTGGCCAGCAATCGCCGCCTCGACGCACAGCGCCGCGTCGGTGAAACTGTCACCGGGACCAAGATCCTGTTCCGTCATGCCGTGCGGCCCGAGCCAATCGTCCCAGAAACCCGGCGCATTGGCGTCGAACACAACCGGCGCGCGGCGCAGATCGCTTGCCGAGGCCAGCGATGCGGCGATCGCCGGCGAGCAGACGGGAAAGACGTCATGGGCCAAGAGCTTCTTGAGCCGCACGCCCGGCCAGGCGCCCGCGCCGACGCGCAGCGCCAGGTCGACATCGGAGGCGGCGAAATCGACAAGGTCGGTCGTCGCCTCGATCCTGACCCTGATGCCGGGATGCTGCTTGCGGAAATTCGACAGGCGCGGCACCAGCCATTTTGACGCCAGCACCGGCGCAACCGAGACGGTGAGGGCGCTTTCGTCGGACCGGTCGGCCAGCGCCAACGCCTCGTCAAGCGAGCGGAACCCGGCGCCCAGCCGGTCGAGCAGACGTTCGCCGAACGGCGTGGCGGCAAGCCCGCGCGGGGTGCGGGCGAACACCGGCCGGCCAAGCTGTTTTTCAGCGCGGATAACGTGCTGGCTGACGGCGCCGGGCGACACGCCCAGTTCGTCGGCGGCGCGCTGCAGCGAGCCGAGACGTCCCGCCGCCTCAAGCGCGCGCAGGCCATTGAGATGGTAACGTTGCAGCCGCCTCATGCTGTAGCATCCAGTTTTTCTATATCCTAGCAGGCCAATTCTCGATTGAGAACTTGGCTTTGGCGATAGAAAATCATCAGTAACCGATGGAGGTTGCGATGTCTGGATTGTTGCGGCGGATGATTGCGAAACTGCCACTGACGCCGGCGCTCGACGCCTGGCAGGCCGATTACCGGCGCGATCCGCTGGCCCATCCGGCGATCGACCGGATGAGTCTTGAGGAACTGGCGGATCTGCCGGCGGCGGAATTAAGGGCGCGCAGCCGGGCGTGAGGACGCCGGCCTACGGCCATTTTACCTCGGGCGGCATGGACGACAGGATCGAGTCGACATTGCCGCCGGTTTTCAGGCCAAAGGCCGTGCCACGATCATAAAGCAGATTGAACTCGACGTAACGGCCGCGGCGGATCAGTTGTTCCTCGCGGTCGGCTTCGGTCCAGTTTTCATTAAAGTTCTTGCGGACGATGTGGTTGTAGACGACCGCAAACGAACGGCCGACATCCTGGGTGAAGGCGAAGTCGGCGTCCCAGCCGCCCTTGTCGTCGTCCGAATGCAGCCAGTCGTAGAAAATGCCGCCGACGCCGCGCGGCTCGTTCCTGTGTGGCAGGAAGAAATAGTCGTCGCACCATTTCTTCATCCTGTCGTAGTCGGCCACTTTTGCGTGCTTGTCGCAGGCAAACCGCATCGCCTTGTGGAAGGCGAGCGTGTCGGGGTCGTCCTGGGTGCGGCGGCGGTCGAGCACCGGGGTCAGGTCGGCGCCGCCGCCAAACCACTGGCGCGAGGTGACGACCATGCGGGTGTTCATGTGAACGGCCGGGACGTTGGGGTTCTGCGGGTGGCAGATCAGCGAAATGCCCGACGCCCAAAAGCTCGGATCGGCGTCGGCGCCGGGGATCTGCTTGCGCATTTCCGGCGAAAACTCGCCATGGACGGTGGATGTGTGGACGCCGACCTTTTCAAAGACGCGGCCATACATCATCGACATGACGCCGCCGCCGCCGGCGCCTTCGTGGCGCTGCCACGGTTTTTTCTCAAAGCGCCCGGGCGACCAGGACGATTGCGGCCCGGCCAGATCGTCCTCGATCTTCTCCAACGTGGCGCAGATCCGGTCGCGCAGTTCCTCGAACCACGCCCTGGCGCGGGCCTTCCTGTCCTCGATGTCGGCGGGCAGTCCCGCCGGAATATCCTGCCGATCCATGGCTTCCGTCCAAAATGACTCGCAATCTTCCGGGCGATCCCTAAACTTTGCCGCGCTTGGGTCAAGGAGTTGCGACAATGCGACCCCCGGTAAGGCCGCCGCTCGACGGCGTCAGACGCAGCCTGGAACGCCGCCGCGCCGAAGGCGAGGGCGCGCCGCGCGACGGGTTTGTGCGCGAAAGTTTCAGCCTTCCGCGCTCCGACGCACGGGTCAAGGCGCGCGAATGGTTCGACCGCTGGCCCAAGCAGGCCTACTGGACCGCCATCGAAAGCTGGCGCGAAATGCCGGGCGACGTGATCGAATTCACCATGCGGCGGCTGCCGACGGCCGATTGAGCAGGGTCAGGCCGGATCGTCCGACCAGTTTTCCAACGCATGGCGGATGCGCAGGACGAGGACGGTTTCGCGCTCGATGCCATGGACGATCAGGTGTGATCGATGCGGGTCGATCGGACGGGACGCGACAATTCGGTGCGAAGGCCAGCCATTCGCTGATTGTGTGCGATCAGGTCCAAGAGACGTTCGAGTTGGTCTGAATCCTTGGCAAAGATTGCCCTAGATGGCCGCGAATGCAAGATGCGGCTAGCCGAGCTGCCGCACCGCTTCACTGAGCGTAATCGCGGCGCTCATGCCGAGGTTGAGGCTGCGCGCCTCGGCGCGGATCGGGATGCGCAACTGGCTGTCGGCAACCGCCCGAACCGTGTCGGGGACGCCAGATGATTCGCGCCCGAACAGAAGCACGTCGCCACGCCGGAAGGCGAAGCTTGCATAGGGTTCGGCGGCGCGGGTGGTGAGCAGGACCAGCCGGCGGCCATCGGCCTTGCGCCATGATTCGAACGCCTCGAAATCGGCATGGTCGCGGATCGCGGCGATCTCCAGATAATCCATGCCGGCGCGCTTCAACGTCTTGTCGGAAAGCTCGAAACCGAGCGGCCGGATGATGTCGACGGTGGCGCCAAAGCAGGCGGCGAGCCTGAGGATCGCGCCGGTATTGCCAGGAATTTCAGGCTGATAGAGCGCTATGTGCAGATCGTGATTCATCGGGTTCGCATTCTGATTCAAGTCGCTGACGCATTGAATCAGCGGCAATTCGGCAACAGTGGCGCCGCAACTCGCCCGGCAGGGGTGGCGCGGCAATCTCAACTGATCTAAGGCTTGCGCCTCGTCAACCCGAACCGAGGGAGGCCTCAATGGACATGTCGATGCGCCACGCGCTCTCCCGCCGCACCCGGCGGACAATCGCCTGACGGCGGCCGGTTCGATCGACTGACCATCTTCGCTTCGTATCCGGACCGCCCGGCAAAGCCCAAAGCTTTTCCCGGAGTTCGACCATGCCTGCGAAGAAGTTCCCGACAACGCCACTGCGTCCGATTTTTGACGCCAACGCCAACGCCAACGCCAACACCGCAACCGGGCTTCCCGCCGTCTTCGCTTCGGCGCTCGGCGCGACGCCGCAACAGCCGCGGACCGGTCGCAACACCGCCGCGTCGACGACGGTCGAGCCTGTCAGGATCGACCAATCCGCCCGTGGCGCAAGAGCGGGCGTACATGTAACCAAGACCGAAGTCCCGCGCAGCGGGCATCGATGAGGCGCAAGATGCTGACGTCCATTGCACGCTGGTTCGAGGCGAGGCTCCAGCCGTTTCCGCCCGACGAACCGACAGAGCCGCCCAGAACCTTCTGGGCGTTCTGCATGCATTTCACCAGGGGCGCGTGGCCCTACATCCTGATGTCGGCGGTCCTGACGGCCGCCGTCGGCGGCATGGAGGTGTGGCTGTTCGCCCAGATGGGCAACATCGTCGACTGGCTGGCGCACCAGGACCGCGCCACCTTCCTCAAGAACGAAGGATGGAAGCTCGCCGCGATGGCGGTGCTGATCGTGGTCATCATGCCGATTGTCGATTGGGCGCGGCTGCTGCTCAACCAGCAGGTGCTGATGGGCAATTATCCGATGCGCATCCGCTGGCAGGTGCACCGCTACCTGCTGAAGCAGTCGATGGCGTTCTATCAGGACGAGTTCGCCGGCCGCGTCGCCACCAAGCTGATGCAGACGGCGCTGGCGGTGCGCGAATGCGTGCTGAAACTGTTCGACGTGCTGAACTATGTCGTCGTCTATTTCGCCGGCGCGGTTTTTGTCATCGCGTCGATCGACTGGAAACTGTCGGTTCCCTTCATCGCCTGGCTGGCGCTCTACATCCTGCTGCTGCGCTATTTCATCCCGCGCATCGGCAAGGTGTCGGAGGAGCAGGCCGACGCGCGCTCGGTGATGACCGGGCGGGTGGTCGACAGCTACACCAACATCCAGACGATCAAGCTTTTCTCCCATGCGCGGCGCGAAGCGGCCTACGCCAAGGACGCGATGTCGGGTTTCATGGGCACGGTCTACCGGTCGATGCGGCTGGCGACGGGGCTGTTCGGGCTGCTCGAGATGCTGAACTCGGGCTTGCTGGCGGTCGTCGGCGCAACGGCGATCTGGCTCTGGCTCGACAACGCGGTGACGGTCGGCGCGGTTGCGGTGGCGATTTCGCTGGTGCTGCGGCTGTCGTCGATGTCGCACTGGATCATGTGGGAAATGTCGGCGCTGTTCGAGAACATCGGCACGGTGCGCGACGGCATCTCGTCGATCTCGCTGCCGCGGCTGGTGGACGACAAGCCGGGCGCGACGCCGATCGCGGTGACCAGGGGGGCGATCGAGTTCGACCATGTGCGCTTCCACTACGGCAAGCGCAAGGGCGTGATCGAGGACCTGTCGCTGGTCATCCGGCCGGGCGAAAAGGTCGGCATTGTCGGCCGTTCGGGCGCAGGAAAATCGACGCTGGTCAATATCCTGCTGCGCTTCTACGATCTGGAATCGGGACGCATCACCATTGACGGCCAGGATATTTCGCAGGTGACGCAGGACAGCCTGCGCGCCCAGATCGGCGTGGTGACGCAGGACACCAGCCTGCTGCACCGGTCGGTGCGCGACAATATCCTCTACGGCCGGCCCGAGGCGTCGGACGAGATGATGCGCGACGCGGCCAGGCGCGCCGAGATCGACGGCTTCATCGAGGGCATCTCCGACCCGAAGGGCCGGAAAGGCTATGACGCCCATGTCGGCGAGCGCGGCGTCAAACTGTCGGGCGGCCAGCGCCAGCGGGTGGCGATTGCGCGCGTGATGCTGAAGGACGCGCCAATCCTGATCCTCGACGAGGCGACGTCGGCGCTCGATTCGGAAGTCGAGGCGGCGATCCAGGAAAACCTCTACCGGCTGATGGAAGGCAAGACGGTGATCGCCATCGCCCACCGGCTGTCGACCATCGCCGCGATGGATCGGCTGGTGGTGATGGACAAGGGCCGGGTGGTGGAGGAGGGCACGCACGACCAGCTGGTGGCGCTCGGCGGCATCTATGCCGGCCTGTGGCAGCGGCAGTCGGGCGGGTTCCTGCTGCATGACGACACGGGCGAGGCGGTCGAGACCGCGGAAGCGGCGGCCGAGTAGTCGGACGATCATCGTTGCGGGCGGCGCTGGCCGCCGCCCGCTCATGACAACTTCGCACTCCTGACAATCCGGGGCTGCACCGGCGCGGCCGGCGCACTACATTGGCAGTCGAATGAACACGCAGAGCAGCGACGAAAAACCGACCCTGGAGGACCGTATCTACGGTCCGTTCGAGAATGTCGTCGAGGCGTTCGCCGACACCGACCGCGCGGTGCTGCCGACGAGCGCGTGGCAGTTCATCATGTTCTTCGCGCGCCAGGCGAAGCTGTCATTCGTCCTGCTGCTGATCGCGGGCGGCCTGACGGGAGCGGTGGACGCGGCGCTCTACTGGTCGGTGGGCTGGCTGGTGGACCTGCTCGACCGCGCCAACCCGGCGACCTTCCTTGCCGATTACTGGCCGCACATTCTCGGCTTCCTGTTCTTCGTGCTGGTGGTCCGGGCCGCCATCATGATCGTCAACACGGTGATCGAACAGCAGCTGGTGGTGCCAAATTTCTACCAGCTGGTGCGCTGGCAGTCGTTTCGGCGCGTCATCGAGCAGCCCTACGAGTTCTACCAGAACGATTTTGCCGGCCGCATTGCGACCAAGATCCTGCAGGGCGGCGAGGCGACCGGCGATTTCATCGTCTCGTCGCTGCAGGTGGTGTGGGCGTTCCTGACCTTTCTGGTGCTGGCCGGCACGATCCTGATGACGCTCGATCCGATGATGGGGCTGGTGCTGGTGGTGTGGCTTGGCGCCTACGCCCTTGTCGCCTGGCGGCTGCTGCCGCCGCTGCGCAAGGCGGGACGCCGCACCGCCGACGAACGGTCGATGGTCAATGGCCGCATCGTCGACGCCTTCACCAATATCATGGCGGTAAAACTGTTCGACACGGGCAAGCGCGAGCACGGCTATGTGCGCGAGGGCATGCAGCACTATCTCGACGCGGTGAAGCAGCTGACCCGCTCGATTTCGAGCGTGCGCGCCGGCGTCAACATCGTCAACGGCTTCATGATGGCGGGGGTGGCGTGGCTGGCGATCCGGCAATGGATGGGCGGCGATGCGACCACCGGAGAGGTGGCGGCGGCGCTTGGCCTGGCGTTCAGGCTGAACCAGATGTCGGGCTACATGATGTTCAACATTAACGGGCTGATCCGCAATTTCGCCACGGTGCAGGATGCGACGACGGTGATTTCGGTAGAGCCTGCGATCCGCGACCGCGCCGACGCAGCCATCATGCCGCGCGCCAGCGGCGACATCGTCTTCGACGACGTCACCTTCAACTATGGCAAACAGAGCGGCGTCATCAACAATCTCGACCTGCATGTCCGTCCCGGCGACAAGGTGGCGCTGGTGGGGCCGTCGGGCGCGGGCAAAACGACGCTGGTCAATCTGGCGCTACGGCTGTTTGACGTTGAAAACGGCCGCATCCTGCTCGACGGGCATGACGTGCGCTCGGTGACGCAGGCGTCGCTGCGCGCCCAGTTCGGCGTCGTCAGCCAGGAGCCGATGCTGATGCACCGTTCGATCCGCGACAACATCGCCTATGGCCGGCCCGACGCCACAGAAGCCGAGATTGTCGAGGCGGCGAAGCGGGCATCGGCGCACGAGTTCATCGTCAATGTCAGCGATCCGAAGGGACGCACCGGCTATGACGCCCATGTCGGCGAGCGCGGCGTCAAACTGTCGGGCGGCCAGCGGCAGCGAATCGCCATTGCGCGGATGATGCTGAAGGACGCGCCGATCCTGATCCTCGACGAGGCGACCTCGGCGCTCGATTCGGAGATCGAGGCGGCGATCCAGGACAATCTCTACAAGATGATGGAGGGCAAGACGGTGATCGCCATCGCCCACCGGCTATCGACCATCGCCGCGCTCGACCGGGTGGTGGTTCTCGACAAGGGACGAATCGTCGAGGAAGGCACGCATGACAGCCTGGTCGCAAAGGGCCGGCTCTACGCAAAGCTTTGGCAACGCCAGTCCGGCGGCTTTCTCGCCGACCGGCTCGCGGCGGAGTAGCGGCCTTGTCGCTGCGGCTCCCCGGCCGCATCACCATCGAGCGCGCGGCGGCCTCGACCGGCCTGCAGCCGGTGGAGATCGAGATCCTCGGCGAGATGGCGCATTCGCTCGGCGAAGCCGGCAAGAAGGCCGAGAAGGCGCTTGCGGCTCTGGGTGTGGATGACGCCCGCGCCGGTCCGGCCGGCCGCGAGACGGCGTTGAAGGCGGCCGCGATCGCCGTGCACGCCTATTTCATCCAGCGCGAATTGTGCGGGCTGCGCCGGCATGACGACGTCATCCGTGAAATGGCCATTCCGCGCGCCGTGCTGGTGAGGCTGGGCGCGCGCTAGGCCCAGCTATTTCGAAGCGTTGACGGAGCAGGCGCCGGAAAAACTCGCCGACTGGTTCCTTGCCTTGGTCTGTTTGACGGCAAGTTTGCAGTCCTCGACCGCGCGGCGTTCGGCTTCAGCCGCCGAGGACGCGTTGATCGATATGCCGCAGGCGAAGAAACCGCCATAGAAATAGTCGATCTGGGTCGAGGCGTAGGCCGAATGGCCGCCGGCGGCGACATAGCGCCTCCAGTGAGCCTGGCAACCGCCCTCGGTGCTGATTTCGAACAGCACCTTGCGCTTGACGTTGCCTTCACTGCCGGCGAGGCCGCCCGAATTGCGCTTGGCCGACTTTTTGTCCTGCGCCATCGCCGACGCCTCGCGCAGGCCGGGCGTCATCGCACCCGCCGTCAGGTCGATGACAACCGGCGCGCCGGCCAGCGACAATGCCAGAAGAATGGTTTTGATCGATTGACGTCCGCTGCCCATCTCTGGTTCCTTCTAATGCTAAGTCTGCACGCTACAATTGGCGACAACTCCCGACAAAATGCAACCATTCATGGTATTTACACGCTATCGGTCGAGCCGGCGCGCGCTGGCCTTGACGTCACGCCGGCGGACCGGCCGGGCTACGGCGGCGCAGACGCGGGAGCCATCGCCGCAAGGGGCCGCGCTGAAAACCCGCGACATTCTGCCCAAGCGCCGGCGCGCCGCTTGCCAAGGCCAGATCAGCCGCATAGAACCCTTGAAAATCGTCTCCCGACTCCGTTCCGGGACGATGGTGCGTGGACAATGCTCCGCGGATGGGGAACCGAGCGGACTTGCCGACGGGCAATGAATACGAAAGGACGACGGCCAGGTGAGCGCGACCGAAACACACGATCCCAACCGCCGCGACTTCCTCTACATCGCGACAGGCGCCGCGGCGGCCGTGGGCGCCGCAGCCGTGGCCTGGCCGTTCATCGACCAGATGCGCCCCGACGCCTCGACGCTGGCGCAGGCCTCGATCGAGGTCGACGTCTCGTCGCTGACGCCCGGCGCTTCGCTGGTGGTCAAATGGCGTGGCAAGCCGGTGTTCATCCGCAACCGCACGCCGGAAGAAATCGAGTCCGCCAAGGCGGTGTCGCTCGACCAACTCAAGGACCCGCTGGCGCGCAACGCCAATCTGGGCTCCGACGCGCCGGCCAACGACATCGACCGTTCGGCGGGCAAGGATAAGGAAAACTGGCTGGTGATGATCGGCGTGTGCACCCATCTGGGCTGCATCCCGCTTGGCCAGCAGGGTGATTTCGGCGGCTGGTTCTGCCCGTGCCACGGATCGCACTACGATACGGCCGGACGAATCCGGAAGGGCCCCGCGCCCCAAAACATGGCAGTGCCGGCGTTCCAGTTTACGTCCGACACCGTGGTCAAGATCGGCTGAGCGGGCAGGGGGATAATCAAGATGAGCGGTGGACACTCGACCTATACGCCCACGTCCGGCCTCGGCCGCTGGATCGACGCACGCATGCCGCTGCCGCGGCTGATGTATGACAGTTTCGTCGCCTATCCGGTGCCGCGCAACCTGAACTACGCCTATACGTTCGGCGGTATTCTTTCGCTGATGCTGGTGGCGCAGATCCTGACCGGCGTGGTGCTGGCGATGCACTACGCCGCCGACACGACGCTGGCGTTCCACTCGGTCGAAAAGATCATGCGCGACGTCAATTCCGGCTGGCTGCTGCGCTATATGCACGCCGTCGGCGCGTCGATGTTCTTCATCGCCGTCTACGTCCATATCTTCCGCGGCCTCTATTACGGCTCCTACAAGGCGCCGCGCGAGCTGCTGTGGATCCTCGGCTGCATCATCTACCTGCTGATGATGGCGACCGGCTTCATGGGCTATGTGCTGCCGTGGGGCCAGATGTCGTTCTGGGGCGCGACCGTCATCACCGGCTTCTTCACCGCCATTCCGCTGGTCGGCGACTGGATCCAGCAACTGCTGCTGGGCGGTTTCGCCGTCGACAACCCGACCCTGAACCGCTTCTTTGCGCTGCACTATCTGCTGCCGTTCATGATCGCCGGCGTGGTGGTGCTGCATGTGTGGGCGCTGCACGTCACCGGCCAGACCAACCCGACCGGCATCGAGGTGAAGTCGAAGACCGACACGGTGCCGTTCTCGCCGCACGCGACCGCCAAGGACGCGTTCGCGATGGTGCTGTTCCTGATCATGTTCGCCTGGTTCGTGTTCTACATCCCGAACTATCTCGGCCACCCCGACAACTATGTCGAAGCCAATTCGCTGGTGACGCCGGCGCATATTGTGCCGGAATGGTATTACCTGCCATTCTACGCGATCCTGCGCGCCATTACCTTCAACATCGGCCCGATCGACTCCAAGCTGGGCGGCGTGCTGGCGATGTTCGGCTCGATCGCCGTGCTGTTCTTCGTGCCCTGGCTCGATACGTCGAAGGTCCGCTCGGCAGTCTATCGCCCGTGGTACAAGCTGTTCTTCTGGATCTTCGTCGTCAACGCGATCTTCCTCGGCTGGCTGGGCTCGAAGCCCGCGGAAGGCTGGTATATCCCGGCGATGCAGATTTCGACGCTCTATTATTTCGCCTTCTTCCTGGTGCTGATGCCAGTGTTGGGCCTGATCGAAACGCCCCGGCGGTTGCCGAACTCGATTACCGAAGCCGTTCTGGACAAGAACAAGGCCAAATCCGACGCTGCCGCAGCAGCAGCCGTCAGCCACTAAGCGCGGACTGAAGAGGGACGTCATGAAAAAGCTTCTCCATTCGGTCGCCGCGGTCGGTTTCCTGGCCTCGACCGCCTATGCGGTCGCACAAACCGAACCGGCGGCGCACGGCGCCGGCGACCAGGGCATTCATCTGGCCGGCGAGGGCGAGACGCAGCACTATCCGCTGCTGAAGCCGACCGAGGAAAAGTGGTCGTTCGCCGGTCCGTTCGGCACCTATGACCGCGGCCAGCTGCAGCGCGGCTTCAAGGTCTATCGCGAGATCTGTTCGAGCTGCCATTCGCTCAATCTCGTCACTTTCCGCACATTGGAAGGGCTCGGCTACTCCGAAGGCCAGGTCAAGACGATCGCGGCCGAATACGACATTCCCGGCGTCGGCGACGAGGAAGGCCGCAAGGGCCTGCCGAGCGACCATTTCCCGGCGCCCGCGGCGCAGGACCCGCCGGTGCCGGACCTGTCGCTGATGGCCAAGGCGCGCGGCGTGACCCGCGGCTTCCCGACCTTTGTGTTCGACATCTTCACCCAGTATGCCGAAGGCGGGCCGGACTATATCCACTCGCTGCTGACCGGCTACGGCAAGACGCCGCCGGAAGGCATCGACGTGGCGGAAGGCACACATTACAATCCGTATTTCATGAACGCCGCCGCGCTGGCGATGACGCCGCCGCTGACCCCGGACACGGTGATCACCTATGACGACGACACCCCGGCGAGCGTCGACCAGAACGCCCGCGATGTCGCCGCCTTCCTGATGTGGGCCGCCGAGCCGCACCTGGAAGCGCGCAAGCGCATGGGGTTCGGCGTGATGGTGTTCCTGCTGCTGTTCGCCGGCCTGGTCTATCTGACCAAGCGCAAGATCTGGGCGGCGACGCCGCACTGATCGGCATTGTTCGCCCAACCGGCAAAGGCCCGCTCGCGCGGGCCTTTTTCGCATCATGGCGTCATCGCCTGTTCGATGACGCGGAAATCGGCGTCGCCGATCTCGACCAGGCCGAACCGGAACGGCGCGCCCCAACCCGTCTTGCCGGCCGTCAGTTCGAGCAGCGCCAGCAGCGGCCGGATCGGCGTTTCGCGGACCTCGCCTCGCCACGCGACGTCGCGCCTGAACGGCGTAAATCCCTCGCCCATGAAGCCCTGATAGGGCTCTCCGGGCCTGACCACGCCGATGGCGGTGAAGGCCTGCAGGCCGTCGGCGGCGCGGTAACGCCGGGTCGGCGAATAATAGACGATGTTGTCGCCTGGCCGGATGCGCCGCAGCGGCGCGGCCTTGCCGTGGTTGACCTGCATGAAGCCGCCGGCGACGCCGACGCGGACATGGTCGGCCGAGGCGACGGCGATCCAGTTGCGCGTCATCGCCGTCATGCCTGCGGGTCGAACAGGGCGCGGATGCGGTGGCCGTCCGGATCGAGCGCCACCGCGGTGTAACCGAACGGCGCGTCGATCGGGTCGGCGCCGATGACGACGCCCTGGGCGCGCCAGCCGGCGACGATGGCGTCGACCCGGTCGCGGCTGTCGGTCATCACCACAAGTTCGCAGCCGCCACCGGTGATCGCCGTCTTCGGCTCGACGGCGTGGCGAAGGAACAAGCCGAGCTGCATGCCGCCGTCGAGGACAAACAGCGCGAACACCGGCGACTGGTCGGCCGGCGCATGGCCGAACTGCGCGGCGTAGAAATCGACGCTCGTCGCGATGTCGTCGACATAGAGAACGATGAGATTTGAGGTGACGGTCATTGTCTTGCTCCGTGGTTGGACAAGACCGGGATAACCGGCGCTGCTGTCAATTTGTGGCAGTAGAGAGCAGAGGACCGGGGTGGTCGCGCTCGCGCAGCATTTCCTCCTCGCGCCACTCTTTTGTCATCGCCAGCCGGCGGCGGCCGGCGCGCTGTTCGAGCACCTGCATCGAGACGATGCGGTCGGCGCGGAAATGGCGGTAGCCCTGGCGCAACTCGCACCAGGCGACGATCATGCGCATCCGGTCGAAGAACGCCAGCAGGAACGGCCAGACGGTGCGCCGGGTCGGAGCGCCGTCCCGGTCGCGATAGTCGATCAGCAGTTTTCGCTCGCGCCGGATGGCGTCGCGCACCGCGGTCAGGTCGATATTGCCGCCGTGCAGCGGCTCGCCGGGGCCGATCATCAGCGCCGAGGTTTCCATCTCGCGGCGCAGATCGTCGGGCAGCACGGCGCCGATCTTCGCCGCAGCATTGGCCGCCGCCTGGCCCAGCCGCGCATCGGCGCGGCGGGTGACCCAGGCGACGCCGAGCGCGATCGCCTCGATCTCGTCTTCGGAAAACATCAGCGGCGGCAGCATGAAGCCGGGTTTCAGAACATAACCCAGGCCCGGCTCGCCCTCGATATTTGCGCCCTGGCCCTGCAGTGCGGCGATGTCGCGATAGAGCGTGCGGATAGAGACGCCGGTCTCTTCCGCCAGCGCCTGGCCGGTGACCGGGCGGCGGTGGCGGCGCAGCGCGTCGATCAGGGTCAGCAGGCGTTCGGATCTCGTCATCGGCGGGCCCTGTTGGCGATTATCGGCGCCAGCCTATTCCATTCGAGGCGGCTGGGGGATAGGAATTGCCGGCAACCGGATCCGCGCCGATGAAAACCTCTCTCGAAGACACGCTGCTCGCCTCGATCCGCACCATTCCCGACTATCCGAAACCCGGCATCCTGTTTCGCGACATCACCACTCTGCTCGGCAATGCGCGCGCCTTTCGCCGCGCCGTCGACGAACTGGTGCACCCCTATGCCGGCACCGGCGTGTCGAAGATCGCCGGCATCGAGGCGCGCGGCTTCATCCTCGGCGGGGCGATGGCGCACCAGATGTCGGCCGGCTTCGTGCCGATCCGCAAGAAGGGCAAGCTGCCGCACTCGACGGTGCGGGTCGCCTACTCGCTCGAATATGGCGTCGATGAAATGGAGATGCACACCGACGCGGTGAAGCCGGGCGAAAAGGTCATCCTTGTCGACGATCTGATCGCCACCGGCGGCACCGCCGAAGGCGCGACCAAACTGCTGAAACAGATGGGCGCCGACATCGTGGCGGCGTGCTTCGTCATCGACCTGCCGGATCTTGGCGGGCGCAAAAAGCTCGAGGCGCTGGGCGTCGACGTGCGCACGCTGATCGCGTTCGAGGGGCATTAGTTTTGTCTCATGGCAGTTCGCTTCGCTCACGCCTGCGACGGCGCGCGGCATAAGCCGCGACGGGCGGTCGCCCTTGCGAACCTGCGGAGTTTCTTTTTTGCCTCGCGCGCCGCATCGCCGCCTGGCGGCGGCTGGCGCTCCGGCGGGGGCGCGGCATAAGCCGCGACGGGCGGTCGCCCTTGCGAACCTGCGGTTCGGTTCTTTTGGGCTCAGGCGGCGGGGCGGGCGGTTTCACCCGACAGTTGCTCGTAGGCCTGCTGCACCTTGATGAACATCGCCGCCAGATAGTCCGCCACTTCGGGCGGCAGCGGTTGGGCGGCGAACTGGTCGGGGTGGTAGAGTTTTGCCTTCTCGACATAGGCCGGGCGGATCGCCGCCTCAGGCGCGTCGCGGTCGAGGCCGAGGATCTTGTGCGCGTCGAAGCGCACGGGCTTGCGCAACTGTTCGGCGCCGCTCCGCGCCTTGCGCTCTTCGAGCGGCGCGGCGCTGACAATGCTGGACTTGGCGATGGCGATCGCGCCGGCGCCCTCGCGGGCTTCGAACTCGACGAAGGGTTCCGGCTTGTTCAGCGTCTCGAGCAGTTTCTGGACGCGCGGCAGGATCAGGCAGCCGTTCAGCGTGCGCCCGTCGACCAGCGTCAGCGCCACCGGCAAACGGACGATTTGGGTGTCTGTAAACATGAGGCTGCGTTCCTGAAAAGCTCGGTGCGCGATGATAGCGGACGGCGGTTAAGGTTTTGCCTCAGGCGGCGCGGGGACGCCGGCCGATGCGACGCGGGCCGGGGCGACGCGGGCCGGCCGGGCCTTAGCCAAATACCCCGCCGTCATCGTCACCCGGGCGTCGTCCTGTTCCTCCAGCGTCTCGGCGGGCGGCACGCTCGACAATTGGCAGGTGAGCAGATCGACAGTGTCGCGGGCCAGATGCCAGGCCGCTGAAACCGAGGCGCTGGGGGACGGTCATGGTTCTGGTTCGCGGCATGTGGTGCGCCTCTGTTGCAGGCGTGATTGTGCGTCCCGCGCCGCGCGGCGGCCGGGGATTTATTTGCGGGAAGGCGGCGCAGGGTTTGCGTCGGCCTGGATGATTTTTCTGGACGTATCGACCCGCGCCGCCGGCGTGACCTCCGACGTTTCCCGGCCGGCCGGCATTTGCGTCTATCAGCTCCCTGCGCCCGCCAGCCGAGGCTGAAGATTTGCGGAACCGACCCGTTCCCCTCCAGCGCCATGTCTGCCTGGATGTCCGGTGCGCACCTGACCCCGCAGCAGACTGCGAGGGAAAGGGTGGTGGTGGACGGGAGGTGTGGGATGAAATTGGCGAGGGATTTTTTGGCTCGGTCGGTCAAGTGATTGAAAAGTCGAGCTTCATTCTTCACCGACCCCCCTCTGTCC
>DDFA01000050.1:0-226 GCA_002336975.1 Phyllobacteriaceae bacterium UBA1940
GCCAGCGCCGCCGCGCCCAGCGTGGCCAGCATGCCAAGCACGAAGTACGGCAGCAGCTTGCCAATCAGAATTTCGGCCACCGAGGCCGGTGTCGAAAGCACCGCCTCCATGGTGCCGCGCTCCCATTCGCGCGCCACCACCAGCGCCGTCAACATGGTGCCGATAATGGTCATGACGATGGCGATGGCGCCGGGAATCAGCGCGCGGCGGCTTTCCAGCTCGGGGT
>DDFA01000050.1:271-18641 GCA_002336975.1 Phyllobacteriaceae bacterium UBA1940
CGTAGTTCTCGACGTAGTTGGCGGTGTTGGGGTAGGAGCCATCGGTGACGATCTGCACCAGGGGTTCGCCGCCGCGCTGCGCCAGGCGTTGCTCGAAGTCCTGCGGAATCACCACGTAGCCGCGCAGCTGGCCCGAGACGAGCTGCTCGGCCACTTCGCGACGGTCATGGGCGAAATGCGTTTTCAGAAAGCGCGTGCCGGAAAACGCCGCACCCAGGGACTGCGCCGACGCGCCGGGTGACTCCAGCACCACGCCGACACGCACCGCCTTGGAATCGAGCGACACAGCATAGGCAAACAGCAGCAGCAACACCACCGGCAGCACGAACGCGATCAACAGCGTCGAGGGGTCGCGCAGTGCCTGGTGGCTTTCCTTGGTGACCAGGGCGATGAGGCGGCGCAGGTCAAAGCGGCGCACGTGCGGTGCAGCGGTGCTCATGTGGCGGCCTCCAGTTCACGGTCGGCGGACTCGACCAGATGAATGAAGGCATCCTCCATGGTCGGGTCGGGGCGCTCGGGGCTGACGGCCATGCGCTTGAGTGCGTCGGGCGTATCCAGCGCAATCAATTGCGCACGCGACAGCATGGCCACGCGGTCGCAGTATTCGGCCTCGTCCATGAAATGGGTGGTGACCATGATGGTCACGCCCTTGCGCGCCAGGCCGTTGATGTGGGTCCAGAATTCGCGCCGGGTGATCGGATCGACGCCCGAGGTGGGCTCATCGAGAAACAGCACGGGCGGCCGGTGCATCAAGGAGCAGGCCAGCGCCAGGCGCTGCTTGTGCCCCAACGGCAACCCATCGGGCGTGGCGGACAGCCAGCCGCCCAGATCGAAGGTGGCGATCATTTCCGCTATGCGCTCGCGCCGGGTGTTGCCTTCCAGCCCATAGACGCCGGCCGAGAATTCCAGGTTCTGTTGCACCGAAAGCAGGCCGTAGAGCGAAAACTTCTGCGCCATGTAGCCGAGTCGGCTCTTGGCTGCGCTGGTGGCGCGGCGCAGATCGTGCCCCACCACTTGTGCCTCGCCCGCAGTGGGCTTGAGCAGGCCGCACAGTATCTTGAAGGTGGTGGATTTGCCGGCGCCGTTGGGCCCGAGCAGGCCGACGACCTCGCCGGGTTCAAGCCGCAGCGACAGCGGCCCGACGACCGGCGAACCGCCGAGGCTGACAGTCAGGTCGCGCGCCAGCAGTCGGGTCACAACGCCTCCCGCCGGGTGCGCATCACCAGCCACAGGAAGAACGGCGCGCCGATCAGCGCGGTCAGCACGCCGACATTGATCTCGCGCGACGGGATGACGATGCGCGACGCGACGTCGGCGGCCAGCAGCAGCGCCGAGCCGCCGAGCGCCGAGGGCAAAAACACCGAGCCCGGCATGCGGTCGGTCAGCGGCCGCACCAGATGCGGCACCACCAGGCCGACAAAGCCGATCGCGCCGGCCACCGCCGTCGCCGCGCCGACGCTCAGCGCCACGCCGGCGACGACCAGCAGCCGGGTGAGGCGCAGATCAACGCCAAGGCTCGCCGCCGCCTCCTCGCCCAGCGTCAACGCGTCGAGCGCGCGCAGCGACATGAACATGAGGAGCAGACCGGCGGCGATCAGCGGCAGCGCGATCCAGACATGGGTCATCGACCGGTCTTTCAGCGAGCCGAGCAGCCAGAAAATGATCTCGTAGCTGGCGAACGGATTGGGCGACAGGTTGAGCGCCAGCGAGGTCAGCGCGCCGGCGAGGCTGGACAAAGCCACGCCCGCCAGGATCAGCGTCAGGGTGGAGCCGGAGCGCGCCGCGATCGCCAGGAGCACGATGACCGAACAGGCCGCGCCAAACAGCGCGCCGGCCGGCAGGACGTAGATCGAGGCCCCGGCGAGGCCGCTGTAAAACACCGCCACCGCGCCGAGCGAAGCGCTGGCCGAGACGCCGATCAGGCCGGGCTCGGCCAGCGGATTGCGCAAAAATCCCTGCAGCGCCGCGCCGCCGGCGCCCAGCGCCAGGCCGATGGCCAGGCCGAGCAGCGCCCGCGGCAGGCGGATCTCGCGCAAAATGATCGCGGCGGCGCCGTCGCCGCCTGAAAACAGCGCACGAAGGCTCTCGGCCGGGCCGTAGCCCGCCGGGCCGGTCAGCAGCGACAGCACAAAGAACAGCAGCGCCGCAGCGCCAAGCAGAAGGATCAGCGCCGCGCGGCTCATTGGACCGCACTCCCTTTGCAGGGGAGCGTCCCGGCGCGCGCCGCCGCCAGCGCCTTCACCGCCTCGACCACGAACGGCCCGCCGCAGGCGAGCGAACCGGCCGGCACGCGGATTTTCAGGGTCGACGCCGGCAGAGCGCGCAGCGCCGGATGGCTGGCGATCTGGTCGGCGAGCGACGGCGCATCGGCCATGATGTCCGGCAGCACGACGATGTCGGGCGCGTCCTTGACCAGAAGCTCGAGCGGAAACGGCGTCATGCCGGCAAAACCCTGCTCGGCGGCGATGTTGACCAGCCCGGCCGCCTGCATCGCCGAATCCATCAGCGTGCCGGTTCCCAGCGCAATGCCGTTCTGCTCATAGGCGAGCGCCCGCACGGGTCTTGCGCATTGCGGCGGTGCGACGCCAGCAAGAGCAGTCTCCATGCCGGACGCAAGTTGCGCAGCTTTGGCCCCGGCCCCCAGCAATGCGCCCATGCGGCGGATCTCGGCGGGAACCGATATTACGCTCTGGACATAGGTGAATTCCTCGACCCGGTAGCCGAGGCGGCGCAGGACTTGGGTCGTGTTGTGCAATGAGAATTGCCCGGTCACCACCAGGTCGGGCGTCGCCGCGATCACCTCTTCGGCCAGACCGCGATTGCGCGGCAGGTCGCCGGCGAGGTTCTTGTGAAACGACAGATGCGGATCGTCGGCCAGCGCCGACACCGAAATCAACTGTCCGGGCTTCGCCAGCAGCATGGCCAGCTGGTCGGTGCACACGTTGAGCGACATCACCCGCGCCGGCCCGGCGGCCAGCGCGGGAGCATGGAACGCGGCCGCAACCGAAAGGACCGCCGCGAGGCGGAACCCTTTCGCCGCGGCCGCCGGGCGCATCAGAACTTTGCCTTGAAGCCGGCGTAGACAGAAGCGCCCTTGGCGCCATAGCCTTTCACCAGCTCGTATTTCTGATTGAGAAGGTTCTCGCCGCGCAGGTAAATCTCCGTCTTTTCAGTCGGCTGGTAGGCAACCTTCGCATCGAGCAGGAAGTAGTCCTTCAAGGGCACGTCCTTAAACGCGCCATAGGTCGGGCTGATCCTGTCGGTAACGCCGACCACGGCGTGTCCGGTCGCGGTGACAGACCATTTTTCGGCCGGACGCACCGTCGCCGACAGAAGGAACTCGTGCTCTGGAATGCGCGGACGCGGCTTGCCGTCCGGCTGTTCGGTATGGGTGTAGGTGTAAGACGCCACCAGATCGAGCCACTCGGTCGCGGCCCAGTTCGCTGACGCCTCGATGCCGCGCCGGCGCGTCACACCGGTTGTCTGTTCATAGGACGAACTGGCGTAGCTGTAGTCGATCAGGTTCTGCGTATCGAGCTGGAAATAGGTCAGATCGGTCGTCAGCCGGCCGTCGAACCATTTCCGTTCGACGCCGACGTCGAAGCCGATGCTTTCTTCCGGCAGCAACGTGGGATTGCCGGTGCCGAACGGAGCATAGAGTTCATAGAGGCTCGGCGCACGGAAACCGGTGCCAAACGACGCGTGGAAGCGCGTGTCCCAGTCGGGCACGACATAGGCGCCGCTGAACCGGTAGGTTCCGTAGCCGCCAAAGACGCTGTGCTCGTCATGGCGGTACGCGCCGGTGAGCGTCAGGTTCTCGACCGGTTTGAGCGACAGCTGGCTCCAGACGCCGGCGATCGAGAAATCGTCCGATGTGTTGGTGCCGTAATTGTCGGTGACATCGGCCTGCTGGCGCTCGTAGTCGGCGCCGAATTGAAGCGTCGCCCAGTCGGTGAAATCGAACGCGCCTTGATAGTCGGCCTTTTGGCGCGTGCCGACATAGTTGGCGGTAAACGGCCCGAAACCGCTGACGATGGTCAGGTCGCGGTCGATGTTGAACATCTGCGCCGAAAACGTATTGCGGAAGCGGCCGTCCAGAAGATCGAGGTTGAAGCCGGCGCGGCCGGCAAGCTGCCTCGATTTTCCGTGATTGAGATTGTTGTCTTTCGGCGGGTTGCCGCTGTCGTCGAAATCGCCGCTCGAATTGATCATCAACGCCGATCCGAACACCGAAAACATGTCGTTGAAGCGGTATTCGCCAGCAAACGTCCCGGAGATGTTGCGGTATCCGTCGGCTTCAAGGCGCGCCGGATTGAGATCGAGCGGGGCGGCGCCATTGGTTCTTGCCGCCGAAATGCCGTCCGTCGTCAGGCCGTTGAGTGTGAACGCCGCCTTGCCGTTTTCGCCGGCGGCAGTCAGCGCGTAGCCGCCGCGCGCGGTATTGCGCGAACCGTATTCGGCGGTGACCTCGTGCTCGACGCCGGGTTCGATGCCTTCAATCGTTGAAATGCCGATGACACCGGCCACCGCGTCAGACCCATAGAGGGTCGACTGCGACCCCTTCAGCACCTCGATCGAACGGATGCCGCCGGCCATCAGGTGCTGGAACGAAGTCTGCACCTGGGTCGAGGTCGGATCGGAAATGTCGATGCCGTTGAACAGGGTCTTGATGTATTTCTTGTCGGCGCCGCGCATCGAGATGCTGGCCTCCTGCCCCATTCCGCCCGGCGAGGCGACATGGATGCCGGGCACGGCGGCGAGATAATCGAGTGCGGTCGGTTTCGACTGCCTGTCGATCTCCTCCTTGGTTACCTTCTCGACCTTGGAGCCGACCTTGGCCTTGTCGGTCGGGATGCGGTTGGGCGTCACCACCACTTCGCCGATGTCGATTTCCTGCGCCGATGCTGGCGCGGCGACCGTCAGCGCCAGCGCCGAGACGGCCAGTCCGTGGATGAATGCATTCGAATTTCCCATAGTATCCCCCCGGCTGCGCCGGTCCATTGCCTCAACTGACGCTGGAGGGATGTTCATGTCCTGCCAGCGATGACCTATGCCACCGCTGTTGACACAGCCCCGGAAGCTCCCCGCAACCGGAAGGTGACGTTCAAGGCAGGTCTCCTGGCTTGCGGTTCGACGGCGCGTTCGCCTTCCCGGGTTCTCCCAGTGGCTTTGTGAACACGCCTCACCGCTCACAGTTGCGGGGGCAGCTGCGGTTTCGGGCCTGGCCCGTTCCGCATTCCCTTTTCATCCGCGCTCGCGCGCGAAAACCTTGGACGGATTTGTCGTAGCAAGTCGGCGGCGGCCGGTCAACGAAACCCGCGGCGGAGCAGGCCCCGCCAAATCAGATGAAGAAGCCGCCAAGATCGGCCGCAAACTTGATTGGTTTACAATAGGTTAATTCGCCTCATAAGAAGGCAAATATTCGCCCGGCGTGAGGCAAACGCCACATCCTTGGGCCGGCCGCCCATTTTCTGGTCATGCGAGCGTCACATTTCCGCAACACGGCGATGACGACCGTCGCCGCAACGCTGCAATCGCTGCTCGCGCCGCTTGCGCAACGAATCGGCTTTCGCCATGAAATATTCAACAGCCGGGCCGGGACGCTCCGAATCGGCAAAATTGTCGAACTATCCATCTGGAGAATTCTCATGAACATTCGTGGCCTCCTCCTCGGCACCGCAGCGGCGCTGGTCGCCGTGTCGAGCGCCCGCGCGGCAGACGCCGTGATGGCTCCCGAGCCTGAGCCGGTCGAATATGTCCGCGTCTGCGACGCATACGGCGCAGGCTTCTTCTACATCCCCGGCACCGAGACCTGCCTGCAGATTTCCGGCTATGTCTGGTACCAGATCGGCGCGACCGACGATGACGGCGCCGTGACCAAGACCGGCAATTACTGGGCTTTTGCAGCGGACGGCTGGAACAAGTCGGTGCGCGCCCGCGTCAATTTCGACGCCCGTTCGGAAACCGAATGGGGCACGCTGCGCTCCTACATCCGCCTGCAGGCCGACTGGAACGGCGCCGGCGACGGCCCGGTTGCGGTCGACCAGGCCTATATTGAACTCGGCGGCCTGCGCATGGGCTACACCGAATCGGCCTGGGCCGAGACGGTCAACTCGATCTCGAGCTACGGCTCGCACACCTGGGGCGGCCTCTATTACGGCTACCAGCAGCGCGCCCTGATCCAGTACAACTTCTCGTCGAACGGCCTGTTCGGCACCCTGTCGCTGGAAGACGACGCCCTGGCGGGCGACGGCTACATGCCCGACATCGTCGCGCTGCTCGGCTATGAAGGCGGCTGGGGCGCGGTGTGGGCCCGCGTCGGCTACGACGAGAGCTTCGACGGCACGCCGCGCGGTGCGCCGTTCATCGGCAACAACAATGGCGGCTTCGCGGCTTCGATCGGCACCCAGATCAACGTCCCGAATGCGCCCGGCTCCTCCTTCCGCCTGATCGGCTACTATGCCGACGGCGACCATCAGTATGGCGCTGGCTCCAACTTTACCCGCTACGCCACGATGGGCAATTCGGAATGGTCGGTTCTGGCCTCCTACTACCACCAGTTCAACGAGAAGTTCGGCGCCTCGGTCGGCGTGCAGTATTTCAACGACTTCTACAATGCCGGCACCGATGTCGGCACCGGCCTCGACGGCTGGAGCGCGGACCTTGGCCTGGTCTGGACCCCGATCACCAATTTCGAGGTCCGCACCGAGGTCAACTACGACAAGGTCGAGACCCTCGACGGAACGGTTTCGGGCTACCTGCGCTTCACGCGTTTCTTCTGATCGGTCCAACGACCGCATCATCAAAACCCGGCGGGCGACCGCCGGGTTTTTTGTTGGCGAAGCCGGCCGGACATGATCTACGGTTTCGGCAATCGGGTCAGGGCCATTTTGATGAAGAGACCAAGTCTTACGCCGCTCGCCGCGTCGCTGCCGTCCACGGTGCCCTTCGTCGGGCCCGAGACGCAGGAGCGCCAGCTCGGCCGGCCGTTTCGGGCGCGCATCGGCGCCAATGAAAACGGGTTCGGGCCGTCGCCGCGAGTGATCGAGGCGATCGCGGCGGGCGCGGCCGACGTGTGGAAATATGCCGACCCGGAAAATTTCGAGCTGCGGGCGGCGATCGCGCGGCATCACGGCGTTGCGCCGGCCAACATCATGATCGGCCCCGGAATCGACGGCTTGCTCGGCCTGGCGGTGCGGCTGTTCGTCGAGCCGGGTCAGACCGTGGTGTCGTCGCTTGGCGGCTATCCGACCTTCAACTTCCATGTCGCCGGCTATGGCGCGCGGCTGACAACCGTCGCCTACCGCGACGACCGCGAAGATCTCGACGGTCTGCTCGACGCGATCCGCCGCGAACGGCCGGCCATGGCCTATCTCGCCAATCCGGACAACCCGATGGGCACCTGGTGGCCGGCCGCCGAGGTGCAGCGTTTCATCGAGGCGCTTCCCGAGACGACAATGCTCATCCTGGACGAAGCCTATTGCGAGACGGCGCCGGCGTCCGCCCTGCCGGTGCTTGACGCCGGTCGGCCGAACATCTTGCGCATGCGCACCTTCTCCAAGGCCTATGGCATGGCCGGCATGCGCTGCGGCTACCTGATCGGCGACAAGGACAACATCCAGGCGTTCGACAAGGTGCGCGACCATTTCGGCATGGCGCGGCTGACGCAGGCCGCCGCAATTGCGGCGCTTGCCGATCAGGACTGGCTGGACAGCGTGGTGACGCGGATCGCCCGGTCGCGCGACCGCATTGCCCAGGTCGCGGCGGAAAGCGGGCTCAGCCCCCTGCCCTCGGCGTCCAATTTCGTCGCCATCGACTGCGGCGGCGACGGTGCGTTTGCGCTGAAAGTGCTGCAGTCGCTGGTGGCGCGCGAGGTGTTCGTCAGGAAGCCGATGGCGCCAGTGCTCGACCGTTGCATCCGCGTCAGTTGCGGGCCGGACCGGCTGATGGATATTTTTGCCGAGGAATTGCCCGGCGCACTGGCGGCGGCGCGGGGAAACTGAGGCGAGCGCGTCCTGGGCCGCGCCCGCCTCAATGATGCGCCGGCTATTTGACGACCATCACCTTGGAAGCTTCGTGCTTGCCGTCGCGCATATCCCAACTGATCTGCACCTTGCTTCCGGACTTGATTCCCGGGTTCTTGAAGTCGGCCGGCAGATTGTAGACGACGCCGTTCCTCAGCGTCAGGACGTTCGATTTCGCGTCGAACGACTTGACGTGTCCGGTCGATGTCTGGGCGGCCATCGCCAGCGGCGCGGCTGCAAGGAGGGCGGCGAGCGTCGCCGGGACAAGAATTGCACGCATGATGTTGCTATCCTCTGAAGTCCGTCCGTCTTGGGGCGGGCGGAAAGATGAAGCCGTCCGGTTGCGTCGGGTCGCGGCCCTTTCCGGCCGCCGGCGTTTCCCGGCTTCGAGAGCTGTGATAGCGCCGCCGGATTTGCGGCTCAAATTAAGAAAAAATAATCTTCGGCCTGGCCGAGAATGCCACAATCGACGCAATTTCAAACACTTGTCTGAAATCTGCTGCGATTGTCGCCTGACGCCCCAAGCTGATGCTCAAGGCCGGAAAGCGGCGGTTGTCGACCGCCGCCTCCCCCCTGGCGATCAATGATTGTGCTTCCTCAGCCTCAGCGACAGCATCACCAGCGTCACGCCATAGACGATGGCGAAGGACGCGATCGCCCAGATCAGGCCAAGCGCACCGGCGCCGGGCATCAAGATCATGACGACACCGAGCAGCACCGACAAAAGGCCGCCCAGCCCCAGCCACCATTCATTGTCGATCTCCTTGCGCATGCGGATGGCGCCGACGATCTGCATCACGCCGATGGCGATCGCCCAGAACGCGATGAAGTAGAGCAGCGCCAGCGCAGTGACGCCGGGCCACATCAGCGTCATGACGCCGACCGCAAGCCCCAGCAGGCCGATGGCCGCCAGCCACCAGCGCTGGTCCTTGGCTTCGCCACTGAATGCGGCGACCAGCGCGACAATGCCGTCGACCATCGCGTAGGCGCCGTAGAGGATCACCAGGCTGGCGATGCCGATCCCGGGCATCATGAAGGCGATGACGCCAAAGGCGATCGCCGCGAGGCCGCGCAGCAGGATCAGCCACCAGTTCTTCGCCAGCGCATGCAACAAAATGCGCGGTCTCAGGTTCATAGCATCGCTCGACATGTCTTTCCCTCTCAATGCCGCCCATTGCGGCCCATTACGGCCAGCAGACTACACCCGGCCCGGATTTGCGTCGAGGACAAGCAGGGCCGCGGACAGGTCGAAGACGCCGGCCTCAGCCCGGCTTGTCGACTGCGCGCCCATCATCGTCGCCCCAGTCGCAATAGACATCGAAAATCGCCATCGCGGCCGCGGAGCCTTTCAATCCAATCTGGATCGTCCTGGCGGCGAGTTCGATCTCCATCAGATGACCGCGCCTGATCGCGAGCGCGAGCCGGGACGACCTTGGAAGGGCGACAACGGGAACGGCGCCCACCATGCTCCACTGCTCAAAGGCGGCAGGAAGCCTGAAGGTCTCGCCGTCAATGCGGAAAGCGAGCGAAACGGGATCGTCTGCCGGGTCCGACTGCGCTTCAAGCGCCAGGAACGGAACCGACAATTTTGCGACCGCGCCCGGTCGCCGACACGCCACGAGAACGCCGACGTCGTCGCCGCAGTCGCTGCAATCGGTCACCGCAACCGTGTCTTCGCCGCGGTCGGCCGACCAGCGGTCGATGCGGGCCGAGACTGGCCCCGCCAAAAGCACGGCGACCGTTGCGGTCGTCAGGACGACAATCCGGTTCATGGCCCTCACCTTTCTGCAGAAACGCGCCGGCCCCGCGTAGTTGGCGCGGGGCCAGCGGAATTGATCACCGGGCCATCACCTGTTCAAAGGTCATCGGATTGGTCACGGCGTTGTACCGCAGCAGCAATTTGACCAGTCTGTCGTAGGCAGGCTTGCCCACAGCGGCGGCATAGTCAGGCGCCACGTCGAGGTTCCACTTGTCGTCTTCCGGCTCGCCGGCGGTCAAGGTGATCTCCGTCCAATTGAAGGGCGAGGCTTGCTGCACATACCGGCCGGTGAACGTCTTGTCCTGGACCAGCGATTCAAAGGTCTGCTTGGCCACGATGCCTTCCGACCTGCCGATCCGGAACTGGATCGAGCCCGGCTGGGCGGTAAACGAGTCATCTGTCGACACGCTCGTTTCAACAGACGACGACTCCTCTTTCAGCGAATCTTTCACGTAGTTGTATTCGGCGCTCAGCGTTGCGCTGAAGCCTGCGCCGCCACCGTCGCCTGCTTCGTAGGAGTAGGTCGCCTCGGCCCCGAGACCTACGCTGTTCGACGTGCCTTCGCTCAACGTCAGGCTTTTGCTGCTGGTCGTCGACATCTCCAATTTCCGACTTGCTTCCGTCTTGCTGCCCAGCGCGTTTGCCGAGGAGATAACGACGATCGTCATCGGCGCGGTGACGGGACTGCCAACTTCCCTCGCGATCGGCTCCTTTCTGGTCATCAGGATGCCATTGTCACGTTTCGTAGGGTCGTCGACGTTTTCGTGCGTTTCGTCGCCCTTCAACCAGTTCTCGTAGATGAATGTCGACTTGACCTGGGATCTCGCCACGACCTCGTTGGCTTTCTCCCAGTTCTGCTTTGCCAGGGCCTGGCTCAGGTCAGCAACATTCTTGTTCGCCAAGTCCACATTGGTCGTCGTCGCAATGACTCGATCAAGATGCCAGTCAGAGCCAGGGTGCTTGCCATCAGACTCGACCTCGATCCTGGTGACAACGGGTCCAACATCTACCCCCAGATTGAAAGTCTGACTGGTGCCATTCTCCAGGATATCCGTCGGTCCATTCGGATCTGCGAAGTCCTGGAGACGAAGACGAGGCGAGACGCCGCCGGGTCCGTAGAGCCTCACGTAGATATTGGAGTCCGTCCCGGAACCTTCGACGTTGCCGCTGGTGACCACGGTCAAACTGCTCTTGAATTCATTTGCATAGGCGCCACCGGCCATCAGCAGCGAAAGCGCCAGCGAGTATTGTGTAAAGTTGCACATGATTGGTTCCTCCAGGAAATGCGTTGCGCCCTTTCAGGCTACGGAAACCCCAAGACTTCCCCATCAGGCGAACACCTTATTTTTCGGGTCGACGAGCAAGGTTGCGCCGACCGGCGACAAGTCCGATTCCACTTGAATTAAATGAACGGTCGTTTTATTCTTGAACAAGGAGGAGAGATGGCCAGAACAACCGGCTCAGACGGCGAACGGACCGAGGCGGCGATCCGCGATGCGGCGCTGACGCTGATCGCGCGGCTGGGCTATGAGGCGATGTCGATGCGCCGGCTCGGCGACGAAGTCGGCGTCCAGGCGGCTGCCCTCTACCGCTATTTCCCGACCAAGGAAGACTTGCTGTTCTCGCTGATGCGCGATCACATGGAGGGGCTGCACGCATCGTGGACGGCCGCCAATCCCGGCGCCGCCGATCCGGCGGCGCGGCTTGCCGCATTCGTGCGCAACCACATCGCCTTTCACGTCGCGCGCAGACATTCCACCCATGTCTCGAACCTCGAACTGCGCAGCCTGTCGCCCGACCGGCTGTCGGCGATCCTGCGGCTGCGCAACGCCTATGAGAAGGAACTGCGCCAGATCCTGCGCGAGGGCGCCGAAGCCGGCCGGTTCGACATCGACGACGCCCGGCTCACCGCCATGGCGATCATCCAGATGATCACCGGCGTCATCGTCTGGTTCCGTCCCGGCGACCGGCTGTCGGTCGCCGAAGTGACGGACACCTATCTCGCCATGACCGCCCGGCTGGTCGGTCTTGGCCGCAACTTCGCCAAAACTGAACCAGAAGCACTGCCGGAGCGAACCGATGTACACTAACGGGATGAATTTTCCGCTCGGAGACGAGGTCGAGGCGCTGCGCGAGACGGTGCGCCGTTTCGCCCAGGAGCGCATCGCGCCGATTGCGGCCGAAACCGACCGGTCGAACGAGTTTCCGGCGCATCTTTGGGCGGAAATGGGCGAGCTTGGCCTGCTCGGCATCACCGCTGACCCGAATTTCGGCGGCTCGGGCATGGGTTATGTCGCCCATGTCGTGGCTATGGAGGAAATCTCGCGCGCCTCCGCCTCGGTCGGCCTGTCCTACGGGGCGCATTCGAACCTGTGCGTCAACCAGATCAACCGCTGGGGCACGGACGAACAGAAGCAGAAATTCCTGCCGGGCGTCTGCTCGGGCGAACGGGTCGGCGCGCTCGCCATGTCGGAGCCGGGCTCCGGCTCCGACGTCGTGTCGATGCGGCTCGGGGCCGAAAAGCGCAACGACCGCTTCATCCTCAACGGCACAAAAATGTGGATCACCAACGGTCCGGACGCCGACACGCTGGTGGTCTACGCCAAGACCGATCCGGAGAAGAAATCGCGCGGCATCACCGCCTTCGTGATGGAGACCTCGACGCCCGGCTTTTCGGTGGCGCAAAAGCTCGACAAGCTCGGCANNGCATGCGCGGCTCCAACACCGGCGAACTGGTGTTCGAGAATGTCGAAATCCCGTTCGAGAACATTCTGGGCGAGGAAGGCCGCGGCGTCGAAGTGCTGATGAGCGGGCTGGACTATGAACGCACGGTGCTGGCCGGCGGGCCGCTCGGCATAATGGCCGCCTGCCTGGACGTCGTCATGCCCTATGTGCACGAACGCAAGCAGTTCGGCCAGTCGATCGGCGAGTTCCAGCTGGTGCAGGGCAAGCTGGCCGACATGTACACGACGATGAATGCGGCCAGAGCCTATGTCTACGCGGTGGCGGCGGCTTGCGACCGCGGCGAAACAGCGAGAAAGGACGCCGCCGGCTGTATCCTCTACGCGGCCGAAAAGGCGACGCTGATGGCGCTCGACGCGATACAACTGCTCGGCGGCAACGGCTATATCAATGACTATCCGACCGGCCGGCTGCTGCGCGACGCCAAGCTTTACGAGATCGGCGCGGGCACCAGCGAAATCCGCCGCTGGCTGATCGGCCGCGAAATGATGGCGGAGGGGTGAAGGCGGCCATCGCAACCCAGGCCTAAATGCAATTTACCTTTGCAATCATTGGGCGCATGATTTGCCTGTCTAGTCATGAAGGGTTGCACCATGAAGCCGATCCTCGTCCTTCCCCTCGCCCTCGCCTGCGCCTTCGGCGTGTCGCCGGCAGCCGCCGGCGGACAATTCATAGGCTCCGTCGTGCTGACGCCGGCGGGCTGCGAGAGTTTAGACGAATGCATGCTCGGGCAGGATTTCGGCTATCTCGACAAGCGCGGCGTCGGATGGCAGGCGAAAAAGGACGACAAGACCGACGGCGCCTCGATCCCGAAATGGGCGCAGATGTTTGCGGGCGATCCCTGGACGCCGGACTATCTCAAGGCGGCGGTGCTGCACGACCACTATTCGAAATCGGTCAGGCCGGTGCGGGGCTGGTACGAGACGCAGAGGATGTTCTACGAAGCCCTGCTCGATTCCGGCGTCTCGACGAAAAAGGCGGCGATGCTGTTTTCCGGCGTGCTGATCGGATCGGGCAAGTGGATCGTCAAGATGAAGGGTCGGAAATGCCCGATCGGCGACGTCTGCGTCACCAACGTCGTCGAACTGTCGACGGAAACTGAAAACCCCAGCTTCGGCGAGCCGGACTATGAGGCGTCTCTCAAGCGCCTCCAGGCCGCCATCGACGCCGCGGGCGAACTCGATGAAGACGCCATCCGCGCGCTGGCGCTGGATGAGCGTCCCGACAGCCAGTATCTCAAGCATCCCGGCGGCATCATCAAGGTCGACCTGGAACAATGGCCGTTCGCAACCCCGGAGCAGTGAACGCCGACCGCCCGCCGGCCTCAAAAACGCCTGTCGCGCGCACCATATTTATGGTTCCTTTTGAACATAACGATTCCGCTGGAGGCGGCGACGATGCATGACCTGCCCGAACTGAAGCCCGAAAGCGCCCGACACGATCATTCGCAGATGCTGCGGCAGCTTGCGATCAATGCGGCGATCGGCGTCGGGCTCGGCATCGCCATCGGAGCGGCGTTGTTGTGGTTCGACATCGGCGGACTTGGCATGCGCATCGCCCGGTCGAGCACGCCCTGGCTGGCGACCTTCATTCTGATCGCCCCGATCGCGATGACGTTCGGCGGCGCGGTCGCCGGCAGTTTCATCATGTCGATGCCGTATGAACGGCGGTTTCGCGATCGCGAATAGGACGTCAAGGCGCGTCCGACCCGGCCGCGAATCTGGCGAGTTCAGCGCCCAGAAAATCAGCAACGCGGCGAATGCGGGCGCTTGAGCGCACGTCGCGGTGCAAGGCGAGCCACATCGGCAAGTCGGGCGGGGCAAACCGCGGCAGCAGCGTTTCCAGGTCCGGCGTACGCGCGATCAGCGGCGCCATCGAAAAGCCGACGCCGTTGCCGGCCCGCACCGCGTTCCAATAGACGATCTGGTTGTCGGTGCGAAAGCGGAAGGCGTTGCGGGCGACCGGCATGCCGGCCTCGGCGAAACCGCGCAGGATCAAATCGTTGCGGTCGAAACCGACCAGATCGTGCGCCAGCAGTTCCCCGATGGTTTCGGGCCGGCCGCGCCGGTCGAGATAGGATTTTGCGGCGCACAGCCGCATCGGGATGTCGGCGATCTTGCGCGCCACAAGCTCCTGCTGCGCCGGCCGGACCATGCGCACCGCAATGTCTGCGTCGCGCCGCAGCAGGTTTTCGACCCGGTCGGACGCAACGATCTCAACTTCGATGCCCGGTTCCTCGACCGCCAGACGCGCCATGATCTGCGGAATCACGAACGCCGACACCACTTCCGAGGCGGCGATACGTACCGTTCCGGCAACCCTGCCCTCCTGACCGGCAGCGGCGCGCGCCACGGCTGAAAACGCCTCGACCGCCGCCTGGCCCCGCTCCAGCAGCGCGGCCCCCTGCTCCGTCAACTCGTATCCGCGCCGCCCGCGCACAAACAGAGTCTGGCCGAGCGCCCGCTCCAGTTCGTCGATGTGGCGACCAAGCGTCGGCTGGCTGGAGCCAAGCGCCCGCGCTGCGGCCGACAGCGAACCGGTTTCGCCGACGGCGACAAAACTGCGGATCAGGTTCCAGTCCAGCGCGTCCATCCATTCATTCCTGAATATCTTGCCTTCATCTTTATCCAATTTTCGTTTGAACGGCAAAGTCGTATCCGGATCGCAACACAGGAGGTTGCGATGGCAGGCACGGTTCTTATTCTCGGCGCGGCAGGGCGCGTTGGCGCGGCGGCGGCGCAGGCGTTTCTTGTTGCCGGATTTCGGGTGAAGGCTGCGACGCGCGACGGGCGCGCCGCGCCCTCCGGCGCCGAACCAGTCGTGGCCGACGCGATGAACGCTGACCAACTGCGCGCCGCGCTCGCCGGCGCCGACGTCGTCTTCAACGGGCTCAACCTGCCCTATCCGGCGTGGAAGACCACCGCCATGCCGATGGCGCGCAATGTTATGGCGGCGATGCGCGGCTCAGGCGCGCTGCACCTGTTTCCCGGCAATGTCTACAATTTCGGGTCGCCGATGCCACCGCTGCTGCGCGAAGACACGCCCACAAGTCCAACGACCGTGAAAGGCAGGATCCGCGTCGAAGTCGAGGCGCTGTTTCGCGCCGAGGCCGAAACGAACGGCACGCGCACCATCGTGCTGAGGGCTGGCGATTTTTATGGCGGCGGTCCTGGAAGCTGGTTCGACCTCGTGTTGACCAGCCGCCTCAAGCGTGGCGTGTTCGTTGCGCCGGGCGCGATGGATGTGCCGCACGCCTGGGCCTACCTTCCCGACCTCGCCGCCATGTTTGCACGACTGCCGACGGTTGCCGACAGGCTCGAACCTTTCGAAACGCTGCACTATGCCGGCCACACCGCCACCCTGGCCCAGATGAAGACGGGCATCGAACTGGCGATCGGCCGCCAGTTGAAGGCAAACCAGCTGCCCTGGTGGGCGCTGCGCCTGACGACCCCGTTCAGCGCCATGAACCGCGAGGTGCTCGAAATGCGTTATCTGTGGAACGAAGAACACCAGCTTGTCTCCGGTCGGCTGGAACAGCTCGTCGGCCCGACACCGCAAACGGCGCTGGACGATGCGATCGCCCTGGCGCTTGGCCCATCCCCCATGCGGGCGGCCGCCTGACGAAAAGAAGAACCCCGCGCCAGCGTGGGGTCTCATGCCAACAGGTCCAGGCCGCGCGCCCTGGCCCAGCGCATGACGATCGCACGCTCGGCCGGCAGCGCGGTGCGGTTGGCGAAGCCGCGCACCTGCACCACGCGGTACCGGCTGTCGACCTCGATCGTCAGCAGCCGCTTGATATCGCCAGCCGCCGCACGGCGCAGCACCCAGATCGAGGCGTTGCCGGCGATGCATCTGGCGGCATAGGTCGCCACGCAATGGCTCATGGCGCGACTCTCGTAGACGAGATCCTCAGCCGAGGTCAGCTGGCGGATGACATATCGCTCGTCCTTCGCTTCAGCTTCCGTCGACGACGGTTTCCATTGCCAGTCTTCCAGCGCCATGCCGTCCCAGCGCCCACCCAATGGCGGCGCGGGCAGACCCGGCGCGCGGCGACCCAGCACCCGACGCCGCAAGGCTTCGATCCGCTCGATCGCGCAGATGTCGCGGCGCCAGTCCGCCATCTGACGGCGCAGCGACGCTAGCGTCCGGCCCTTGAGGCTGTAGGTCGCGTCACGTCGCCTTGCGGCGCTGAAGAAATTGCACAGATCGTCGATCTCTTCGCGCGTCGTCGGCTGGGCGCAGAAGAAGCGCACCGCGTCGCGCCAGAACGCGATCGCACCGCGCGGGCGGGATGCGATCCTCGTCCTGGCGATGCGCAGGGCCAGCCCGGAATCGTCGGTATGTGATCGCGCGATGGCGAACCAGAACGCCTGCTCGAAGGAAATGTCGCCTCCGACGGCAAGGAATGTGTGCACCTCCCTTCGCGACAGCCACGCGCCGGCCTCTGCCTTGAATAACGAGTCGCCGCGCGCCGCCGCAATATACCAGCGCCGGCGCAACCTCTCCTCGTCGCCGGTCAAACCACCGGGCTCGAGCCAGACCGCCTCCAGATGCGCCGGGACCGGGTAACGGGCATAAAGATGACGAGCCGCCGCCAGCCGCAGCCGGCTCTCGTCCCGTGTCTTGAGCTTCGGACGCCATTCGTCGGCAGAGCGGATCGCGATCCCGAGATACCCCCGCGCCGCATCGCGCAGCGCCTTGTCGAAATCAGGCGCCTGCCGCGGCGTCTGCGACACCCGCTTCAGCGTCGCCGCATACGCCTCATCTTGTTCGCGCTTGGCCTCCTGCCTGCGCCTGAGCATGGATTTCGCCATGTCCGTTCATCCTGAAAAAAGTGCTGTTGGCCGCGCGCAAATCGAGCGTCGGCACGCGATGTGTCGGTCTCAGTTGCGGGTTCATCCCAGCATCCTTTCGGTTGAAGCGACTTGATCGAGGGCGGCTCTCTACAGCGGACATCACCGCCGGACAACATTAGATAACATCAGTAATACAATAGCTTATGAGTGTGTTGCATTCGAGCAACCGACACCTTCGGCTACTGAATATCGTCGGCGGAGAGCGCAAAACCCTCCGCCGCACGCGCCCGTCGGACGCAATCGGCAAAATGACCGGAACCGCTTCGGCAACACGCGCGCGCGTTCATTCGGGCCGGATCTGGTCCGCGCCTCCGATCTTCAGAAAACTTGGGATTGCGCCGTCAGACGGCGCGATTGAAGTTCCGGCCCAGAGGCGTCATACGCATGAAGAAAAACATCGTCGCCTCCACTTCAGAGTTGTCGCTGGCGGCCAAAAGGACTAGCCGCATCGGGGATCGGGCTGATACATCGGAACTCATGATCGCGCAACTGCGCAACGAAGAGGTTTCCGTCCGCATGCCCGTCATCCAGACCCAGATTTCCCCCTCCTCCGACGCGTTCAAGGCCAATGCAGCCAAAATGCGCGGCCTGGTCGACGAGCTTGCCGCCAAGGCGGCGCAGGTGGAACTGGGCGGCCCCGAGGAAGCGCGCGAACGCCACGCCTCGCGCGGAAAACTGCTGCCGCGCGACCGGCTGGCGCAACTGCTCGACACCGCCGCGCCGTTTCTCGAGATCGGCCAGTTCGCCGCCTGGGACATGTATGGCGGCGACATCGCGGGCGCGGGCATGATCGCCGGCGTCGGCCGCATCGAGGGCAAGGAATGCGTCGTCGTCGTCAACGACGCCACCGTCAAGGGCGGCACTTATTATCCGATGACGGTGAAGAAGCATCTGCGCGCCCAGGAAATCGCGATGCAGAACAATCTGCCCTGCGTCTACCTGGTCGATTCCGGCGGCGCCAACCTGCCCAACCAGGACGAGGTCTTCCC
>DDFA01000050.1:18682-28877 GCA_002336975.1 Phyllobacteriaceae bacterium UBA1940
GTGCCGGCGATGAGCGACGAGACGATCATGGTGAAGAACCAGGCGACAATCTTTCTCGGCGGCCCGCCGCTGGTCAAGGCCGCCACCGGCGAGGAAGTGTCGGCCGAGGATCTCGGCGGCGCCGAAGTGCACACCCGCCAGTCGGGCGTCGCCGACCACTATGCGCAAAACGACGAGCATGCGCTCGCCATCACCAGGCGCATCGTCGGAAACCTGAATCGCAGGAAGCAGTTGCAGCTTGAGCTTCGCGAACCGATTCAGCCGCTTCATCCAGCCGACGAGATTTATGGCGTGGTGCCGCAGGACACCCGCACCCCCTACGACGTGCGCGAGATCATCGCCCGCGTCGTCGACGGTTCGCAGTTCGACGAGTTCAAGGCCAATTACGGCACGACGCTGGTCACCGGCTTCGCCCATATCCACGGCATGCCGGTCGGCATCATCGCCAACAATGGCGTGCTGTTTTCGGAGTCGGCGCTGAAAGGCGCGCATTTCATCGAGCTGTGCTGTCAGCGAAAGATCCCGCTGGTGTTCCTGCAAAACATCACCGGCTTCATGGTCGGGCGCAAATACGAGGCCGGCGGCATCGCCAAGGACGGCGCCAAGCTGGTCACGGCGGTCGCCACCGCGCGGGTGCCGAAAGTCACCGTCATCATCGGCGGCTCGTTCGGCGCCGGCAATTACGGCATGTGCGGCCGCGCCTATTCGCCCCGCTTTTTGTGGATGTGGCCGAACGCCCGCATCTCGGTGATGGGCGGCGAACAGGCGGCCACCGTGCTGGCGCTGGTCAAGCGCGAGGGCATCGAGCGCAAGGGCGGACAATGGTCGGCGGACGAAGAAGCCGAGTTCCGCCGCCCGATCCTGGAAAAGTACGAACGCGAGGGCCACCCGCTCTATTCATCGGCGCGGCTATGGGACGACGGCATCATCGATCCGGCCAGGACACGCGAGGTGCTGGCGCTGTCATTGAGCGCGGCGCTGAACGCCGAGGTCGAGGAGACCAGGTTTGGACTGTTCAGGATGTAGGGGGATGCTTTTTTGGCATCTTCCTGCATCGTTAGGGCACGACCCATGACCAATCGAAGACGTGCTGGAAATCCCGGCCGACTAGATATATGATATCATTCTGATATCACGGAAGCTGTCATGGGCCAGATACTTGTTCGCCAACTCGACGATGAAACGCTCGCGCGGCTGAAAGCTCGCGCCAAGGCAAACGACCGATCAGCCGAGGCCGAGGCGCGGGTGCTGCTCAAGCAGTCGCTTGCTGACCAACCTGCGGACCTTCCGACCTTGATGTCTTTGGTAGGCTCCGCGCCGAGCGGCCGCACGACCGAGGAGATTGTCGCCTATGTCCGTCAACTCCGCGACGAGTGGGAACGATAGGTTTTGATTGTCTATCTCGATGCCAATGTCATCATTTCGGCGATCGAAACCAAACTGTCCCTGACGAAAGGCCAGGCAAGACTGATTGCGGAAATCGACGCTGGCAAGACGCCCGCCGCAACCAGCGAACTCAGCCTGACCGAATGCCTTGTCTATCCATTCAGATTGCAAAACCCGATTGCTGTGGATCGTTTTTTGGCATTCCTATCGGACCGGCCCACGTTTCGCATCTTCCCGGTCGCCCGGCCCATCCTCCTGCGCGCCGCCCGGCTGCGCGCTGACACCGGGCAGAAATTGCCGGACGCGATCCATCTGGCGACCGCAATCGAATCCGGCTGCACGGACTTCATCACCAATGACCGCGATTTCAGTGCGGTCGGCGCTGATGTCGACGTGGTGTTGTGGGACGCCCTGTAGCCTCGGTCGGCGTCAAACACCCAGCCATTCGCTGCGAACCTTGAGCGAATATTGTCCGCTTGCGCGTCCTCGCCCTCTCCCAAACCGTCTCGTCCCGGCCTATATCGGCTTCGCCTCAACTTCCGGAGCCATCATGCCCTCGCTCTATGATTTCACCATTCCCGTCTTTATCCGCCAGCTCGGCAATCTGTCGAAGATCCTCGACAAGGCGCGGGCGCATGCCGACGCCGCTGGCGTCGCGCATGCCGAACTGATCGACGCGCGGCTGGCGCCCGACATGCTGCCGCTGTCGTCGCAGGTGCAGATCGCCTCAGACAGCGCCCGCGGGGTCGCGGTGCGCGTCGGGCGGATCGCGCCGAAGCCGATGGCCGACACCGAAAAGACCTTCGAAGAACTGCAGGCACGCATTGCCGCGTCGATCGACTATCTGAAGTCCGTGCCGGCCAATGTCTTCGACGGCAAGGAAGGCGACCCGGTGACGCTGAAGTTCGGCTCAAGCGAGGTCCCCTTCCCCAGCGGCGTCGCCTATGTGCTCGGCTATGCGATGCCCAATTTCTATTTCCACGTCACCACCGCCTACGACATCCTGCGCAACAAGGGCGTCAAGCTCGGCAAGCGCGACTTCCTCGGCGGCTGAACGGCGGGTTTCGTTCGCATCCAAAGCCATGATATGGCCGCTCAAACGCGTTGGACGGATGTCATCATGAGCTTCTCCAAATTCTTCGCCTTTCTCGTCGCGCAGGTCGGCGCCGGCGCGATCTTTTTGCGTCACCGCAATGACGGGCCGCTGCCGCAGGCGGCCGGCCCCGCGCCGTCCATTCCGCAGGCCAGGCCGCAGGGCGTGCCGACGCTGAAAATGCCGACGGCCAAGGGGTGGAGCGGAGGTCAGACGCCGACGCCCGCCAAGGGCCTCGATGTCAGCCTGTTCGCCGGCGGCTTCGAGCACCCGCGCTGGCTGCATGTGCTGCCCAATGGCGACGTGCTTGTGGCCGAGGCGCTGCCAGTGTCGGGCGGCATCCGCTCGATCTTCGACTACGCCATGCAGTCGACAATGCGCCGCGCCGCGGCGCTGGCGGACCACAGCGCCAACCGCGTCATGCTGTTGCGCGACGCCGACGGCGACGGGGTCGCCGAAATCCGAGAAACCTATCTGGACAATCTCAACCAGCCGTTCGGCATGGCGCAGGTCGGCGACGTCTTCTATGTCGGCAATACCGACGGACTGGTCGCGTTTCCCTTCGAGCCGGGCGCGGCGAAACTGTCGGGAAAAGGCCGCCAGATCGCCTCGTTCAAGCCCGCCGGCCACTGGACCCGCTCGATCCTCGCCTCTCGGGACGGCAAGCGGCTCTATATCGGCGTCGGCTCGCTGTCGAACATCGCCGATGAAGGGTTCGAGGCCGAGCAAGGCCGCGCCTGCATCTACGAACACGTCATCGCCACCGGCGAGACGCGCATCTTCGCCGAAGGACTGCGCAATCCGGTCGGACTGGCCTTCGAGCCCGCGAGCGGGGCGCTGTGGACCGTCGTCAACGAACGCGACGGGCTCGGCGACGAGACCCCGCCCGACTATCTCACCTCGGTTCAGGACGGCGGTTTCTATGGCTGGCCCTATTCCTACTGGAACCGCGTCGTCGACGATCGCGTCCAGCCGCAAAAACCCGAACTCGTGGCGCGCCAGATCCAGCCCGACTATGCGCTGGGCGGGCACACGGCGTCGCTCGGGCTTTGCTGGATGCCGGTGGGCACGCTGCCCGGCTTCGGCGACGGCATGGTGATCGGTCAGCACGGCTCGTGGAACCGCTCGAAACTGTCCGGTTACCGCGTCGTCTTCGTGCCGTTCGACAAGGGCAAGCCGAGCGGGCCAATGCGCGACATCCTGTCCGGCTTCCTGTCGGCGGACGAAAAGGCGAGCTACGGCCGCCCGGTCGGCGTCGTCGTCGGACCCGACAAAAAGTCACTGCTGGTCGCCGACGATGTCGGCAATGTGGTCTGGCGCGTCACCGGGGCCTGACACGCACCATCGTGTCGAGCAGCCGTTCGACCACATCGCCGGCCTCCCTGGCGCGGCCGGTGTGGGCGGGCGACGTCTGGATGATCGAGGAGCGTGGCGCCGTCAGCCAGTAGAAACGCTGTCGCGCTGGCAGTTCGCCGATCGGCCCGGCGTCGGCGCCGCCATTGCAGATACGCTCGAACGCCTCGAGATGTTTCCGGATCGCCTCGATGTCGGCCGTCGGGTCGAGCGCCGCCAGCCGGACCTCGTCGAGGTCGAAACCGCAGGCGAGCAGCTTTGCCCCCGGGCAAGAGACGATGACGCCGGCATTGATGAACTCGCCGCGTTCGACGCGCGGCACGACGCGCACGATGGCGTAGTCGTAGGTGTGGGGCGCGCCGCTCACAGCCTCGCCCCCTTGCGCGGTGGCGGCGCATAACCAGGCGGCGGCGCGCTCCGGCGCGCGGCCTCGGCCTGTTCGGCAAATCCGCGTGGCCCCGCCGCCCGCCGCGCCAGATAGTCGGAATAGGCGGCGCGGTGGTCTTGCGCATTGTCAAAGGCCGGATCGCCGTCGAGCCAGTCGTCGGGGACAAGCCCGACGATCGCCTCGACCAGTTGCGGCGTGACGAGCGGCGCGAGCGCGGCGTCGGCGGCCATCACGTCGCCGGCGAAAGGCAGCAGCACATGGTCCTTGATCGGGGCAAAGCGAGCCTGGGCGGCTGCCTCGGCGCGCGACCAGTCATGGTGGAAATAGAACGCCGCGCCATTGTCGATCAGATAGAGTTTTCGGTGCCACAGCAGCATGTTGGGGTTGCGGGCGGTGCGGTCGACATTCTGGATGAATGCGTCGAGCCAGACGATCCGCGCCGCCAGATCGGCGTCGGGGCGGTCGACCAGCGGGTCGTAATTGACCGAGCCCGGCAGGTAGTCGAGACCGAGGTTCAGCCCGGCGCTTTCGCGGATCAGGTGCTGGATTTCCGGATCGGGTTCAGTGCGCGCCATGTCGGGATCGAGCGTCAGAAACGCGATTTCGGGGATCGGCAGACCAAGCGCGCGCGCCAGTTCGCCACCGACAAGTTCGGCGATCAGCGCCTTGCGGCCCTGGCCAGCGCCGCGAAACTTCAGCACATACATGCCGTCGTCGTCGGCTTCGACGATGGCCGGCAGCGAACCACCTTCGCGCAGCGGTGTGATGTATCTTGTGGCGGCGAGTGTTTTCACAGGCGACGGCTTTCAGAGCATTCGCCCCGCCTTAGCATTGCCGGCGGCGCGCGCCAATCGAGCAGCGACCGGCAATGCGCCGCGTCACTTGAAACTGTTGCGCACCAGCGCCGTCTTGGCGTCGAGCAAGGCGATGATGTCCGCCCGCCCCAGTTCGGCGAACACCGCCCTTGCGGCCTCGAAGCGGCTGACCGCCTGGTCGGCCTCGGTCTTGCCGCCGCCAAAACCCGCCAGGTTCCAGTGCACGTCGCCGATATTGTTCTGGGCGAACGCCCACTGCACCGGATCGGCCTCCCTGGTGAACACCTGCATCGACGCCTCGAACGCCGCGCGCGCCTCGGCCAGAGGTTCGGCCTTGCCGGTGCGCCCCGACAGGTTGAGCAGGCACTGGCCGAGCCGCGACTGCGCATTGGCCCAGTCGACCGGACCGTTCTGCGGCGTCATCACCTCGAGCGCGCCGCGCGTCGCGGCGATCGCCTCTTCCAGCGTGGCGACGCCGGCATCGGCATTCGCCAGCGTCTGCAGCACACGGCCGAGCGCGAGATTGGTCTGCGCCCACAACATCGGCGCGCGGTCGCGGCGATACTCCTTCAAGGCGTTGCGGTAGGCGTCGGCGGAGCGGCGTTCAAAGGTCGGGTCGCCGCCGATCAGCGCCATCAGGTGCAACGTGTTGCCGGCGTTCAGCTGGGTCATCGCCCAGTCCATCGGGAACGCGTCGGCGTCGTAGACCTCGCGCGCGGCCTCCGTGGCGGCGAGCGAACGGCGCAGCGTTTCGATGTCCCGGTTGCGCTGGCCCGTCGTCTGCAAGGTCGATCCGAGATTGTTCTGCGCCGACGCCCATTGCAGCGGCGTGCGGTCGCGCTGGAATACCTCGAGCGCGGCCTGAAACGCCGCGGTTCCCTTGTCGAGCGCGTCAATCCCGGTTTCGTGCCGCGACAGGTTGGCGTAGGCGACGCCGAGATTGAGCTGGGTCGAAGCCCAGTCATAGGGCCAGGTTTCGCGGGTGCGCACGGTCATCGCCTGTTCAAAGGCGTCGATCGCCCGCCGGTGATAGGCCGGATCGTTCCTGGCGAGACCAAGCGAAGTCAGGGTGTTGCCGAGATTGTTGGTCAAGGTGCCCCAGCCGATCGGATTGGCGGCGAGCGTGCTGACGTCGAGCGCGGCGCGGTAGGCGGTTTCGGCGCGCAGCAATCCGTCGACGTCGCCGGCGGCGCTGGCGAGCGAATATTCGGCGATGCCGATATTGCCCTGGGTGTCGGCCCAGTCGGTGGGCTCGGTCTGGCGCGGCCGCCTGGCCAGCGCCGCCTTCAGCGCCTCTAGCCCCTGGCGGGTCAGCGCCGGGTCGCCGCGACGCTCGCCCAGTTCCATCAGCAGCCCGCCGATATTATTGCGGGCGCTGGCCCAATTGCGGTCGTCGCCAAGGCCGGCGAAGACGGTCGTCACCTCCTCAAACAGCGCCAGCGCCTTGTCGAGGCTGGCCGTGCCATGCTCGATCTCGCCCAGATCGTAGAGCGTGACCGCCAGATTGTTGCCGGTGGTGGCCCAGTCCCTGCCCCTGTCGCCGGAGGGAAGCATGTCCAGCACCGACTGGTAGGCGGCGATGGACTGCTCGTAGGCGGCCTTGTCGCCATGCGCCTCGCCCTGGCCGCGCAGCGCTTCGGCCTGCTGGTTGCGGTAGTTCCAGGCCAGCGTGTCGTCCCATTTCTCGACGAGTTCAAACGCCGTGGCGTAATCGGCGGCTGCGGCGGCGAACGCGAAGGCCAGGGCCGAGGCGTCGGCCCGCCTGGCGTAGATCGCGGCGTCGGCGAGACGTTTTTCCTTCACCTGCTGCTCGAGCGCATCGACGGTTCCGGCATTGGTTTCGATGCGCGCCACCGCCTGGTCGAGAAACCCGCGCGCCGTGGCGATTGCGCCCTCGCCGATCGCCCGGTCGGCAGCGGCGGCAAGCTGCACGATCTCGGGATCGTCGGTGCGCAGCGCCTCGCGCTGCCGGATCATGTCGCGCAGCCGCACCGCCTGGGCCTGCAGCAGCTTTTCAAGCTGGACGGGATCTTTGGGGACAATCTCGGTTCCCATCGCCCGCAACACGCCGTAGAGCGCGTCGAGCTTGACGCCCTCGCGCAGCGCCACCTGCTCCACCTGGGTGCGCTCGACCGACGGCAGGTCGGCCATGGTCAGGAGTAATTGCCGCCGCTCGCCGGTGATCCGGCCTTCCGGACCGACCGGTTCCGGCGGCGCAAGGCCGAAATAGAGCAGCCGGCGCAGGCTTTCGTTGGTCCACGGCCGCTGCCTGGTTCCGGTCGCGAGATAGACCTCCTCGGTGACCATGCGCATCACCTGGCCGAACTCGACGCCCTTCAGCGCCGTCAGGTGCCGCAACAGCGCGGTTGCGTAAGGGCTGTTCGACCCCGCCTGGCCGTCCAGCGCCGGTTCGCCCGGTTCGGCGGCGAAGCCGATGACGATGCCGAGACTGTCGTTGGCCGCGCCCGGCTTCTGCCCGGGGTTGAACAGTTTCATGCCGCGCGCCAGCCCCAGACCCGCGGCGCCGACCGGCGCGGGCGTCGCGTCGGGCGAGGTCCTGACGGTCGCGCCCGGCGGAAACGGACTGGTCCGGCAGGCGTCGAGCAGCACGATCGTCACCGGCGCGACCGCCTTGAGGCGATCGATCACCGCCGACAGCGACACCAGCCGCTCGCCGGCGTCGTCGAGCGAGGAAACTTCCGCGTCCACCGGCACCAGCCAGTTGTCGCCGCCCGCCTCGATGCCATGGCCGGAATAATAGATCAGCGCCACGTCGGCGTCTTCGGCGTCTTCCTCGAAGCGTTCGAGGTCGCGGCGCAGTTTTGTCGCGTCGCGGTCGGTGACCGACCGGGCCTCGAAACCCATGTCGGTGAGCAGTTTCGACATGTCGCGCGCGTCATTGGCCGGATTGGGCAAGGCGTCGATATGGCGGTAGCCGGACTGGCCGATGACAAGCGCCACACCCTTGAGCGAGGTCGACTGCTGCGCAAACGACCCCGCCCCGCCGCCGAGCAGAAGCAGCAAAACCACTATCGCCGATGCCAACGACCGCCAGATCACGTCGCGAACTATGTCACGCCGCGCCGCCGCCTGGAATGGGCCTGCGGCGGTTGCATGCGACGACGCGTCTTACGGAAATTAATTCTCCACCTTCCATCAATTGCCAAAATATCGCCTGATGGTGGTGGAGTGCGTGCTTACTCAAACAAAGGACAATCCACATGGCTACGGGTTTCTTCTGGTATGAATTGATGACCACCGATCTTGCCGCCGCCGAGAAATTCTATCCGGCCGTGGTGGGATGGACGACGCAGGAGTTTCCGCAGCCCGACATGCGTTATGTCGTCGTCAATGCCGGCGGCGTCGGTATCGGCGGGCTGATGACCATCCCCAAGGAAGCCGCCGCGATGGGAGCGGTCCCGGCTTGGATCGGCTATATCAAGGCGAACGACATCGGCAAGGAAACCGACGCGGTCGCCAGGGCCGGCGGCAAGGTCCACCGGCCGCCGCAGGACATTCCCGGCGTCGGCTCGTTCTCGCTGGTCGCCGACCCGCAGGGGGCGATGTATATGCTGCTGCAGCCCAACGGCCCCGACCAGCCGCCCGCCGCGCCGATGACGCCGGGCCATGTCGGATGGTGCGAACTGATGGCGGCGGACTGGCCGAAGGCATTCGATTTCTATTCCAGCCTCTATGGCTGGACCCGCGCCGCCGCCGTCGAGATGGGCGAGATGGGCACGTATCAGACCTTCATGCAGACCGGCACGCAAGGCGGCGGCATGATGAACTGTCCACCCAACGTGCCGGTAAACTGGGGTTTCTATTTTGTCGTCGAGGGCATCGACGCGGCGGCCGACCGGGTGCGGTCGAATGGCGGCCAGGTGCTGATGGGACCGCATCAGGTGCCGGGCGGACAGTGGATCGCCAATTGCGTCGACCCGCAAGGAGCCTATTTCGGGCTTCTCAGCAACGCCAAGTGAGGCCATAAGCAGGGTCCGGATCGGTTGATCGACGAGTCCGGACGCCGGGAGAGGAACTGTTACGCATGGCCGCAACGACGACGATGTTCTCCAAAATCCTGATCGCCAATCGTGGCGAGATCGCCTGCCGGGTGATCCGCACCGCACGGCGCATGGGGATCGCAACCGTGGCGGTCTATTCCGACGCGGATGCGCGCTCGCTGCATGTCGAAATGGCGGACGAGGCGGTGAACATCGGCCCCGCCCCCGTCGCCGACAGCTATCTGCGCGGCGACAGGATCATCGAGGCGGCCAGGGCGACCGGCGCGCAGGCCATCCACCCGGGCTACGGCTTCCTNNCCTCGGCCATCCGCGCCATGGGCCTCAAGGACGCCGCCAAGGCGCTGATGGAAAAGGCCGGCGTGCCGGTGGTGCCAGGCTATCACGGCGACGGCCAGGCGCTGGTGCTGCTGGCGACCAAGGCGTCGGAGATCGGCTTTCCGGTGCTGATCAAGGCGCGCGCCGGCGGCGGCGGCAAAGGCATGCGCAAGGTCGACACCCAGGACGAATTCGCCGATGCGCTGGCGAGCGCCAAACGCGAGGCGAAGGCGGCGTTCGGCGACGACGCTGTGCTGGTGGAGAAATATGTCGAGAAGCCGCGCCACATCGAGGTGCAGGTGTTCGGCGACAATCACGGCAACGCCGTGCATCTGTTCGAGCGCGACTGCTCGGCGCAGCGCCGCCACCAGAAGGTGATCGAGGAAGCGCCGTCGCCTGCGGTTTCGCCCGCATTGCGGGAAAGGATGGGCGCGGCGGCCGTCGCTGCGGCCAAGGCGATTTCCTATCGCGGCGCTGGCACGGTGGAATTCCTGCTCGGCGCGGACGGCGAATTCTATTTTCTGGAAATGAACACGCGCCTGCAGGTCGAACATCCCGTGACGGAAGAAATCACGAGTCTCGATCTCGTCGAATGGCAATTGCGTGTGGCGGCCGGCGAAAAGCTGCCGCTGGCGCAGGACGACGTGCGGCTCGCCGGCCACGCGATCGAGGTGCGGCTCTACGCGGAATCGCCGGAAAAGAATTTCCTGCCGCAAAGTGGCACGGTGTTCGAATGGCAACCTGCCTCGGGCAAAGGCGTACGGGTCGACCACGGCATTCGTTCCGGCCAGGAGATTTCGCCTTTCTACGATCCGATGATCGC
>DDFA01000083.1 GCA_002336975.1 Phyllobacteriaceae bacterium UBA1940
CGCCGGCGACGCCGCCCATGCCGGTCGGTAGCGGCCAGCCCGACGAGGGCGACACGCAGCCGGCGATGCCGGCCGCCAGAACCGACGCCGCCAGCCAGGCGGCGCCGCGGGCGGCCAGCCTGTTTGGCCGGCGGCCCATGGCGAAGAGCAGGCCCCAGGCGATCAGCGGCAGCAGCGTGACCAAAGCGGCCAGGCCGAAGAACTGGGTTGCGATGTCGGCATAGACCGCGCCGGGATAGCCGAGCGCATTGGTGACCGGATTGTCGGTGGCGTGGCTGAAGCTGGGGTCGGCGACGTTCCAGGTGGCCAGCGCGCCGACGGCGGCGGTTGCGGCCGCGATCATCGCAACGCCCCCAAGCCGCTCCGCCTGACGCCGGGCGAATGCGGCAAGCCCGCTGCCACTGTCCAGGAGGGCCGAGGATGTCGACAGGCCAGAACGCATTTGATCCCCACGTAGATAGGCCGCGCGCACGGGATCGAGCTCGCGGATTCGGCTGCAAGCCTAGCCGCCGGTGGTTAAGGGGGCATTAACCATGGCTGCCGGATCGGCAGCTTGAGCGCGGCGAAACGCGGCAAGAAAAAGGGGCCCGGAAAAATCCGGGCCCAGGTCGGGAAGGCGCGAACGCCTTCTTCCGGGAGCAGGTCGGCGCGGCGAGCGTCCGCGCCGGAAATCCGCGTCAGGAATGATAGGCTACCTCGCCGTGCGAGGAGAGGTCGAGGCCTTCGCGCTCGGCTTCCGGAGTCGGGCGCAGGCCGACGATCGCGTCGACGAACTTGTAGAGTATCGCGGAGCCGACGCCGCTCCATACGATGGTTATCAGCACCGCGATGATCTGCGAATAGACCTGGCCGCCCATGCTGACGCCGTCGGCGTAGCCTATGCCGCCAAGCGAGGCGGACGCGAAGACGCCGGTTCCGATGGCGCCGACCATGCCGCCGACGCCATGGATGCCGAAGACGTCGAGTGCATCGTCGTAGCCGAGGCGCAGCTTCACCACCGCCACGAAGTAGTAGCAGATGGCCGACGAGATCGCGCCGAGCACGATCGCGGCCACCGGCCCGATGACGCCGGCGGCCGGCGTCACCGCGACCAGGCCGGCGACGACGCCGGACGCCGCGCCCAGCATCGAGGCCTTGCGGCGCAGCACGGCTTCGATCGCCACCCAGGCGATGACCGCGCCCGCGGTGGCGGTGAAGGTGTTGATCATGGCGAGCGCAGCGCTGGAATTGGCTTCGAGCGCTGAACCGGCGTTGAAACCGAACCAGCCGACGAACAGGATCGAGGCGCCGACCATGGTCAAGGTCATCGAATGCGGCGCCATGTTGTCCCGGCGATAGCCGGCGCGCTGGCCGATGACGATGGCTCCGACCAGGCCGGCGATGCCGGCATTGATGTGGACGACGGTGCCGCCGGCAAAGTCCAGCGCGGCGATGCCGCCGGCGTGAGCGCCGGTGAAGATCAGGCCGTTGGCGTCCCAGACCATATGGGCGATCGGGAAATAGACGAACGTCACCCACAATGGCACGAAAACAACCAATGCCGAGAAACGGATGCGCTCGGCGAAGGCGCCGACGATCAGCGCCGGGGTGATGCAGGCAAAGGTCATCTGGAAGGCGATGAAGACGTATTCGGGAATCTCGTAGCCGGCCGAGAAGGTCGCGGCCCTCGAATCCGGCGTCACGCCGGCCAGGAAGAGCTTGGCGAAGCCGCCGAAAAAGGCGCTGTCTGAGCCGCCAAAGGCAAACGAATAGCCCCAGAACACCCACACCACCATCACCACCGCGGTGATCATCGTGCATTGCATCAGCACCGACAGCATGTTCTTGGCGCGCACCAGGCCGCCATAGAACAAGGCGAGGCCGGGCAGGATCATGAACAGGACGAGGATGGTCGAGACCATCATCCAGGCGACGTCGCCCTTGTCGACAATGGGAGCGGCGGCCGGCGCGGTCGTTTCCTGCGCCAGAGCGGCCAGCGACGACGCGCACAGCGCCAGTGAACCCAGCAGGGCCGGGCGCGCGCGTCGCGCAAGACGATTGGAAAAGGTCATGAAACTCTCCTTGGAATGCGGGTTGCGGCTAGAGCGCGTCGTTGTCGGTTTCGCCGGTGCGGATGCGCACGGCCTGTTCGATGGAGAACACAAAGATCTTGCCGTCGCCGATCTGGCCGGTCTTGGCCGCCCCGGCGATCGCCTCGACGGCCTTGTCGGCCAGATCCGCCGGCACCGCGATCTCGATCTTCAGCTTGGGCAGGAAGCTCACCGCGTATTCGGCGCCGCGATAGATTTCAGTGTGACCCTTCTGCCGCCCGTAGCCTTTGACTTCGGTGACCGTCAGGCCCTGGATGCCGACCCCTGTGAGGGCTTCGCGCACCTCGTCGAGTTTGAACGGCTTTATGATCGCCATCACGATTTTCATAAGGTTTCACCCTCTGCTTTGCGGAGGTCCCCGCGATTCGGTTCAATCGCCAACGGCAAGCGCAAGCGACTGGCAAATCCGGATACAAGGTCCGTGCCAATTGCTCGCACATGCGGCAAGTCATTGATTTATCGGGGTGACGTGAACCGACGGGCTGCGCGCCTGAAAAATCCGCAGCCTCAAGTGCCTAGAAAATAGGCAAGTTTGGGATATTGACTATGTTTTTTGCGCGGTGTGCACCCGCACTAGCCCTTCCTGGGCGACGGAGGCGATCAATACGCCGTCGCGACGGTAGATCGAACCGCGGGTAAAGCCGCGCGCGCCGCCGGACCAGGGGCTGTCCTGCGAATAGAGCAGCCAGTCGTCGAGCGGATCGTCGCGGTGAAACCACATCGCGTGGTCGAGGCTCGCCACCTGCAGGTCGGAATCGAACACCGCCCGGCCATGGGGAAAGGTCGAGGTGTCGAGCAGGGTCATGTCCGACATGTAGGCGAGGAGCGCGGCGCGCACGTGACGCTCGGCCGGCACCTGTTCGCGGAATTTTACCCAGTTGTTCTGCACCGGGTCGAGCTTTTCGCGGCTGGTGTAATGTTCGACCGCGACCGGCTTGATCATGATCGGCCGCTGGCGCCGCCAGTATCGGGTGATCTCCTCACGCATCACGTCGCCATAGCGTTCGATCATCTCCGCCTGCCCGAGCAGCGTTTCCGGCATCGGCACGTCAGGCATCGTCGACTGGTGCTCAAATCCGGGCTCGTCGATCTGGAAAGACGCTTCCAGCGAAAAGATCGCCTTGCCGTGCTGGATGGCGGTGACGCGCCGGGTGGTGAACGAGCCGCCGTCGCGCAGGCGCTCGACGTCGTAGACGATCGGGATCGACGGATCTCCGCCCAGCATGAAATAGCCGTGCAGGGAATGGACGAAGCGGTCGTCGGCGACGGTGCGCTGCGCCGCGACAAGCGCCTGGGCGATCACCTGGCCGCCGAACACGCGCTGCCAGGACGTCGAGGGGCTGCGACCACGAAACAGGTTGTGCTCCAGCGTCTCAATGTCGAGAATGGATTGGATCGTTTGGATGTCGGCGCTCATGTTTCCGGTCCGGACCCTGAAATGTGATGAACAGGCATTCGACCGGCCCTCGGTCGGATGTCAAGCCGTGAGCGGCCCGATCGGGCCTTGTGGAGAATTCGATGGCGACTGACCGCTCCCGAACCGGCGGCGAAAGCCGGGTTGATATCGTCATCGCCGGCGCCGGATACGTCGGCCTGGCGTGCGCGGTGGCGATCGCCGCCGCGCGGCCCTCGCTTCGCATCGCAATCGTCGACGCCGCGCCGCCGGGCGTCTGGCGCAAGGACGGGCGCGCGTCGGCAATCGCCGCGGCGGCGGTAAGGATGTTGCGGCAACTCGGCTGCTGGGACGAGATTGCGCCGAACGCCGAACCGATCCGCGACATGGTGGTGACCGATTCGCGCACCTCCGATCCGGTGCGGCCGGTGTTCCTGACCTTTGGCGGCGATGTGGGGCCGGGGGAACCATTCGCCAACATGGTGGCCAACAGCGTGCTCAACGGGTCGCTGCGCCGCCGCGCCGCCGAACTCGGCGTCGTGCTGCAGGAGGGCGTCGCCGTCAATTCGTTTGACGTTGGTCCAGGGGCCGTCACGGTCGACATGGCCGACGGCGGCAAGCTGACCGCATCGCTGCTGGTCGCCGCCGACGGCGTCAAGTCGCGGCTGCGCGACATGGCCGGCATCAAGACCGTGACCTGGAATTACGGCCAGTCCGGCATTGTCTGCACCGTCATCCACGAGCGGCCGCACAACGGGCGCGCCGACGAGCACTTCCTGCCGGCCGGGCCGTTTGCGACGCTGCCGCTGCCGCCGGGGCCCAATGGCGAGCATCGTTCGTCGATCGTGTGGACCGAACGGACCGAAGACGCCAACCGCATCGTCGCCGAGGACGATTTTGTCTTCGAGACCGAACTCGAACAGCGATTCGGACTTCGGCTCGGCGAAATCCGGGTCGAAGGCGGCCGCCGCGCCTGGCCGCTCGGCCTGACGCTGGCGCGGGCGTTCGTGGCGCCGCGCTTTGCGCTCGCCGGCGACGCCGCGCATGGCATTCATCCGATCGCCGGGCAGGGGCTGAACCTCGGCTTCAAGGACGCCGCCGCGCTCGCGGAAGTCGTCGTCGAGGCCGATCGGCTCGGCCAGGATATCGGCGCGCTGGACGTGCTGGAGCAATATGAGCGCTGGCGGCGCTTCGACACGGTGCAGATGGGGGTGACGACCGACGTGCTCAATCGCCTGTTCTCCAACGATCTCGGCCCGCTGCGCGCGATCCGCGACCTGGGGCTCGGCATTGTCGACCGGATGCCGCGGATGAAGGAGTTTTTCATTCGCCAGGCGTCGGGACTGAGCGACTCGACGCCGCGGCTGCTGCGCGGCGAGGCGATCTGACTTTTTGCGACCTGGCTTACAGCCGGCGGCGCGGGCGCACCCTATGTCTTGTCATCATCGATGAAGGGAGAGACCGATGGACCGTCACGCAAACGCCGTCTGGCGCGGCAATCTGAAAGAAGGCAGCGGCGCGATCGACCTGCAAAGCGGGGCGTTCAAGGCGCAGCCCTATTCGTTCAAAACCCGGTTCGAGGACGAGAGCGGCAGGAGCGGCACCAATCCGGAAGAGTTGATCGCGGCGGCGCATGCCGGCTGCTTCGCGATGCAGCTGTCGCATTTCCTCGCCGAAAACGGCACTCCGGCCGAAAAGCTCGACGCCAGGGCCGTGGTGACGCTTGTGCCGGGCACGGGCATCACTGGCAGCGCGCTGACGCTGGTTGGCAATGTTCCGGGCATCGACGAGGCCAGGTTCAGGGAACTTGCCGACAAGGCCAAGCAGGGCTGCCCGGTGTCGAAGGCGCTCGGCGCGATCAAGATCACGCTCGACGCGCGCCTCACCTGATCAAGCTGGCGCGGCGCGGGCGACTGTCCTATATTGACGTCGGCGTTCTGCTCTCCCCGACAGGAATAACTTTTCCCCGGGGCCTTATTGATCCCTAGGGAGCTGTCCCTGGAAGGACCCGTGGGTCCTTTCACACGGCGCCCACCTACTTTGTAGGCTCCCGGGATCAACCATTCCATCGGTTGGGTGGTTCGCCGCTTTCCATTTTTCCGGCGCAGCAAAGACGTCGCTGATTGAACAATCATGCGATCCCGGGCTGGATAAGGTCGGCCCGGGAGAATCTCATGGACATCAAGTCGCAAAAGAAGGAACTGCGCCGGCAGGCGCTGGCGCGGCGCGACGGTCTCGATCCGCATTGGCGCATCGAGGCGTCGCTGGCGATGGCCGACGAAGCCGGAAGGATCGACATCGGCCCCGGCGAGGTCGTTTCGGGTTTCTGGCCGATGCTGTCGGAGGTCGACGTCAGGCCGCTGATGTTTGCGCTGCGGGCCAAAGGCGCGCGGCTGACGCTGCCGGCGATCCTCGACAAGACCACGATCGTGTTCCGCGAACTGGTGCGCGGCGCCGAACTCATCGACATGGGTTTTGGCACCTCGGGTCCCGGTCCCGACGCGGACGTGCTGGAGCCGACCCTGATGCTGGTGCCGCTGGCGGCCTTCGACGATCGCGGACACCGCATCGGCTACGGCGCCGGCTACTATGATCGCGCCATCGCCAGGCTGCAGGCCGGGCCGCGGCCGCCGCGGCTGATCGGCATCGCCTTCGAGTGCCAGCGGGTCGAACGGGTGCCCGACCAGCCGCACGATGTGCAGATTCCCGAATTCCTGACCGAACGGGGCTTGCGCAGGGTCGGCGCGACGCCGTAGATCGCCGGATGCGACTTCTTTTTCTCGGCGATATGGTGGGCCGCACCGGCCGCACGGCGGTGTGGGAACAACTGCCCGGCCTGATCTCCGACTTCAGGCTCGACTTCGTCATCGTCAATGGCGAGAACTCCGCCGGCGGGTTTGGCATCACCCACGAGATTTTCCTGGAAACGCTGAACGCCGGCGCCGATGTCGTGACCACCGGCAATCATGTGTGGGACCAGCGCGAGGCGCTGGATTTCGCCTCGCGCGAGGAACGCTTTTTGCGTCCGGCGAATTTTCCGGTCGGAACACCCGGGCATGGCTCCGGCCTCTACATCGCGAAGAACGGCGCCCGGGTGATGGTGTCCAACATCATGGGCCGGGTCTTCATGCATCCCGAGCTGGACGACCCGTTCGTGGCGGCCGAACACGCGCTGGCGGCCTGCCCGCTTGGCGAACAGGCCGACGCGGCGGTGTTCGATTTCCACGCCGAGGCGACGTCGGAAAAAATGTGCTTCGGCCATTTCGTTGACGGCCGCGCCAGCCTGGTGGTGGGCACGCACACCCATCACCCCACGGCCGACCACCAGATACTCAATGGCGGCACCGCCTTCATGGGCGACGCCGGCATGTGCGGCGATTATGATTCCTCGCTCGGCATGGACAAGGAGGAACCGCTGAACAGGTTCCTGTCGAAAGTGCCGAAGGGTCGTTTCGAGGCCGCCTCCGGCCCGGCGACGATCTGCGGCGTCGGCGTCGACATTTCGGACCGCACCGGCCTGGCGGAGCGGATCGCGCCGCTGCGGCTAGGGCCGCGTCTCGAGGAGACGACGCCCGCTTTCTGGCGTTAGAGTAGCCGAAGATCGGCGCAATCCATGCTTTTTTGCCGCACGACACTGCTCATACATTGAAATCGGCGCGCCTAGACCTACCTCTGCCCGAAACTCAAAACCGGTTCGGATGAAGGGATAGACTGAATGGAGTGGTTGCTGCCGTATTTCGAGTGGACCTCGGACCCGACAGCGTGGGTGGCGCTGGCCACGCTTGTGATCCTCGAAGTCGTCCTTGGCGTCGACAATCTGATCTTCATCTCGATCCTGTCGAACAAACTGCCTGAACATCAGCGTGTGGCCGCCAGGCGCCTCGGCATCGGCGCCGCGCTGATCATGCGGCTGGTGTTGCTTGCGACCATCTCGATCATCGTGCAGCTGACCGAGCCGGTGTTCAGCCTGTTCGGCCACTCCTTCTCCTGGCGCGACCTGATCCTGATCGGCGGCGGCCTGTTCCTGGTGTGGAAGGCGACCAAGGAAATCCACCACACGGTGGACTCGGTCGATCACAAGGACAGCATGCTGGGCGAAACGCTGCAGCTGACGATGGCCGGCGCGGTGTTCCAGATCCTGCTGCTCGACCTGGTGTTCTCGATCGATTCGATCATTACCGCTGTCGGCATGACCGATCACATCGCGATCATGTATATCGCCGTCATCGTCGCCGTGACCGTGATGCTGGTGGCCGCGACGCCGCTGGCCAATTTCATTGAGAAGAACCCGACCATCGTCATGCTGGCGCTGGGCTTCCTCTTGATGATCGGCATGACGCTGATCGCCGACGGCATGGGCTATCACGTGCCCAAGGGCTACATCTACGCCGCGATGGGGTTCTCGGCGCTGGTGGAAGGGCTGAACATGCTGGCCAGGCGCCGCAAGCAGCCGGACGCGGGGTCGTCCGATACGACAAAACACTGAACGCAGCGGGGCCGGAAACGGCCCCGTTTCCTTTTCCGGGCGTATGTGTCAGACGGCGGCCGAATGCCTTGCGCCGCCGCGCGCCAGATAGTCGTCGAATCGCGCCGCGACAGTGCGGGCTATCGTGCGATGGGATGGAGCGACGACGAACCGGTCGCCCTGGTCGAGCAGGCCGGAAACGTCGTCACCGGCCAAGTCGCGGGCGCGCGCCAGCAGCCGTTCGCCGGCGTTTCCGTGGCCTTCGCGCAAGGCGCGCTTGTCGAAAGCAAAGTCGCACATCAGCCGTTCGATGACCCAGGCGGCGGCCATGTCGTCCGCGGTCAGGGCGATGCCGCGCGCCGCCGGTAGCCCGCCGTCGAGAACTTTGGCCTCGTAGTCGCCGGTCGCTGTGGCGTTCTGCACATAGCCCTGCCGGAACTTGCTGACCGATGACGGGCCAAGACCGATGAGCGTGTCGCAATCGTCGTCGGTGTAGCCCTGGAAGTTGCGCCGCAGCCGGCGTTGGGCGGCGGCCAGCGCCAGACCGTCTCCGGGAAGGGCGAAATGGTCGATGCCGATAGCGACATAACCGGCGTCCACGATCCGGCTCGCCGCGGTCTGGAACTGCTCAAGCCGCTCGACCGGTCCCGGCAACCAGGCCTCGTCGATCATCGTCTGGTGTTTCTTGAACCACGGCACGTGGGCATAGCCGAACAGGGCGATGCGGTCGGGCAGCAGTTCGAGCGCGCGGCTGACCGTCGACGCCAGGCTTTCGCTGGTCTGATGCGGGAGGCCGTAGAGCAGGTCGAGATTGACCGAGGTTGCGCCGCGCAGGCGTACGCCGTCGACAACCGACCTGGTCAACTCAAAACTCTGCTTGCGGTTGATCGCCTGCTGGACGCGGGGGTCGAAATCCTGGACGCCGAGACTGGCGCGCGTCAGCCCGGCCTGGGCAAGCGCGTCGAGCCGGTCCCGGGTCATGTCGCTGGGGTCGATCTCGACGCTGAGGCTGGCGGCCGGATCGACCGGCAGTGTCGAGCGCAGGGCAGCGACAAGCTGGATGAAATCGTCGGGGGTCAGCATTGTCGGCGAGCCGCCGCCGAAATGGATGGCGTCGACGATCACGCCCCGGGGCAGGTGGGCCGCGACAAGGCGTATCTCGGCATGCAGCACCTGAAGAAAGCGCGCGACCGGCTCATAGCGCAGCGTGTGTTTGGTGTGGCAGGCGCAGAACCAGCACAGTTTGTCGCAGAACGGCACGTGAATATAGAGGGAGACGCGGTCACCGGGCGATAGCGCCGCCATCCATGCGGCCGCTTCGGCCTCGCCGACGCCGGCGTGAAAATGCGGTGCAGTGGGATAGCTGGTGTATCGAGGCACCTTAGCCTCGATCTGTTCGCGTACGGTGATGTTCATCGGCGCCTCGGCGTTGCGCCCTCTCATCGCAGCTTTGGCGGCTGGGCTCATTGACCTCGATCAAACAACGCTTTGCCCAGCGGGCGCGATCATGTCGCGCCAGCGGGCGGCCATGGCCGCATAGTCGTCCCGCGGCTGCGCGTCATAGGCGATCTCGTCCGCGCCGATGACGACAAAGGCCTGCTTCGAACGGGTCCAGATGTGCCCGGCCGGGACCAGCCACGTCGCGTCGTCGAGCGTGCCGGCCTTGATGTTGACCATCTCGCTGCCTGCGGTTCCATGGACGATGCGCACGCCGCAGTCGGGGCAGAAATGGCCTTCGCGCGACTTGCCGCTGTCCGACAGTCTCCGGAATGTCCTGAGGGCGCCCTGCACCTCGAGATCGGCGCTGCGGACGCGGAGCGATTCCCCGAACGCGCTCGATGTGTGGCGCTGGCACTCCCTGCAATGGCATAGATAAAACACATGGGGCGTGGCGGCGATCGTGTATCGCACCTGACCGCACTGGCAGCCGCCTGTCAGCGGCAAAGGAGGCATCGAAAGCTTCATTTCGGGTCCTTCTGGACGTTTCCCGGCTCATTCACTATAAGCCGCCCATCTCAGATCATTCTGGCAATTCAGAGGGCTTCGATGGCCGGCCATAGTCAGTTCAAGAACATCATGCACCGGAAGGGCCGCCAGGACGCCATCCGGTCGAAGATCTTTTCCAAGCTGGCGCGCGAAATCACCGTCGCCGCCAAGCAGGGCATGCCCGATCCCAACATGAATCCGCGCCTGCGGCTGGCGATCCAGAACGCCAAGGCCGAGTCGATGCCCAAGGACAATATCCAGCGCGCCATCAACAAGGCGACCGGCGGCGACGCCGATAATTACGAAGAGGTCCGCTACGAGGGTTACGGCCCCGGCGGCGTCGCGGTGATCGTCGAGGCGCTGACCGACAATCGCAACCGCTCGGCCTCGAACGTGCGCGCCGCCTTCACCAAGGCCGGCGGGGCGCTGGGCGAAACCGGCTCCGTCTCGTTTATGTGGGACCGTGTCGGCGAAATCTATTACCCGGCTTCCGCGGGCTCGGCGGACAAGGTGATGGAAGCGGCGATCGACGCCGGCGCCGAGGATGTCGAGTCCGACGAGGAAGGCCACACGATCTATTGCGGCTTTGAGGATCTGAACGAGGTGTCGAAGGCGCTGGAAACAGCGTTGGGCGAGGCCGAGAGCGTCAAGCTGATCTGGAAGCCGCAGAACAATGTGCCGGTAGACGAGGAGCGCGCCCAGTCGCTGATGAAGCTGGTCGCGGTGCTGGAAGACGACGACGACGTGCAGAACGTCTACGCCAACTTCGAAGTCGACGAGGCGACGCTGGCGAAACTCAGCGCGGCGTGACGGCGTCGGCCCGGGCCGCAACCGACAGGTTGTCCCGACAGGTCGGAATTATTCTGCGTTGCAGGGTGGCAAAGGCTAAACTTTTGCGGATTGGCCTCCCATCTTTCTTTTTGCCCAGCGCAGCGAGCGCAACGGGCGAGAAAGTGGGTGCTGTGATGACCATTGAACCGGCGACGTCTCAATCGCGACATGTTGGATTTGGGCCACGGTTTGTCGCTCTCTTCGTAGACTATCTTGTCTTCCTTGCGGTGTTGATTGTGGGTGCGCCGTTGACGATGCCGGGCATGATGGGGCCAGTCCTGCCGGGCCCTGGCGCGCCTGCCTTCGGCATGCATGGTTTCATGCCATACATGACCTGGATCTACGGCACGCTCGTCATCGCCGTATTTCTCTATTTTGTGATTTCCGAGACTTTGGCCGGCGCAACCATCGGAAAACGGCTGGTCAAGATCAGAACGGCGTCCCGGGCCGCTCCGGATGTTGTCGGTCTGCCGTTCGAGACCGCCCTGTTGCGCGAAGCGGTGAAAATTGCCGGGTTCCTGCCGGTGTTTGCGGCTCAGTTCTGGATCATCTCCCCGATTTCGGACGCAACCGGCGTCGCAGCCTGGCGCCAGATGATGATGCCGGGCGGCCAATGGTTTTTCATTCATTTGGCCGGTCAATTCCTGGCGCTGAGCTGGCTCGCCTGGATTGCGATCTCGCTCGTGACAGACAAGGACCCGGTCTATGACAGGATTGCCGGAACGACCGTGGTGCGGGAGTGAGCCGCGTCGCCGGATCGGCGGGCAGTTCGCGCCGCGGCCTCAGGCCGGCAACCGCTCGATCGGAGCTCCGGCCGAGATCCGCTGATCGACGACGGCGAGCGCCCGCATCGCGCAGCCTTCCAGAATGATCGGCGCCTCATCGGGTAGCGTGTCGAACACGATCGAATCCGCATGCTGGCCGCCGGCGGTCGCGGCGATCGCGTCGCGGATCGGCCGCTCCATCAGGTCGAAGGCGTGCGCGCCCTGGCCGACAAAGGCGACAGGGGCGGGATCGATCAGCGCAAACAGGCTGCCCAGGCCGAAGCCTATCGCCTCGCCGGCGATACGGAAGGCTTCGCGGGCGGCCGCATCCCCGGAGCGCGCCCGCTCGGCCAGCTTGCTCATGTCCGCGTCGGATATGTCGGTGTCGGTCATCCTGCTGTCGGGGACGCCATGGGCGTTGCGCCAGATCGCGTAGTTTCCGGCATAGGCCTCGATGCAGCCGCGGCGGCCGCAGCGGCAGAGCGCGCCGTTGGGCCGGTGCACCATGTGGCCGAACTCGCCCGCAGAAGAGCGCGTGCCGCTGAACAGTTGGCCGCGAAACATCATCCCCATGCCGATGCCATGCGACAACAGCACGGCGATGAAATCGCGGCCGTAGCGCTGCGGGTCGCGCCAGCGCAGTCCCTCGGCGATCATGTTGCAGTCGTTCTCGATCGCGACGTCGACGCCAAAAGCCCGTTCGAGCAGGTCGGAGAACTCGACGTCGAGATGCTGGACAATCGGCGACCACAGCAGCTTGCGCTCGGCGGCGTCGGTGATGCCCTGAATGGCGAAGACAATGCGCAGGGGCCGCGCCGTCGCGGCGTCGATCATTCGCCCGACAATGGCGGCAGCCTCGGCGACAAGCTGCTCGCGGGTCAGTTCCAGCGTTGGAATGTGACGCCGTTCCTGTGCGACCGACGCGCCGGCATAGTCGATCAGATTGGCCGACAGGCTGTTCATCGACAAGACAACCGCGACAATGGAGGCCGCGTGCGGGTTGAGCGTCACGGCGACCTGCGGGCGGCCCCGCTTGGCGGCGCTGCCGTCGGGCATGCGGTTTTCCATCAGCACGCCTTCGGCGATCAGGTCGGAGGTGATGGCCGAAATCGTCGAATGGCTGAGCCCGGTGACGGTGGCGATCTCGGTGCGCGAGGGGCGAACCGCCCGCCGGACCGCAGCCAGCACCATCGCCCGGTTGCGGCGGCGCAAATCGTCGTGTCTGATGCCGACGTTCATCCTGTTCGAGACCTCCCTGCTTGCCACCGGAGGCGCGCGGTCTACCGAATTTCGCCCGCAATTGCGAGACCCGGCGAAGGCATATTGACAGACGGGCGACCCTGAGTCATTCTTTTTTTCGAGGCTCGAAAAAAAGCTTCATGCAACCGAAGGCCGGCAATCACCAGCGCCCGTCGGGCGCGCAGGGAGGAACTCATGAAGAAATTTGCAACCGCCATGCTGGCGGGTGTCGCCATGTCGATATCGCTCGCCGCCGTCGCGGAAGCCAAGGACAAGGTGATCGGCGTTTCCTGGTCGAATTTCCAGGAAGAGCGCTGGAAGACCGACGAAGCCGCCATGAAGGCCGCCATCGAGGCCGCCGGCGACAAATACATCTCCGCCGACGCCCAGTCGTCCGCGTCGAAGCAACTGACCGACGTCGAAAGCCTGATCGCCCAGGGCGCCAATGCGCTGATCATCCTGGCGCAGGACGCGTCGGCGATCGGTCCGGCGGTTGAAAAGGCCGTGGCGGAAGGCATTCCGGTCGTCGCCTATGACCGTCTGATCGAGAACCCGGCGGCGTTCTACCTGACCTTCGATAACAAGGAAGTCGGCCGCATGCAGGCCCGCGAAGTGTTCAAGGTCAAGCCGGAAGGCAACTATGCCTTCATCAAGGGCTCGTCTTCCGACCCGAATGCCGATTTCCTGTTCTCGGGCCAGATGGAAGTGCTCAAGGATGCGATCGACGCCGGCAAGATCAAGAATGTCGGTGAAGCCTATACCGATGGCTGGCTGCCGGCCAATGCACAGAAGAACATGGAGCAGATCCTGACCACCAACGGCAACAAGGTCGACGCGGTCGTCGCCTCCAATGACGGCACCGCTGGCGGCGCGATCGCTGCGCTGCAGGCGCAGGGCCTCGCCGGGTCTGTTCCGGTGTCGGGACAGGACGGCGACCATGCCGCTCTGAACCGCGTCGCGCTCGGCACGCAGACCGTGTCGGTGTGGAAGGACGCACGCGACCTCGGCAAGAACGCCGCCGAAATCGCCTCGCAACTCGCCGACGGCAAGAAGATGACCGAAATCGCCAATGTCCAGACGTTCAAGACCCCCGGCGGCAATGAGATGAACTCGGTGTTCCTGACGCCGGTCGCGATCACCAAGGACAATCTGAAGGTGGTCGTCGATGCGGGCTGGATCACCAAGGAAGCGCTGTGCCAGGGCGTTCCGGCCGGCTCGGTTGCCGTCTGCAACTGACCAAATCCAGACTGAAGACATCGGAAGCGCCGCGGTTTGACGAATTCCGCGGCGTTTCTATAAGCTGAACCGCGGTCGCTGCCGACGCATGATCGGACACCGCATGTTGGGGAGGGCCGCATGTCCGATACGACGCACAAGACGCCCGCCGATCTGGCGCGCGCAAGCGAACTGAGCGCCGTCGGCCGTTTTCTCAAGGCGACTGAAATCGATACCCGGATGCTGGGCATGCTGGGCGCGCTGGTCATCATCTGGATCGGCATGCACATCATGTCGGGCGGCCTGTTCCTGACCCCGCGCAATCTGTGGAACCTGTCGGTCCAGTCGGCGTCGGTCGCGGTGATGGCGACCGGCATGGTGCTGGTCATCGTCACGCGCAACATCGACTTGTCGGTGGGCTCGATCCTCGGCTTTGTCGGCATGATCATGGGTTACACCCAGGCGGTCTACCTGATCCAGGTCGTCGGCCTGCCTCTGGGGCATCCGGCGATCTGGGTGATCGCACTGCTGGTCGGCATCGCGACCGGCGCCGCGATCGGCGCCTTCCAAGGCTACATCATCGCCTATCTCGGAGTGCCGGCCTTCATCGTCACGCTCGGCGGCTTGCTGATCTGGCGTGGCGCGGCCTGGTGGGTCACCAGCGGCCAGACCATCGCGCCGATGGACGCGACCTTTAGGCTGATGGGCGGCGGCCCGGCCGGCTCGATCGGCGCGTTCTGGAGCTGGGTCGTTGCGGTGGTTGCCTGCCTGGCCATCATCGCGATGTTCGTCAGCGGCCGGGCGCAACGCCGGCGCTTCGGCTTTCCGCTTCGTCCGGTCTGGGCGGAGGTGCTGCTCGGCGCCGTTGCCTGCGCCGTCATCCTGGGCGCGGCGGCGGTGGCCAACTCCTATCCGTGGCCCGTCGGCATCGTCAACCAATACGCCCAGGCCAACAACATACAGGTGCCCGAGGGCGGGTTGTTCATCGCGCACGGCATCGCCATTCCGGTGCTGATAGCCATTGCCGTGGGCATCGTGATGACCTTCATCACCACGCGCACGCGCTTTGGCCGATATGTCTTCGCCATCGGCGGCAACCCGGAGGCGGCGAGCCTGGCCGGCATCAACACAAAATGGGTGACGCTGAAGATCTTCATGCTGATGGGGGTGCTGGCCTCGATCGCCGCGGCGATCTCCACCGCCCGCCTCAATGCGGCGACCAATGCGCAGGGCACGCTCGACGAACTGCTGACGATTGCGGCGGCCGTTATCGGCGGCACGTCGCTGGCTGGCGGCTCGGGCACGATTATCGGCGCCATGCTCGGCGCATTGCTGATGCAGTCGCTGCAATCGGGCATGGTGATGCTCAACATCGACACGCCGCTGCAGAACATCGTGGTCGGCGCGGTGCTCGTCGTCGCGGTGTGGCTCGACACCGTCTATCGCAAGCGTCTCTAGGGAGGACATCCGATGGCTGAAACCCGCACGCCTCTCGTCGACATGCGCGACATTTCCATCGCTTTCGGCGGCATTCGCGCCGTCGACAGCGCGTCCGTCGACCTTTATCCCGGAGAAGTGATGGCGTTGCTTGGCCACAACGGCGCCGGCAAGTCGACGCTGATCAAGATCCTGTCGGGCGCCTACAGGCGCGACAGCGGCCGAATCTTTGTTCGCGGCGAGGAAGCGAACATCAACAATCCGCGCGACGCCAAGAAATATGGCATCGAAACGATCTACCAGACGCTGGCGCTCGCCGACAATGTCGATGCCGCGGCCAATCTGTTCCTCGGCCGCGAACTTTTGACGTCGATCGGCACGCTCGACGACGTGGCGATGGAGGCCGAGGCGCGCAAGGTGATGGGCCGGCTCAATCCGCGGTTCCAGCGTTTCAAGGATCCGGTGATGAGACTGTCCGGCGGTCAGCGCCAGTCGGTCGCAATCGCCCGCGCCATTCTGTTCGACGCAAGAATCCTGATCATGGACGAGCCGACGGCGGCGCTCGGACCGCAGGAAACGGCGCAGGTCGGCGAACTGGTGAAGCAGTTGAAGGCCGAGGGGATCGGCATCTTCCTGATCAGCCACGACATCCACGACGTCTTCGACCTCGCCGACC
>DDFA01000113.1:0-510 GCA_002336975.1 Phyllobacteriaceae bacterium UBA1940
GGCGCCGGCCCGGTGCTGGCGCAGCTGATCCGCAGCCGCATCGACCGGATGCTGTCGCCGTCGCTAGGAAAACTGGCTGAGCTTGCCGCGTCCTACCGCGCGGCGGTCGAGCGGCTGTTGCAGAAGTGCGCGGCGCGGCGCCGCTACTGGAACGAGTTCTTCACCGGCGCGCCGGCGCGGGCGATGGAAATCGGCAGTTTCGACGACGCGGTCGCGGCCGCCGACGAACTGCTGGCGCGGCAGGGCGCGGCCGTCGGGCACATCGCGCTGGTCGGCGCGGGTCCGGGCGCTGAAGACCTGTTGACGCTTCGGGCGCACCGGCTGATGATGCAGGCCGACATTATCGTCCACGACGCGCTCGTCCCCGAAGCCGTCATCGCCATGGGCCGCCGCGACTCGGAACGCATCGGCGTCGGCAAGCGCAAGGGCTGCCACTCCAAGACCCAGGCCGAGATCAACGCCCTGCTGGTCGCGCTCGGACGCGACGGCAAGCGCGTGGTGCGCCTGAAA
>DDFA01000113.1:556-105905 GCA_002336975.1 Phyllobacteriaceae bacterium UBA1940
TTCGAACTGCCGCTGACGCTGCGCGGCGTCGCCTCGTCGATGGTGTTCACCACCGGCCACGACCTCAAGGGCGGCGCGCTGCCGGACTGGGCGAAGCTCGCCATCTCCGGCGCCACCGTCGCCGTCTATATGGGCCGTTCGATCGCCGCCGACGTCGCGCGGCGGCTGATCGACGCCGGCTTGTCTCCCGACACTGCGGTGGCGGTGGTGGAAAACGCCAGCCTTCCATCGAAGCGGCTGCTGCACGGCACGCTGGCCGACCTGCCGGCGCTGCAATCGCGCGAGGAGCTGACCGGGCCGGTGATGACGATCATCGGCGATGCGGTCGCCGGCGCGAATTTTGAACGCTCTCAATCGCTCGCGGCCCTGTCCCACATCATACCCCCACCCCTTACCTCTCCCCTCGAGGGCGAGGCAGATCCGGCGATGTTTTCGCCACTCAATCGAAGGGCGGCAACGATGACGCCTCCCTCCCCCATGAGGGGAGGGGTACGGGGTGGGGGTGCTGTCCTGCCGACCGGCAATCGTGAAAGGTAGGCGACATGAAAGTTCTTACCGCAAACCGGTTGAGCGATGGCGAGGCCGTATGGATGGCCCCGGACCATCAATGGCAGGAACATCTGCAGGGCGCGCAGGTGGCCGGTGATCAGCTCGCCGAGGAGGCGCTCGACCGGCTCGGCAAGGCCTCGTTCGCCCGCAACGAGGTGCTCGACGTCGACCTGATCGACGTCGAGGTCACCTCCGCCGGCATCCGGCCGATCCGGTTGCGCGAGCGCATCCGAGCCGCCGGCCCGACCAACCGTCTCGACCACGGCAAGCAGGCCGTGGGCTCGCAGTGATCCAACGGGAAGACGACGATGTACCGTTACGACGAATTCGACCACTCCTTCGTCAACGCCCGGGTGACGCAGTTCACCGACCAGGTTGAGCGCCGGCTGGCCGGCGAGATCACCGAGGACCAGTTCAGGCCGCTCAGGCTGATGAACGGCGTCTATCTGCAGCTGCACGCCTACATGCTGCGCATCGCGGTGCCCTACGGCACGCTGTCGCCGAAGCAGATGCGCAAGCTGGCGCATATCGCGCGCACCTACGACAAGGGCTACGGCCACTTCACCACCCGGCAGAACCTGCAGTTCAACTGGCCGGCGCTGTCGGACATTCCGGCGGTCCTGGCCGAGCTGGCGTCGGTGGAGATGCACGCGATCCAGACCAGCGGCAACTGCATCCGCAACGTCACGGCAGACCACTTCGCCGGCGCCGCCGCCGACGAGGTCGCCGACCCGCGACCCTATGCCGAGATCCTGCGGCAATGGTCGTCCCTGCATCCGGAATTTTCCTACTTGCCGCGCAAGTTCAAGATCGCGGTGACCGGCGCCGAGCGCGACCGCGCCGCGATCCAGACGCACGACATCGGCCTGCACCTGAAGAAGAACGACAGGGGCGAACTCGGCTTTGCGGTGTGGGTGGGCGGCGGCCAGGGCCGTACGCCGATCCTTGCCAAGAAGATCCGCGACTTCCTGCCCGAACAGCACCTTCTGTCCTATGTGACGGCGATCGTGCGTGTCTACAATCTGCACGGCCGCCGCGACAACAAATACAAGGCGCGGATCAAGATCCTGGTGCACGAGACCGGCACGGACGAGTTCACCCGGCAGGTCGAGGCCGAATGGTCGGCGCTGAAGGACGGCGAGCTGACCTTGCCGGACAGCGACATCCGCGCCATCGAAGCCTATTTCGCGCCGCCGGCGCTGGCCCCCCGCCCCGAGGGCGACGACGCGGTGAAGCTGGCGCGGCTTGATTCGCGCTCGTTTGGCGAATGGCTCGACCAGAACGTCACCACCCATCGCCATCCCGACTACGCGGCGGTGACGATTTCGCTCAAGGCCATCGGCGAGACGCCCGGCGACGCCAGCGCCGAACAGATGGACGTTGTGGCCGATCTCGCCGAAACCTACGGCTCAAACGAAATCCGCGTCAGCCACGAGCAGAACCTGATCCTGCCGCATGTGGCGCGCGCCGACTTGAAGGCGGTCCATGACAGGCTCGCCGAACACGGGCTGGCGACCGCCAATTCCAACCTGATCACCGACATCATCGCCTGCCCCGGCCTCGACTACTGTGCGCTGGCCAACGCCCGCTCGATCTCGGTCGCCCAGGACATCTCCAACCGCTTCGCCTCGCTGGAGCGCCAGCGCGACATCGGCGAGCTGAAGCTGAAGATCTCCGGCTGCATCAACGCCTGCGGACATCACCATGTCGGCCATATCGGCATTCTCGGCGTCGAGAAGAAGGGCGCGGAACTCTATCAGGTGACGCTGGGCGGGTCCGGCGACGAAAACTCGTCGATCGGCGAAATCATCGGCCGCGGCTTTGGCCCCGACGACATCGGCGGCGCGATCGAAACCATCGTCGACACCTATCTCGCCCATCGCAGCGACCCGTCGGAAAAATTCCTCGACGCCTATCGCCGCCTCGGCCCCGCTCCATTCAAGGAAGCTCTCTATGCTGGCGAAGTTAAAGCCGCTTGAAGCGGCGCTGAGCGCCGAGGACGAGGCCGCCCGCGAGGCGGCGGCGCTCGAGGCGCGGTTTGGCCACCTCGCGCCGCAGGACATCATCGCGCTGTCGATCGGCCGTTTCGCCGACGCCGGCATCGGCGCGGTGTCCTCCTTCGGCTCGGATTCGGCGGTGCTGCTGCACATGCTGGCGCGCATCGACCCGGGGCTGGAAGTGATCTTCCTCGACACCGGCAAGCATTTCGAGGAAACGCTCAACTATCGCGACGCGCTGCGCGCCGATTTCGGCCTCAGCAATATCCGCGTCTACGAGCCGAGCCCGGGCGCGCTGGCCGAGCACGATCCGGCCGGCGATCTGCATCGCTCCAGCACCGACGCCTGCTGCGACATCCGCAAGGTGGAGCCGATGGCGCGCGCGGTCGCGCCGCTGGCGGCGTGGTTCACCGGCCGCAAGCGGTTCCAGGCCGCCACCCGCGCCGCGCTGCCGGTGTTCGAGGCGGTCGGCCCGCGCATCCGCATCAATCCCCTGGCGAAATGGACGACGGCGGACCTCGCCGACTACATGCGCACCCATCAGCTCAGGGAAAATCCGCTGGTCGCCTACGGCTATCTGTCGATCGGCTGCTTTCCGTGCACCCAGCCGGTGAAACCCGGCGAGGATGCAAGGTCCGGCCGATGGGCTGGACAAGCCAAGACAGAATGCGGCATTCACCTGTCCAGTCTCGACCAGTCGCTGACGGACTCGTCGCTGTAGAAACGATCGGACGGACATGAGCCAGAACCCAACCCCGCCGGAGACCCGGCTGTGGACCCCCGCGGGCTTTCGCGCCGACGACTGGTCGCACGGCGACGAGTTCGCCGCGCCCGGGTCCAACGGGCGCGTGATCCTGCCGCTGGCGGCGTTTCTCGAGATGGAGGCCGACGACCGGCTGCGCGACCGCGAGCGGATCGGCGTCGAACTGGCGCCGGGCGACAATGTCGAGCGGCTGGCCGGTCTGTTCGACCAGCTGTCGCTGATCGCGCTCGCCTTCCCGAGCTTCAGCGACGGCCGGTCGTTCTCCAAGGCCGAACTGCTGCGCAGCCGCTTCGGCTATGGCGGGCCGCTGCGCGCCACCGGCCAGGTGCTGGTCGACCAGCTGCCGCACATGCTGCGGCTCGGCTTCGACGAGTTCGAAATCTCCAATCCGGTGCTGATCGAGCGGCTGGAAAAGGGCGATACCGGCGGCATCGGCCTCCATTACCAGCCAACCGCTGCCCCGGCGGAAGCCGGACAGGGCTATTCCTGGCGGCGCAAGCGGACCTGATCCGCGGTCGGGCCTTTACGGTGACGACAGTCTGATGTTTGCTCGTTCCCGCAACAGGGGAGCGCGGCGCGATGGAGTTCGACTATGTGATCGTCGGCGGAGGTTCGGCCGGCTCGACGCTTGCGGCCCGCCTGTCGGAAGACCCTTCGGTCAGCGTCTGCCTGCTGGAAGCCGGCGGCGAGGGCAAGCACATCCTGATCCGCGCGCCGGCGGGTGTGGTCGGCATGATCTCGGGGCGGCCGAAAATCTCCAACTGGGCGTTCGAGACCGAACCGCAGCTCGGGCTGAACGGCCGAAAGGGCTTTCAGCCGCGCGGCAGGGCGCTGGGCGGGTCGAGCGCCATCAACGCCATGCTCTACGTCCGCGGCGACAAAAGCGACTATGACGACTGGCAGCGCGCCGGCGCGAGAGGCTGGGGCTGGAACGACGTCGCCGGCTATTTCAAGCGGTCGGAACGCAACCAGCGCGGCGAAAGCGAGCTGCATGGCGGCGGCGGGCCGCTCAATGTCGGCGAGCAGCGCAGCCCCAACGCGGTCACCCACGCCTTCGTAGAGGCCTGCGCCGAAAACCAGATCCGCGGCAATGACGATTTCAACGGTCCACAGCAGGAAGGCGCCGGACTCTACCAGGTGACGCAGTTCTGGGACGGCGACAAGGTGGGCGAACGCTGTTCGGCGGCCGCCGCCTACCTTCACCCGGTGATGGACCGGCCGAACCTCACCGTCATCACCAATGCGATGGCCACCGGCGTGACCTTCGAGGGCGAGCGGGCCACGGGCGTCAGCTATCTCAAAGTCGGCAAACCGCAGACCGCAACCGCGCGGAGCGAGGTGATCCTCTGCGGCGGCGCGTTCAATTCGCCGCAACTGCTGATGCTGTCGGGCGTCGGCCCGGCCGCCGAACTGGCCAAGCACGGCATCGCGGTGCGGCACGAACTGCCGGGCGTCGGCAAGAACCTGCAGGACCATGTCGATTTCATCGGCGCGTGGAAGTCGCGCGATTCCGACCTGTTCGGCATCGGCCTGGCGGGCGGCGTCAAGCTGATCCGCAACATCCTGCGCTGGCGGCGCGACGGAACCGGCCAGATCGCGACGCCGTTCGCCGAGGGCGGGGCGTTTTTCAAGTCGGACCCGTCGCTCGGCCGGCCCGACCTGCAGCTGCATTTCGTCATCGGCATTGTCGACGACCATGCGCGCAAGCTGAAGCTCGGCTACGGCTTTTCCTGCCATGTCTGCGTGCTGCGCCCGCATTCGCGTGGCGAGGTGACGCTGCACGACGCCAATCCGCTGTCGCCGCCGCGCATCGACCCGCGCTATTTCGAGGACCGGCGCGACATGGATCTGATGCTGAAGGGCGCGCGGCGGATGCGGGCGATCCTGGCGTCGCAACCGCTGGCGAAATACCGCACCAGCGAAATCTACCTGCAGGGCGAGGTCGACGACAAGACGCTTGAGCAGCACATCCGCGCCCGCGCCGACACGATCTATCACCCGGTCGGCACCTGCCGCATGGGGACCGACGCGATGGCGGTCGTCGACCCCGAATTGCGGGTGCGCGGCCTTGCCGGCCTGCGCGTCGTCGACGCCTCGGTGATGCCGACGCTGGTCGGCGGCAACACCAACGCGCCGACCATCATGATCGCCGAAAAGGCCGCCGACTTGATCCGGGCGGCGCGCGCCTGAAATCGCGGCCCGGCGGGGCTATCCCTTCCGGCGTCGCTTGCGGCCGTAGAGCTCCAGCCGATGATGGATGATGTCGTAGCCGAGCGCGTGCGCGATCTCGTCCTGCAGCTGCTCGATCCTGTCGGAGTGAAACTCGATGACGTCGCCGGTATCGAGGTCGATGAGATGATCGTGATGCTCGCCGTCGGCCTGTTCGAAACGCGCCGGCCCGCCGGCGAAGGCATGGCGCTGGATCTCGCCCTTGTCCTCGAGCAGCTTCATGGTCCGATAGACCGTCGACAGCGAAATCGTCGCGTCGAGCGCCACGGCGCGGCGAAAGATCTCCATCGCGTCGGGATGGTCGGCGGTCTCCGACAGGATTTTCAGGATCGCCTTGCGCGGGCGGGTGATGCGCACGCCCTGCTCGCGCAACCGCGTCTCGTACTGGCCAAGCTTTTGCTGAGCGTCGGTCATGCGGCAATTATCCGCCAGGTCGTGTTGATTTGCAAAGATTTGCAACTGGGACAAAATGACCGGGTATCGATCGTTCTAATTGCAAACGATTTGCATTTGCATTGACGTGATTGACAATTGCCGCTATCGGTTCGCGATCCCAGCATCGGAACCGCCACGCATGGACGCCCAGGTAAAGACCCGACGACCCGGCTGGCGGCACGATCGCGTCGAACCGTCGATGGCCGACGTGCACCGTTCCATCGCGGTCGACGGCAAGACCAGCCTGCGCAAGGCCGCCGCGTTTCTCGGCCCCGGCTATCTCGTCGCCGTCGGCTATATGGACCCCGGCAACTGGGCGACGTCGATCGCCGGCGGCTCGAAGTTCGGCTACACGCTGCTGTCGGTCGCGCTGGTGTCGAACATCATGGCGATCATCCTGCAGTCGCTGTGCGCCCGTCTCGCCATCGGCTCGGGCCGCGACCTGGCGCAGGCGTGCCGCGACGCCTATCCGCGCCCGGTCGCCTACGGGCTGTGGCTGCTGGCGGAAATCGCCATCATCGCCACCGACATCGCCGAAGTCATCGGCACCGCGATCGGCCTCAACCTGATCTTCGGCATTCCGCTGGAGATCGGCGTCATCATCACCGCGCTCGACGTGTTCCTGATCCTCTATTTGCAAAAACTCGGCTTCCGCTGGGTCGAAGCCTTCGTCATGGCGCTGCTGGCGGTGATCGCCGTGTGTTTCGCCATCCAGATCGCCATGGCCGATCCGGTGTGGTCCGACGTCATCCGGGGATTTGCGCCGACGACCGAAATCGTCACCAATCCGGACATGCTCTATCTCGCGCTCGGCATTCTCGGGGCCACGGTGATGCCGCACAATCTCTATCTGCATTCCGGCATCGTCCAGACCCGCGCCTACGGCCATACCCTGCCAGAAAAGCGCCAGGCGCTGAAATATGCGACGATCGATTCGACCGTCGCCCTGATGTTCGCGCTGACCGTCAACGCCTCGATCCTGATCCTCGCCGCCGCCGCCTTCCACACGACGGGACGCACCGAGGTGGCGGAGCTTGGCGACGCGCATGCGCTATTGTCGCCGCTGCTCGGCTCGGTGATGGCCCCGACGCTGTTCGGCATCGCGCTGCTGTGCTGCGGGCTCAATTCGACCGTCACCGCGACGCTTGCCGGCCAGATCGTCATGGAGGGCTTTCTCCACATCCAGCTGGCGCCATGGCTGCGGCGGCTGATCACCCGCGCCATCGCCATCGTGCCGGCGGCGCTGGTGACGATCTGGTACGGCGAGAGCGGCACGGCGCAGCTGCTGATCCTCACCCAGGTGGTGCTGTCGCTGCAGCTGTCCTTCGCGGTGTTTCCGCTGGTGATGTTCACCGCCAGCCGCGCCAAGATGGGCGACATGGTCGCGCCGCGCTGGCTGATCGCGCTGGCGGTCGTCATCGCCGTGGTCATCGCCGCGCTCAACGTCAAGCTGCTGTTCGATTTCGTCGGCGGCTGACGCCCGCCTCCGGCCGGTGTTTTTCCTTTGTTCGCGACCGCCGCGAATCGGCTATGGTCGCGGCAATGATCCTCAGCCTGCTGAAACGAACAATCGGGCCGACCGCCGCTCCGCCGCGCCAGCGGATGCTCGAGGTCGCCGGCCGCACCTTGCCGCTGCGCATCGTCGAAAGCGAGCGGGCGCGGCGGCTGATCCTGCGCATCGACCCCGGCGGCCAGGCGCTGCGCGTCACGGTCCCGCCCGGCGTTCCGGCGCGCGAGGTTGACCGCTTCGTCGAGCGCCACCACGGCTGGCTGGAAACCCGGCTGGCCAAGGTCCCGGCGCGGCCAACGGTGCGCCCGGGCATCAAGGTGCCGGTGCGCGGGGTTGCGCATCTGATCGTGCACGAGCCGGGCAGGCGCGGCAGCGTCTCCGTCGGCGAGGTCGAGGGCGCGCCGGCGCTGCTGGTGCATGGCGAGCGCAGCCATCTGCCGCGGCGGGTGGCCGACTTCCTCAAGCGCGAGGCCAAGGCCGACATCGAACGGCTGGTGGCGAAACATACGGCGACCGTCGGCCGCAAGGCGAAGGCGGTGAGATTCCGCGACACGTCGAGCCGCTGGGGCTCCTGCACCTCCGACGGCAACCTGTCCTTCTCCTGGCGCATCATGATGGCCCCGCCGCTGATCATCGACTATCTCGTCGCGCATGAGGTGGCGCATCTCAGGGAGATGAACCACGGGCCGAGATTCTGGAAACTGTGCGCGCAATTGTGCCCGCGCACCGACGAGGCGAAAGCCTGGCTGAAACGCAACGGCTCGGCGCTGCAGGCGATCCAGTTCGAATAGGTGGAAATGACCTTGCCGCTTGGATAGAATTTGCAGGTTATTTCGGAGCTAGAATCGATGTCAGAGAACGAGGACCGATTTCGGAGATTGGCAAGCGCAGCGTTTGGCGATGCATTTCAACCACAGCGACTAAATGCGCCTGACGACACAATTGAGCATTTGATCGCAGCGTTTGAAGATGCCGCGCAAGAAGACGACGAGGGAAACGAATTCTGGTTCGCGCGCGATCTTCAAAGACTTCTCGGCTACGCGAAATGGGACAATTTTCTGACCGTAGTGCAGCGCGCTCGCGAGGCATGCGAATCGTCAGGACACCCAACCGACGATCATTTTGCTGGCGTCGGGAAAATGATCAGTTTGGGCAAGGGTGCAGAGCGCGAAATCGACGACATCGTCCTAAGTCGCTATGCGAGCTATCTAATTGCTCAAAATGGTGATGCTCGAAAGCGCGAGATTGCGTTCGCTCAAACCTACTTCGCAATCCAAACCCGCCGCCAAGAACTCGCGGACGAACAGTCTCCATCCATTCTTCCTCAATCCGAAGATGAACGCCGCTGTCTGCTGCGGGATGAGATCAAGGAGCACAACAAGAACTTGGCAAGTGCCGCCAAGCAGGTTGGGGTCCGCGACGGCTTGGATTTCGCGATCTTTCAGACATATGGCTACAAAGGATTGTATGGTGGCTTGGACGTGCCGGGAATTCGGCGGCGGAAAGGCTTGAAAGCCAGTCATCAGATTTTGGACCATATGGGTAGCACCGAATTGGCTGCGAATCTCTTTCGTGCGACCCAAACCGAAGAAAAGTTACGTCGAGAGGACGTGCGCGGCAAAGAGGCTGCCAACCACACTCACTTCGAAGTAGGCGCCAAAGTTCGACAAACAATCAAGGAACTCGGCGGTGACATGCCAGAGACGCTCCCACCTGCCGAGGATATCAAAAAAGTTGAAAGACGACTCAAGCGGGGCATTGGCAACCAAAAGCGTATTTCCGACGACTGATGCCGCTCGATATCAAGATCTGCGGGCTCTCGACGCCCGAGACTGTCGCCGCCGCGCTTGACGGCGGGGCGAGCCATATCGGTTTCATTTTTTTCCCGAAAAGCCCGCGCAATGTGACGCCTGAACTGGCGGGTAAACTGCGCCAGGCGGCGGACGGGCGCGCCAAGGCCGTCGCGGTGACGGTTGACGCAAGCGACGAATTTCTGCGCGAGATTGTCGAGACGATGCGTCCCGACATGCTGCAGCTGCACGGCAAGGAAACGCCGGAACGCGTGGCCAAGGTCAAGATCATGTTCGGACTGCCGGTGATCAAGGCGCTTTCGATCTCGACGGCGGACGATCTGGCGGCCATCGCAAGCTATCGCGGCGTCGCCGACAAGATGCTGCTCGATGCGAAAGCCCCAAAGGGGTCTGAACTGCCGGGCGGCAATGGCGTGACCTTTGACTGGACGCTGCTGCAACGGCTCGAACCCGGCCTCGACTACATGCTGTCGGGCGGCCTCAACGCCGGCAATGTCGCCGACGCCATCCGCATCGCGCGGCCGCCGGGGCTCGACATTTCGTCCGGCGTCGAAAGCGCGCCCGGGGTCAAGGACGTTACGCTGATCGCAAACTTCTTTGCCGCGGCCAGATCGGCGCAGGAGTAGGACGGCATTCGCCGACGCGGATGCGTTTGCGTCCGCCTCCGCAACAGGCTAAGCGGAAAGCGGCAAGCGCGCATCCCCCGGGACCGACCAGATGAACAAAGCGATCGAACCCAACTCCTTCCGCACCGGACCCGACGAACAGGGCATGTTCGGCATTTTCGGCGGCCGCTTCGTCGCCGAGACGCTGATGCCGCTGATCCTCGACCTGGAAGACCACTGGAACAAGGCCAGGACCGATCCGGAATTCCAGGCCGAGCTGAAGGCGCTGTCGACCTTTTACGCCGGGCGGCCGTCGAAACTCTATTTCGCCGAGGGCCTGACCCGGCATCTGGGCGGCGCAAAGATCTATTTCAAGCGCGAGGACCTGAACCACACCGGCTCGCACAAGATCAACAATTGCCTCGGCCAGATCCTGCTCGCCAAGCGCATGGGCAAGAAGCGGATCATCGCCGAAACCGGAGCCGGCCAGCACGGCGTCGCCTCGGCTACCGTGTCGGCGCGCTTCGGCTTTCCCTGCGTCGTCTATATGGGCGCCACCGACGTCGAGCGGCAGAAACCGAATGTCTTCCGGATGAAGCTGCTCGGCGCAGAAGTCATACCGGTCACCGCCGGCCACGGCACGCTCAAGGACGCGATGAACGAAGCCCTGAGAGACTGGGTGACCAATGTCGAGGATACCTATTACCTGATCGGCACGGCGGCCGGCCCGCATCCCTATCCGGAACTGGTGCGCGAGTTCCAGTCGGTCATCGGCTCGGAAGCCCGTGCGCAGGTGCTCGAACAGGAAGGCCGCCTGCCCGACGTGATCATCGCCGCCGTCGGCGGCGGCTCCAACGCCATCGGCCTGTTCCATCCGTTCCTCGACGACAAGGACGTCAGGATCATCGGCATCGAGGCCGGCGGCCGCGGCCTCGACGGCATCGAGCACTGCGCCTCGATGAACGCCGGCAGGCCCGGCGTGCTGCACGGCAACCGCACCTACCTGTTGCAGAACGCCGACGGCCAGATTCTCGACGGCCATTCGATCTCGGCCGGGCTCGACTATCCAGGCGTCGGTCCGGAACATTCCTGGCTGCGCGACAGCGGTCGCGTCGACTATGTGCCGATCCTCGACGACGAGGCCCTCGACGCCTTCCAGCTCTGCACCAAGGCCGAGGGCATCATTCCGGCGCTGGAATCGGCGCATGCGATCGCGCATGCGGTGAAGATCGCGCCGACGATGAACAAGGACCAGATCATCATCGTCAACCTGTCGGGCCGCGGCGACAAGGACGTTCACACGGTGGCCAAGATGATGGGCATGGAGATCTGACTTGACCGTCACGATCTACCACAACCCGGCCTGCGGCACGTCGCGCAACACGCTGGCGATCATCCGCGCCGCGGGTTTTCAGCCGACCGTGGTCGAGTATCTGGCGACGCCCCTGTCGCGCGCCGAACTCACCGGTCTGCTCGCATCGACCGGCCGCCCGGTGCGCGAGCTGCTGCGCCGCAAGGATACGCCCTTTGAGGCGCTCGGGCTCGACGATCCGGCGCTCGACGACGCCGCGCTTGTCGACCATGTCGTGCGGCACCCGATCCTGATGAACCGGCCGATCGTTGCGACGCCACTGGGCGTTGATCTGTGCCGGCCGTCGGAAGCGGTGGCGCGGCTGCTGCCGTCCGAAAGCCTGCCAGAAACCTTCACCAAGGAAGACGGCGAGACCGTCCGCTTTGCCGAGTATTCCAGATGACCGATACCCGCATCGACCGCCGCATGGCGAAACTGAAGGACGAGGGCCGCCCGGCGCTGGTCACCTATCTGATGGGCGGCGACCCGGACTACGACACGTCGCTGTCGATCATGCGCGCCCTGCCCGGGGCCGGCGCCGACGTGATCGAGCTCGGCATGCCGTTCTCCGACCCGATGGCTGACGGCCCGGCGATCCAGGCGGCGGGCCTGCGCGCGCTCAAGGCCGGGCAGACCCTGGCCAGGACGCTCGACATGGCGGCAGCGTTCCGCAAGACCGACGATGAAACGCCGATCGTGCTGATGGGCTACTACAACCCGATCTACATCTACGGCGTCGACAGGTTTCTATCCGACGCCAAACGCTGCGGCATCGACGGACTGATCGTCGTCGACCTGCCGCCGGAGATGGACAGCGAACTGTGCGTTCCCGCGCTCAAGGCTGGCATCAACTTCATCCGCCTGGCGACGCCGACCACCGACGACAAGCGGCTGCCGACCGTGCTGCGGAACACGTCCGGCTTCGTCTACTACGTGTCGATGACCGGCATCACCGGTTCGGCGCTGGCCGACACGACAAAGGTCGCCTCGGCGGTCAAGCGCATCAAGAGCCACACCGACCTGCCGGTCTGCGTTGGCTTCGGCGTCAAGACTGCCGAACAGGCGCGCGTCATCGGCGCATCCGCCGACGGCGTCGTCGTCGGCACGGCGATCGTCAACGCCATCGCCAATGTGCTGGGGCCGAAGGGCGAGACGACCGCCGATCCCGCCGAAGCGGTGGCGACGCTGGTGTCCGGCCTGGCGGCCGGCGTGCGTTCGGCCCGCCTTGCTGCCGCCGAATAGTTTGCCCACATTCACCCGTCCACGGGAGATTATCTCATGAACTGGATCACCAATTACGTTCGCCCGCGCATCAATTCGATGCTCGGCCGGCGCGAAATGCCGGAAAACCTCTGGATCAAGGATCCCGAGACCGGCGAGATGGTGTTTCACGAGGAGCTGAAGAACAATCAGTGGGTGATCCCGTCGTCGGGCTATCACATGAAGATCTCGGCCAGGGAGCGGCTGAAGAACTTCATGGACCGGGGCGAATACACCCAGCTGGAAGCGCCGAAGGCGGCTGTCGATCCGCTCAAATTCCGCGACGAGAAACGCTACACCGACCGGCTCAAGGACGCGAAATCGAAAACCGGGCTGGATGACGCCATCGTCTCGGCGCGCGGCGCGATCGAAGGCCTGCCGATCATCGCCTGCGTGCAGGACTTCGCCTTCATGGGCGGATCGCTCGGCATGGCCGCCGGCGAGGCGATCATCAAGGCGTTCGAAACCGCCGTCGCCGAAAAGCGGCCGCTGGTGCTGTTTGCCGCGTCGGGCGGGGCGCGCATGCAGGAAGGCATCCTGTCGCTGATGCAATTGCCGCGCACCACCGTCGGCGTCGAGCGGCTGCGCGAGGCGGGCCTGCCCTATGTCGTGGTGCTGACCAATCCGACCACCGGCGGCGTCACCGCCTCCTACGCCATGCTCGGCGACGTGCATATCGCCGAGCCCGGCGCGCTGATCGGTTTTGCCGGGCCGCGCGTCATCGAGCAGACCATCCGCGAAAAGCTGCCCGAGGGTTTTCAGCGCGCCGAATATCTGATGGACCACGGCATGGTCGACATGGTCGTCTCGCGGCTCGAGATGAAGGAGACCGTGGCGCGGCTCCTGAAGATCTGGATGAACCAGCCCGCGACCGCGGCGCAATCGAATGCGCCCGCGCCGCAAATGGCCGCCCCGGCGGCCTGACCGGCGTCTAAAGTCCGCAGATTGGGCGGCGCGCCGCCACGCAGAGTAAGCCGACCGCGATGATTGCAAGCGAAGCCGAGCGCGAGATCGAGCGCCTGATGACCCTTCACCCGAAGGGCTACGACCTGTCGCTCGATCGCATCCGGCGGCTGCTCGACCGGCTCGGCAATCCCGAACTGAGGCTGCCGCCCGTCATCCACATCGCCGGCACCAATGGCAAGGGCTCGGCCGCGGCGTTTTCGCGGGCGCTGCTCGAAGCGGCCGGTCTCACCGTGCATGTCCACACCTCGCCGCACCTGGTGCACTGGAACGAGCGCTACCGCATCGGCGCGCCGGGCGGCGGCCGCTTCGTCGAGGACAAGGTGTTCGCCGACGCCATCCGCCGCGTCGGCGACGCCAATGGCGGCGAGCCGATCACCGTGTTCGAAATCCTCACCGCCGTCGGCTTCCTGCTGTTCTCCGAACATCCGGCCGATGTGGCGATCATCGAGGTCGGGCTCGGCGGACGGTTCGACGCGACCAATGTGATCCCGGCGCCGGCGGCGACCGTGATCATGCCGGTATCGCTCGACCACGAAGCCTATCTCGGCGACAGGGTCGAGCTGATCGCCGCCGAGAAAGCCGGCATCATCAAGCGCGGCGTGCCGGTGATCGTCGGCGCGCAGCAAAGCGACGCGGCGCGCGAGGTGATCGTCGCCACCGCCGAGCGGGTGCGCGCGCCCTATCTGGTCTACGGCCAGGACTTCATCGCCTTCGAGGAAAACGGCCGGCTGATCTACCAGGACGAAGACGGGCTAATGGACCTGCCGCCGCCGCGGCTGCCCGGCCGCCACCAGTTCGCCAACGCGGCGGCGTCGATCGCAACCGTCAAGGCCGCTGGCTTCAACATTGGCGAGGCCGAGGCCGAACGGGCGATGGAGACGGTGGAATGGCCCGGCCGGATGCAGCGGCTGCTCAAGGGCAATCTGGTCGACCTCGCGCCGGCGGGGTCGGAACTGTGGATCGACGGCGGCCACAATCCCGGGGCCGGCGCTGTGATCGCCGAGGCGATGGCGGAGCAGGAAGAACGCAATCCGCGGCCGCTGGTGATGATCTGCGGCATGATCAACACCAAGGATCAGACCAATTTCTTCCGGTCTTTCGTCGGCATGGTGCGGCATGTCTACACCGTGCCGGTGTCGATGAGCGAGGCCAGCGTGCCCAACGACATTCTCGCCGCCCACGCCATCAATGCCGGGTTGTCGGCCGAACCGGTGGCGTCGGTGGAAAACGCGCTGATGCTGCTGCGCGACGGCTGGGGCGCGGACAATATTCCGCCGCGCATCCTGATCGCCGGATCGCTTTACCTGGCGGGCGAAGCGCTGAAAGCCAACGGCACGCCGCCGGCATGAAAAAGCCCGGCGCGAGGCCGGGCTTTTCAAACTCACGGGATCAGTCGGATCAGGCGACGGCGCCGTTGATCCAGTGCGACAGCGCGGTCTTCGGCGCGGCGCCGACCTTCATGTCGGCGACTTCGCCGCCCTTGAACAGCATCAGGGTCGGGATCGACCGGACGCCGAAGCGGGTCGCCAGTTCCGGGTTCTCGTCGATATTGACCTTGGCGATCTTGACCTTGCCGTTCAGCTCGGCGGAAATCTCGTCCAGCGCCGGCGCGATCATCTTGCACGGCCCGCACCACTCGGCCCAGAAATCGACCACGACCGGCTCCTTCGACTGAAGCACGTCTGCCTGGAAATTGTTCTTGTCGACCTTGACGGTGGCCATGGGAGCTCTCCTTGGATGGGTTGCGGGCGCATCGCAGCGCCCGTCCTTTGATCAATATTTGGGATCGACGAAGGACCGGTTCAAGAGATCTTGTGTCACGCGCGGCTGAGTCGTTCAAGCGCGGCGTCCAGCACCGCCGGCGGCAGGTCGATCAGCCGCGGCGCTTCGGTGAACAGTAGCGCCGCCTTGATGTCGCGCCCCGGATACACGCCAGCCAGCAGCGCGCGGTAGAGCGCCATCTGGACGACATAGGCCTGCGGAACTTCGTCGAGCGTGCGCGGCGGCGCGGCGTTGGTCTTGTAGTCGACGCACAGAACCTGCGTCGGCGTCACGGCAAGCCGGTCGATCACACCCGACACAGCGCGCTGCTGCCCGCCGATGCGCAGCGTGCCCGCAATGGTCGCCTCGGCGCGCGAACCCGCGGCAAACACCGGAGCGAATTGCGGATCGGACAACACCGCTTCGACCGACCGCCAGGCACGCCGGCGGTCCTCGTCGGTCCAGCCGGCCCCGGCGGTTGCGAGATAGCGCAACCCGGCCGCCTCGCGCTCCGTCGCGTCGAGGCCCGGCAGCACCTGCAACAGCCGGTGGATCGCGGCGCCGCGCGCGATCGCAAAGGACGGTTCTTCCGCCGGATCGAACACCGGCGAGCCCCCGGTCGCGGCCAGTTCGACCGGCGGGNNGCCGTCTCGGGAAGCGGCGGCAGCGGCGGATAGCTCGACCGTTGACGATCCGCCGGGCTTGCGTTCCCGGCCGCGGCGGCGTGGGGCGGATTGACGCGGTAGGTCAGCGCCCCGGTTTCCGCGTTGCGCGCGGCATAGGGCGACGCGGCGAGACCGGCCTCGACAAGACTGTGCCAGATATCCGGCTTCGGGCTCATCCTGCCGCGATAGCCGCACACCACCAGCCGTTCTTCCGCCCGGGTCATGCCGACATAGAGCAGCCGGCGATACTCGTCCTCGGCGGCGTCTCGGATGGTCCGGCTGATCTGGCGGGTCACCGAATTGGCCAGCTCGACAGACGGCCGCCACAAGAATCCCTGGCCGTTCCACTGGCCGGTCGCCGACACGAACGGCATCAGCCGCGGCACATGGTTTTCGTTCGAGGGGGAGGCGGCGCCATCGACCAGGAACACGACCGGCGCTTCCAGCCCCTTGGCGGCGTGCACGGTCATGATCCGCACCTCGTCGCGGGTCTGGTCGACCTCGCGCTTGACGTCGGGCGAGGCGCTTTCGAGCGTCGCCAGAAACGCTTCCAGCCCGGACTGTCCGGTCTGCTCCACCGCGAGGGTGAAGTTCTGGAACTCGTCGAGGATTTCGCCCGCCGATGCGCCGAGGCGGGCGACCATGCGGCTGCGCACGCCGTCGCGCGCCAGCACGCCGCCGTAGAATTCGAACACCGGCCGCCAGGCCGCTTCATTGGCCCAGCGGTCGAGGGTGGCGACGATCACCGCCGTCTCCTCGTCGTCCCGGGCGCGCCGACGCAATTCGTCGAGCAGGCTGCCCCTGCGCTTCCACGCCAGGTCGAACAGCCGATCCTCGCTCACCGCGAAGACCGGGCTGCGCAGCAGCGCCGCCAGCGACAGGTCGTCGTTGGGCTGCATCGCGACGCGGCCGATGGCGATCAGGTCCTGGACCGCGATATGCCCGGTCAGGCTCAGCCGGTCGGCGCCGGCGACCGCGATCAGCCTGTCCTTCAAGGCGCGGGTCAGCGCGTGGATGAAACGGTCGCGCTTGCGCACAAGCACCAGCACGTCGCCCGGCCGCATCCGGCGCGGCGGGCCTTCCTTCTGGCCGATGGTTTCGTGCGCCTTGAGCCAGCCATGGATCGTGTCGGCGATGCGCTCCGCCAGCAGCACCGCCGGCGCCGAGGCGTGATCGATCGCATCCGCCCAGTCGTCGGGCTCCTCGACCTGGGTCGGTTCGATCAGCGGCCACAATTCCACCTGGCCGGCCGACACGGCGCGAACCGTCGGATGTTCGATCGGCTCCGGATCGCCGGTCAGGCCCTTGGCCGCGGCTTCGGACCCGAACACCAGGTCGACCGCCGACAGCACGTCCAGCGTCGAGCGGAACGAATGCTGCAGCCTGACGTCCTCGAAGCTGCCCTCGGCGTCGCGCACCTGCTTCTTGAAGGCCTGTCCGCTCATCCTGAACGAGCGCGGATCGGCGCCCTGGAACGAATAGATCGACTGTTTCTCGTCGCCGACGGCAAAGATGGTGCGATTGATCTCGCCGCGCGCGCCCGAGCCGACGAAGAACTCGGCGGCCAGCCTGCCGACGACGTCCCATTGCAACGGGCTGGTGTCCTGCGCCTCGTCGACCAGGATATGATCGACGCCGCGGTCGAGCTTGAAGGCGACCCACGGACCGACGTCCGGCCGCGCCAGCAACCGCACGGTGCGGGCGATCAGGTCGTTGAAGTCGAGCAGGCCGCGCGCCGCCTTCAGGTGCTCGTAGCGGGCGATGAGAATGTCGGCCAGGGTCAGCGCGGCGCGCGTTGCGTCCAGCATTCCGAGCAGGGCGACCCTGTCGGCGGCGCGCGTGACATCCATCGCGTAGCGTTCGAACTCGTCCTCAAAGCCGGGAAAGCGTTCGGCGACGCCCTTGGCCATGATCTGTTTCGTCGGCCGGGCGATCGGGTTCTTGTCGCCATCGAGTTTGACAAACAGACCGTGCAGGAACCTCAGCCGGGCGAGCGGGTCCTTCAGCCTGGCAGCGTGGGCGAGGCTGTCGGCGAACCTTCCGGCGGCGAGCTTGCCGGCGACGGCCGCCGCGTCGCCGATCTGTTGCGCCAGAGCGGCGGTGAAATAGCTGTCGGGCCAGCAGGCCTGCGCGAATTGAGCAGGGTCGTCGGCCGGGTCGAAGCCGAACTCGGCGTAGAGCGGCCCGTAGTCGACGCCGGCCTCGGAGATGAACCGCTTCAGCGCGTCGCGCTTGCCGACAATTTCGCCGAGCAGCACGTCGAGCCCGTTTTCGCCGGCGAGCGCAATGATCTGGTCCAGCGCGCCGGTCAGCTCCGGATGATCGCCCGTCGCCACGCCGGCCAGCATGTCGCGCCGCGCCTCGGCGACCAGCGCCTGCTCCATCTGGCCGTCGAGCATCTCGAAGTGGCCGGCGATGTTGGCCTCGAGCGGAAACTGATGCAGCACCGCCTCGCAAAAGGCGTGGATGGTCTGGATCTTGAGCCCGCCGGGCGTTTCGAGCGCGCGGGCAAACAGACGCCTGGCCCGCGCCAGCCGCGCCCGGTCAGGCGGCTCGCCGTCGATGGCCTCGATCTCGGCCGACAGCTTGTCGTCACTCGCCACCGACCAGGCGGCGAGATTCTTGAAGACGCGGTTCGACATGTTGGCCGCCGCCGCCTTGGTGTAGGTCAGGCACAGGATGCGCGACGGATCGACGTCGTCGAGCAACAGCCGGATGACGCGTTGCGCCAGCACGTGGGTCTTGCCCGAGCCGGCATTCGCCGACACCCAGGCGGAGTTCTTCGGGTCGGACGCCCTTGCCTGGCTGGCGCGGGTTTCGGGCGGGATGACGCGGTCGCTCATTCGCCGCCCTCGCCGCCGTCCTGCTCCGGCCCTGCCGACCATTCCAGCACCCGCGCCAGGTGATCGTAGTCGCCACTGGTGTCGCCCTCGCGAAACGGCAGCGAGCGCGAGGGATAGCCGCGCGCCGGATCGTTGTAGAGCGTCAGCAGCTTTTCCAGCCGCGCCCAGGCCGTTTCCGACAGTTGCGACGCGGACCTTGTTTCCCGCTTGAACTCGAGGATCGATTCCTCGTCGACATCGCCCGACGCGCGCAGCCGCACATAGGCCAGATCGGCCGGCGTCAGCTCGCCGAGTTCAGGGATCGCCCCGCGCGCCAGCAACGCGCCCTCGAGCGGCAACTGCGGCGCGATCAGCGTATGGGCCTGGCCCTTGGACGGGCTGGAGCCGGTCTTGTAGTCGAGAATGTCAACCAGTCCGGAGGGCCGCAGGTCGAGCCTGTCGGCGCGGCCGCCGAGCGTCACCCCGGTTTCGCCAATGGCGGTGGCGGCCAGAACCGCCTCGGAGATCGAGCGCAGTTTTCCGGCACGCTTGTCGACCTCCCATGCAAGCAGGTTCGGCGCCATCAGCCTGAAGCGCGGCCACCACACCGCATCGACGTCGGGCGGCAGTTCCTCCTCGTCGAAGCGACGGCGCGCGATCGCCAGCAACCGGTCCAGCGCATCGTCGCCGGCGGGGTCGACGCCGGCCTCGGTGAAGCGGTGCAGGACGTCATGGAACAGCGTGCCACGCTCGGACGCGCCGGGATCGCGCAGCAATTCGTCGAGCGCCTCCAGCCGCAGGATCTTGCGGGCGTAGATCGCGTAGGGGTCGCGCCGCAGCGTCTCGATCTGGGTTACCGAAAAATGCCTCGGCCGCGCTTCCAGCGGCGGCGCGGGATCGGGCTTCTTCTCCGAGGGCACGTCAACCGGATCGTCGCCGGCGTAGTGCCGCGCCGCCAGGAGCAGATCGTCGCCGCGAAGCCGCATCGCCCCGGACAGCTCGTCGCCGACAAAGGCGGTCAGCCGCTGAAGCCATCTCGCCGGCACCGACGGCGCGTCGGCGCTGCGCAGCGAACGGGAGAGGATGACGCGCTCGCCGCCCAGCGCCATGACGATGTCGTGCGCGGCCTGGCCGATGCGGCGCTCCGGCGGGTCGAGGTCGAGATCGGTGCGCATCAGCCGCGACATGAAACCGCCCGGGTCGGTGCGGCCCGGCCACGAACCCTCGTTCAGGCCGCCGCAGACGATCAGGTCGACATGCTGCAGGCGCGCTTCCAGCGCCCCCCAGATCGACACCGCGCCGTCCGGCGCATGGCGCGGCTTGACGGTTTCGCCGGCGATCAGCGCGGTCAGCACGTCGGGCCATTCGGCCGCCGCCACCGCCAGGCCGGAACCGGCTCCGACCAGGCTGCGCAGCACGCCGGCCAGCTTGTCGCCGGCGTCGCTCCTGTAGAGCTGGCCAAGGCCGCCGCCGGCGTCGCGGCCGGCCGACTCCAGCGCCCCGGCGGTGGCGCGCGCCAGCTCCGGGACCGCGATCGCCTCGCGGCCACGCATTTCAGTCAACGGGGCCATCGCCCGTTCGATGCGCTCGCAGACCCGGCCGGCGGCTTCGACATCGGCGGGCTTGACCCGGTCGAGCCACCATGGCGTCCGGCCGTGGCGATCGCCGGACATGGCGCGGGCAAACAGTTCGGCGATTGCCGCGGCGTCGGGCCGGCCGACGCCGCCGCGCAATGCTGTGAGGTCGATCAGCTCCGCCGCCTTGCGCACCTCGTCCCGTTGCAGGCCGAGGCTGAGCAGCGGGTGCTTGAGCAGCGACATGATCGACACCGGGTCGCCGGGCCTCAGCGCCGCGGCGACAAGCGCGGCCATCAAGGTCGCCGGCAGCGACGTCTCCAGCGGTGCGCCGCCGGAATCGTCGGCGGCGACGCCGAACCGCTGCAACTCGCTGGAGACGCGCCGCGCCAAAGTGCGGTCGGGCGTCACCAGCGCCGCGCGTTCGCCGGCCGCAGCCGCCTGCCGCAGGGCCAGCGCGATCGCCAGCGCCTCGTCGCGTTCGTTCGGCGCTTCCAGCAGGGTCACGCCGTCAAATGCGCCCGCTTCCCGCGCGGCGGTCGCCAGTTCCCGCTCTGCCGCCCACAGGTCGGTGGTCTCGGCTGGCCGCAGCGCCTCCGACACCACCGCCGAGCGGACCTTGAGCGGCAGGGCCTCGACGCCGAGTTCGTCGACGGCCTGGCGGGCGACGCAGATGGTCTGCAATAGCCCGTGCAGGCCGTATTGCGGATGGCCGACGATCGACGGGGTCTTCTTCACCTCGCCGAGTTTTTGCCATGACGGTTCGTCCAGCCGCTTGTCGAGGCCGGGAAGCACCACCGCGCCGGCGGGCAGGCGGGCGATGGCGGCGAGCAGCCGCGCGGTCGCGGGGATCGAGCCGGTCGACCCGGCCGCGATGACCGGTCCTGCCGGCGGCTGGCGCTTCAGCCGGACGGTCTCGGCGTCGATCAGGCGGCTGCGATGCGCAGCCGGATTTGAACGGTTCAGCTCGGCCAGCACGTCGGGCCAGCGTTCGGTGACGATGCGCAGAAAGTCCAGCGTCACCTGCCACCAGCCGGCCAGATCGGCGTCGACCAGTCCGGTCAGCCCGGTCCAGTCGGCCTCGCGGGTTTCGACCTCGTCCATCAGGCCGGCGAGATCGCGCGCCAGCCAGATCGCCTCGGCCGGCGACGACGGGACGACCACCGGTTCGGAAAACATGCCGGCGATATGGGCCGGCAGCCGCCGCTTCCAGGCGTGCGCCAGCGGAGCCAGCATCAGCAGCCGCTCGCGGGCGTCGATCGGCGGCGCCATGTCGTCGAACGGCGGCGTCGCCTCCTCGAACCAGCCTGCGTCCTCGTCGAAGTCGCCGAGCGGCCTGATCACCGGCAGCAGCACGGCCTGCCCGCCGAGCTCAGCGGCGAAGACGGCGCGCAGTTCGCGCGCGGCGCGCCGCGTCGGCACGTAGATCGTCGCTTCCGCCAGCGCGATTGGATCGGCGCCGTAACGGCGACCCGGAACGAGGCGGCCATCGATCAGGGCGCGGGCCAGTTCCTTGAGGAAGGGAACGCCCGGTGGGATGGAATACACCCGCGGCGCGGATGCCGTCATCCGCCCGGACCCCGGGCGCGCCGCACCGCGGCCTCGGCGAGGGCGATGGCGTCGGGCGTGCCAACCGTGATCCACGATCCGTCGAGCACCATGCCGCAAAGACGACCCCGCGCCAGCGCGCGGTCGAACTGTCGGTTGAGCGAATGCGGCCCGGCCGGCGCGTCGGCGAAGACGCGCGGATGGACGATGGCCGCGCCGGCATAGATCAGGCTGCCGGGCGAACCTGCGGCGCGCTGAAGCCGGCGGTCCGGCGACATCAGGAAGTCGCCGCCGCCGGTGTGTCCCGTCGCCTGGTCCGGTCGCGCCAGCATCAGCAGAATATCCATGCTCTCGTCCGACCATTCAAGCGCCAGGCGGCGAAGATTGTCGTCGCCCGCATCGATCCAGAACGTATCGGCGTTGAGGATGTAGAACGGGCCGCCGCCCAGCCTGGGCAAAGCGCGGACAATGCCGCCGCCGGAATCGAGCAATGCGTCCCGCTCGTCCGAAATCACGATATGAGGCGCGACGCGGCCGGCCAGATGCCGGATCAGCTGGTCCGGCAGGTAGTGGACATTGACGACCGCGTCGGCGACGCCGGCGGCCGCCAGCGCGTCCAGGCCCCAGTCGATCAGCGGCTTGCCGGCCACGGCGACCAGCGGCTTGGGCATGGTTTCGGTGATCGGGCGCATGCGCTTGCCCAGCCCCGCGGCGAGCACCATGGCGACGGTCGGCGCGCTCATTGGCCCTCGCCGATCAAGCCGCGGTCGACATAGAAGGCGCGCACCTGCGCCAGCGCAGGATGCGCCAGCGCGCGCCCGACATAGTCGCGGATGCGCGGCAGGTGCTTCAGATAGGACGGCTTGCCGTCGCGCATGTTCAACCTGACAAAAATGCCGAGGATCTTGGAGTTGCGCTGCGCCGCCATGATCGCATAGGCCTCGTCGAACGCCGCCTCGTCAAAGCCGCCATGGGCGCGGCGCGCGGCGCGGTAGGCGTCGAGGATCTGCCGCTCCAGAGGCCGCGGGATCGTCACGCGCGCATCCTGCGCCAGCGATGCGACGTCATAGGCCGACGGTCCCCACAATCCGTCCTGGAAGTCGATGATGCCGATGCGGTCCGTGCCGTTCAACGCGCCGCGCCAGATGATGTTGGGCGAGTGATAGTCGCGCAGCACCAGCGACTTTTCGGCGTGCTCAAGTCTCTCGAAGACACCCGCCCATGCGGCGCGATACTCGGCCCGGTCACGATCGCTGGCGGGCCGCCCCATGACGCCGGGCATATACCAGTCGAGCACGAGCTCGGTCTCGATGGCGAGCGCCTCGCGGTCATAGGCCGGCAGGTGGTGCACCGCGCCCGGCGCCGCCTCCATGTCGCGCGCCCATGTCGCCCGGTGCATCGCGGCCAGCGTTTCGGCGGCGGCGGCGTAGCGCTCGGCGACCGGCTCGCCGTTCCGGTCGAGCACCGTCCCGATCCCCAGATGTTCGATCAGCAGCAGGCCCTGGTCGAGATCCTGCGCCTCGATGCGCGGCGCACGGAAGCCATTGGCCAGCAGCGCCTTGTCGATGGCGACGAAGGCGACCACAGATTCGGCCAGATGCGCGATCTGGCTGTAGGGCTTGCCGTCGCGGATCGGCGGCCCGTCGGGCAGCCGCGGCGCGTTCATCAGGATGCGCACCGGGTCGGCGTCGACGGTCTCATAGGCGCGGGTGGACGCATCGCCGAGCAGGAAGGCGCGTTGCGCCTCCGGACGTCCGGCTTCGGCCAGGAACTTTCGGATCGCAAGGCTGCGCCTGATGCGCGCCATCACTGCGTCGGGACCGGAAATCTCGGCGCGGCGGCCGTCGCCGCGATGCGACAGTTCGATCGTCGCCGGATCGCCCGGTAGGCGGCCGGCGGCCCGGTCGGGCCATTCGACCAGTGTGACGCTCTGATCCGCCTCGTCGAAAAGTCCCAGTTCCTCGACCTCGCCCGGATCGCCGATGCGATAAAGATCGAGATGCGCAACCGGAATGCGCGCCTGATAGGTCTGGACCAGCGTGAAGGTCGGGCTCGGCACGTCGAGCCCGCCATCGCCGCTGATGGCGCGTATGAAGCCGCGCGCCAGTGTGGTCTTGCCGGCGCCAAGTTCGCCCTTGAGCAGCAGGACGTCGCCGGCGCGGGCGGCGGCGGCCAGGTCCGCGCCCAGCCTAGCCGTCGCGGCCTCGTCCGTCAGGTCGATGGTCAGTGCTGGCGACGTCATGTCACTCCGCGGCGGGCTCGATCGCGAGCGGATCGGACGGGAAGCGGCATGTCACGGTGGTGCCGCGATTGGGCGCCGTGTCGATATGGACCGTGCCGCCGTGCAGCTCAACGAAGCTCTTCACCACCGACAGGCCGAGCCCCGCTCCGCGCCGGCGGCCGCCATTGGCGCGCGATTCGAAGCGGCGATAGACCGTGTCGAGCACCTCGGGAGCGATGCCCGGCCCCTGGTCGGTGACCGAGAATTCATAGCCGCCGTGGAGCCCCCGGCAGGTTATCGACACCGCGCTGCCGTCCGGCGCGTAGTTCGCAGCGTTGGATAGGAGGTTGAACAGGATCTGCCGCACGCGTCCCTCGTCGGCACGCACACGCGTTGGCGCCGACGAAACATCGACATCGATTGCGATCTGGTGCTTGCGCAAACGCTCGCCGACCAGCTCGACGGACTCCTTGACCAGTCGGTCGACGTCGACGTCGCCGATGTCGAGCTCCATGATGCCGGCGTCGACGGTCGCAAGGTCGAGAATGTCGTTGACGATGGTCAGCAGCACGGCCGACGACGAGCCGATATGGTCCAGATATTCCTTCTGCTTCTCGGTCAGAGGGCCGGTCGCCGACTGGTTCATCAACTCGGTGAAGCCGATAATGTTGGTCAAAGGCGAACGCAGCTCATAGGAGACGTGCTTGACGAAATCGTTCTTCAACTGGTCGGCCGCCTGCAGCGCCTCATTCTTGTCCTTGAGCGCGCGCTGCACATTGGCGGTGTCGGTGACGTCGACAAAGGTCACCATGGCCTGGCCGTTGGGCAGCTGGATCAGGGCATAGCGCAGCACCGATCCATCGTTGAGCCCGACCTCGCCGTGGCGGTCGACGCGTTCTTCTGCAAAGCCGGTGACGTCGGCCACGAATGTCGGCCAGGGATTGGCACGCGACGACAGATCGCACGCCGCCGAGATCGCCTTGATATGGATGCCCGGCTTCGCCAGCTCCGCGTCGAGGCTCCACAGCGACGCAAATGCAGGGTTCGACAGGCGCAGGCGGCCGTCGGGGCCGAACACCGCCACGCCTTCCGCCAGATTGTCGAGCGTCTCGCGCTGGACCCGGACAGCGGCGTTGTAGCGGCTTTCGAGATCCATGCGCTCGGTCAGGTTTTCGAACACCCAGGTGACGCCGCCGGTTGGATTGGGGTTGGCCAGCACACGCAGGGTGCGGCCGTCGGGCAGGTGCCACCAGTCCTCTTCGGTCTGCACCGAGCGATAGGACGCCAGCACGTTTTCCTTCCAGCGCCGCCATTCCGGCTGCTCGGCCAGCTTGCCGTCGGCGCGCAACCGGTCGAGCACGGTCGCATTGGACGGCGCGCTCTCCAGAAAGGCCGGCTCGAAGTCCCACAATTTGCGAAACGCCTGATTGTAGAAGCGCAGCTTTTCATCGGCGTCGAAGGTGGCGACCGCCGTGGTCAGCTGGTCGAGCGTCTCGGCATGGCTGCGCAGCACGCGCCGCATATCCTCGCGCACCGTCTCGACCTCGGTCTTGTCGTTGGCGATGCCCGCCGAGACGCCGTCGCCGCGATGACTGGTGACGGCGAACATGTGGCGCGCGCCGCCGATGACGGTCGAGACGGTCTGGCGGTAGTCACTTCCGGCCGCAAGTTGCGCCGCGATCTGCTCCCGCGCCGTACTGGGCAGGAATTCCCGGGCTTCGGCGACGGCTGCGCCGCTGTCGCCCGCCTCGACGGCCGCCGCATAGGAGGCGTTGACCCAGCGCAGATTGCCATTCTCGCCGCGCAGCCAGAACGGCATCGGCAAAGCCTCGATCAGGCCCCGGATCGCGTCGTGTTCCGAATGCAGGGTCGCATATTCGGATTTCAGCCGGGCGTGCTCGATCTGCGACTGCGACAGCGACAGGAAACGCACGACGGCGTTCGGCCCGGCGGTGCGGCCCTGCGCCTCGACCAGGGCGCCGCCCTGGGTCTCGACCACCAGTTCGAAGCCGTGCGACTTCTCGCGCAGCCCGGCTATCGCGCGCTCGAGCGCGGAAGCCGACCGCGGCGTCAGCCAGCGGCCGAACGCCAGGAACGTCGCCCGGTCTTCGGGGACGCCGGCCGTCAGGGCGAGCGTTCCGACGATTTCGGGTTTCGCGGCGTCCTTCATCCAGACGATCAGCCGCTGATCCTTCAGGTTCAGCAGGGCTTCGGACCGCTGCAGCGATGCGTTCAGTTCGGAGATCCGCCCGCTCAGCTCCAGATTGGCGTTGGCGATGCGCGCGCGCTCGCGGATCAGCCAGAACGCCGACAGCAGGGCCGCACCCATGACGCCGGCGAAGACCGCGACCTGAATGACCTCGAACGTGCCGAACGATATGCCGCCCAGCGCGCCGAACCCAGTCGGCGTCTGCGCATTCACGGCCGACGGAGCCATCAAGGCAAGCGCCGAACAAGACGCCGACGCAAGGCGCAGCAACCGACCGGACATGAAAAGGCGAATTCGATTGCGTCGCCAGCAGCCGCCCGCGCCAGACGGCGCAGCGTTTGTCGGGTGTTCCCCGAACATGTTTCCCACCTCTCCGATGCCGCGCCGAGCCAAGTGTTCCCCGCCTGTCGCGTACGCCCTCGACCGGACGCCGCCACGCCCGGAATCCATACCGGGTCCCGCGCCGCGAGGCACGAAACCAAACCAAGACCGGTCTACCCGAAACTTTTGCCGGAAAGCAGATGCGGACAACGCATGTCCGCGAATCGATCCACCTTAGCCGCTCGCCGAATCGCTGAGAAGCCGGTCCGGCGGAAAAAACAATGCCGGGCATTTGTCAAATGCCCGGCATCAAAATCTTGTGGTTGAACAACCGATTCTTAGTATCTGTAGTGTTCGGCCTTGAACGGTCCCTGCGGCGTGACGCCGATATAGGCGGCCTGTTCGTCCGAAAGCTTCGTCAGCTTCGCGCCCAGCTTGTCGAGGTGCAGGCGAGCGACCTTTTCATCGAGATGCTTCGGCAGAACATAGACTTCGTTCTTGTATTTGCCGCCCTTGGTGAACAGCTCGATCTGGGCCAGCGTCTGGTTGGTGAACGACGCCGACATGACGAAGCTCGGATGGCCGGTGGCGTTGCCGAGGTTGAGCAGACGACCTTCCGACAGCAGCAGCATGCGCTTGCCGTCCGGGAAGGAGATCATGTCGACCTGCGGCTTGACATTGGTCCATTTGAGATTGCGCAGCGCGCTGACCTGGATCTCGTTGTCGAAGTGGCCGATATTGCCGACGATCACCATGTCCTTCATCGCCCGCATGTGGTCGAGGGTGATGACGTCCTTGTTGCCGGTGGTGGTGATGACGATGTCGGCGGTCGGCGCGGCGTCTTCCAGCGTGACCACCTCAAAACCGTCCATCGCCGCCTGCAACGCGCAGATCGGATCGACCTCGGTGACCTTGACGCGGGCGCCGGCGCCGGCGAGCGAGGCGGCCGAGCCCTTGCCGACATCGCCNNTCGGTGCCGCGGCGGATGCCGTCGACCAGCGATTCCTTGCAGCCGTATTTGTTGTCGAATTTCGACTTGGTGACCGAGTCGTTGACGTTGATCGCCGGGAAGGGCAGCAGGCCCTTCTTCTGCAACTGATACAGACGGTTGACGCCGGTGGTGGTCTCTTCAGTCACGCCCTTGATGGCGTCGCGCTGCTTGGTGAAGAAGCCAGGCGAGGCCTTCATGCGCTTCTTGATCTGGGCGAACAGGATTTCCTCTTCTTCCGAGCCCGGCTTCGACAGCACGTCCTCGCCCGCCTCGGCGCGCGCGCCGATCAGGATATACATCGTGGCGTCGCCGCCATCGTCGAGGATCATGTTCGACAGGCCGCCATCGGCCCACTGGAAGATCTTGTCGGTGTATTCCCAGTACTGCTCGAGCGTCTCGCCCTTGACGGCGAAGACGGGGACGCCGGCGGCGGCGATCGCGGCGGCGGCCTGGTCCTGGGTCGAGAAGATGTTGCAGGACGCCCAGCGCACCTCGGCGCCCAGCGCCTTCAAGGTCTCGATCAGCACCGCGGTCTGGATGGTCATGTGCAGCGAGCCGGTGATGCGCGCGCCCTTGAGCGGCTGCGACGGCCCGTATTCCTCGCGCGTGGCCATCAGGCCGGGCATTTCGGTTTCGGCGATCTCGATTTCCTTGCGGCCCCAGTCCGCAAGCTTGATGTCGGCGACGACGTAGTCGTTCCTGGCCATGGTGCTGAACTCCTGATTTGCGGTCGCAAGAAAACGCCCCGGCGGCGGGACCGTAAGGTAGCGGTGATCTAACAGAGCCAGTGATGTCCGGCAATAGGATATAAAGAAATCTTTATCTCTGCATGTGCGAGACGTCAGACCTCTTCGCCGAAACGATTGTCGATCAGTTCGACCAACGCGTCGAGGGCCGCGACGGCGTCGGTCCCGCTGGCCGAAATGTCGATGGAGCAGCCGGGGCTGGCTGCGAGCATCATCAGACCCATGATCGAGGTGCCGCCAACGATGACGCCGTCTTTGTGGACATGGACCTGGGCGTCGAAGCGGCTGACCGTCTGCACGAATTTCGCGGACGCGCGCGCATGCAGACCGCGCTGGTTGACGATCTTGACCGATCTCGACACCGCGCCGGCTTCCGCATCCACGCTCATTTGCCCGTCAGCACCTGGCTTGCAACATTGATATATTTACGCCCGGCTTCCTGCGCCGTCAGCACAGCCGTCTGGATATCATCCTGCAGGTGGACGCTCGACAGCTTGATCAGCATCGGCAGGTTCATGCCGGCAATGACTTCGACGCGACCAGGCTTCATCACCGAGATCGCGAGATTGGACGGCGTGCCGCCAAACATGTCGGTCAGGACGATAACGCCGGTTCCGGTGTCGGCCCGGTCGACGGCGGCCATGATATCTCGGCGCCGGCCTTCCATGTCGTCGTCGGGTCCAATGCATACGGTTTCAAGGCCCGGCTGCGGTCCAACCACATGCTCGACGGCATTGCGAAATTCGTCTGCGAGGCGACCGTGCGTCACGAGCACGAGACCTATCATCGACACTTGGCTCCCGCTGCGCCCCTGGACGGAACGCCATTCACTGGCGCATCGGCTCTCGCCGATCCGCAGAGTCGGTTATGTTGTCTGCCCAATGCGGCTTGGCAAGCCCAAATCGTCGTGATTTTGCCGCTTAGCCGGCTGCCGGTCGTTTGGCCGCAGCACAGACGCGACGATGGCCTCGACGGCAAGGCCGGCGACAGCCGTGTGGCGCGCCTGCAACTGAACGGCCGGCAAGGCGACGCCTGAAAGCTCGATCTGCCGGCCGGATGCCTGCGGCATGCGGGCGGTCCCTTCCGCCAGTTCGACGACCAGATCAATGACCGCCGCCGGCTCGTGCCCGACCGCAACAGGCCCAAAGCCGCGAATCTCGGCCAGGCCGGCGATCGCCTGTGGTGCGTAGGCGACAAGCCGGCCCGCGCGCGCCGCGACAAACACCTGGTCGTCGCCGACCAGACGGGCAAAGCGGCCGGTCGCCCGCCAGCGCTCGACCAGCGTCAGCGCGAGAGACGTTTTTCCCGACCCCGATTCGCCTGTGACCGCCACCCCGCGATCGCCCAGCACGACGACACAGGCATGGACGTTGATCGCGTCGGGCGGCATGCCCTGCCGGGCCGAGGGGATCATTCGGTCGGCAGCGAGATGACGAAGCGCGCGCCGCGAATGTCGCCGGGCTTGCCGCCGGTGACGTTCTCGGCGGTCAGCGTGCCGTTGTGGGCTTCGACGATCTGCCGGCTGATCGACAGGCCGAGGCCGGAATTCTGCCCGAACGCTTCAGTGCCGGGGCGATCGGTGTAGAAGCGTTCGAAGATGCGGTCGATGTTTTCGGCGCGGATGCCCGGGCCGTTGTCCTCAACGGTCACCACGATGCGTCGGCTGGTGCGCGACAGCGCCACGACGATGCGGCCCGTTTCGTCGGGCACGAAGGAGCGCGCGTTTTCGATCAGGTTGGTGACCACCTGTCCGAGGCGCAGATCGTGGCCGATCACCGTCCAGCCGCTGGCGCCCGGCGGCAACTTGCCGGCCTTGACCTCGATGTCGACGTGTTTCTTGTGGCGGCCGCCGTCGCGGGCGATCGAGACCAGTTCGTTGACGAGTTGCATCAGGTCGACGCGCTGCGAATCCTCGCGCGCCAGTTCCGCATCGAGACGCGAGGCGTCGGAAATGTCGGTGATCAGCCGGTCGAGACGGCGCACGTCATGCTGGATGACGTCCATCAGCCGCTTGCGCGACTCGTCGTTCCTGGCCAGCGGCAGGGTCTCGACCGCGCTGCGCAGCGAGGTCAGCGGGTTCTTCAATTCGTGGCTGACATCGGCGGCAAAACTCTCGATCGCCTCGATGCGGGCGTAGAGCGCATTGGTCATGTCGCGCAGCGCGATCGACAGATTGCCGATCTCGTCCTGGCGATAGGAGAAGTCGGGAATTTCCTCGCGGTTCTTGACGCCGCGCCGCACCCGCACCGCCGCCGCCGCCAGCCGGCGCAGCGGATTTGCGATCGTCGAGGCCAGCAGCAGCGACAGGATCGCCATGACGAAGGCGGCGACGCCGAAGACGCGCAGGATCGCCTGACGCTCGCCGGCGAGGATATTGTCGATGTCGCCGCCTTCCGTCGACAGCATCAGCACGCCGAGCACGCCGCGGAACCGCTGTACCGGAACGGCGACCGACACGACCTGCTCGCCGTCTTCATTGACACGCACCACCGTGGCGCGATTGCCGGTCAGCGCCTTGATCACCTCGGGATAGATCGCGCCGCTGCCGCCGGGCTGCTCGCGATAGACCGGCAGATTGTTGGGGGCGAAGAAGTCGGTGACCGATTTCAGCGCCCGTTCGTAGAAACTGCGCTCCACCTTTTCGATCGGCGGCAGCTGGTAGCGCAGGATCTGGCCGCGCGAATAGAGATGTTTGGAATCGAGCAGCAGGTTGGCGTCGCGGTCGAAAATGCGGGCGCGGGTGCGCGTCGGCGAGATCAGCCGGCGCAGCACCGGCGCGACGACCTCCGGGTTGATCGGAAAGTCGAGGCTGTCGAGCTGGTCGGTCGACGGCCCGACGCTTTCGCCGGCCTGGAGTTCGAGCAGTTTTTGCGGATCGATGGTGATCGCGTCGGTCTCGACGCTGGCCGACGCGGCGATGGCCGCGGCGATGATCTCGCTCTGCGTCATCAGGCTTTCGACCCGCGCCTCGATCAGCCCCTCGCGGAACTGGCTCAGATAGAGCACGCCGGACACCAGCACCGCCAGGCCGGCCAGGTTCAGGATCAGGATGCGCCGGGTCAGGCTGGAAAAGATGTGGTGGCCAAGAAATCGCCGCAGCGACATGGCGATGCGCGCAGACAGCCGCCCGCGCCGCGCTGCGGGTCGCATCTCCGCAGGCATCCCGATGTCGGTTTCAGCCGTCATTCAGTCTCGCTTGCCACCTGTTCCAGCCGGCTACAACGCGCCGGCGCGATCGGTTCATCACATCTCGCGGAACCGGTAGCCGACGCCATAGAGCGTCTCGATCATGTCGAAGTCGTCGTCAACCGACTTGAACTTCTTGCGCAGCCGCTTGATGTGGCTGTCGATCGTCCGGTCGTCCACATAGACCTGCTCATCATAGGCCGAATCCATCAGCGCGTCACGGCTCTTGACCACGCCTGGCCGCTGGGCGAGCGAATGCAGGATCAGAAACTCGGTGACCGTGAGGGTCACAGGCTCGCCCTTCCAGGTGCAGGTGTGGCGTTCCTGGTCCATCACCAGCTGGCCGCGCTCCAGCGAACGCGCCTGCTGGCCCGGCGCTTTCGCCGCCGCGTCCTTGGCGGCGCCGCGCCTGAGCACGGCGCGCACGCGCTCCACCAGGAGCCGCTGCGAGAACGGCTTCTTGATAAAATCGTCGGCGCCCATCTTGAGACCGAACAGTTCGTCGATCTCGTCGTCCTTCGAGGTCAGGAAGATCACCGGAAGGTCGGTCTTCTGGCGCAGACGGCGCAGCAGCTCCATGCCGTCCATGCGCGGCATCTTGATGTCGAGGATCGCCAGGTTCGGCGGCCTTGCCGACAGTCCCTCGAGCGCGGACGCGCCGTCGGTATAAGTCTCCACGCGGTAGCCCTCGGACTCCAGTGCGATCGACACCGAAGTGAGAATATTGCGATCGTCGTCAACCAGGGCGATCGTTGCCATATCGAACGGCTCCTTCATGAGGATGTGTCCCTTCTTTTGCGAAGGGGTGTTGCGGACAAACTGGGTACAAAATGTGGCAGCGCGCTCCAACAACTGCAATCCCGCGCGACACAATGGCGATCTTCAAAGAATATAAACGATTTAACCAGAACTCAAAATCTTTAAATCGATTAATGATTTGAAATCGCTGATCTTTTCTGTTTTCCACGCTGGCGATGATGGCGTTGGCCCCTGACAGATAGTCGGCGGGCCGATTTTTTACATCTGGACCTGGTCGCGGACAGGAGGATCAAAATGCCCAAGACGGAAACCGGCGCGTTCAACAAATCGTGCGGAATCAGCGCCAGCGGCCTCTCCGGCCTGGGCGCGGTCCGCTACAATCTCGAAGCAGCCGACCTCTATGAGCTGGCGCTGCGCGGCGGCGAAGCCAGGCTGACGGCGAATGGCGCGCTCGTCGCCTATACCGGCCAGCACACCGGCCGTTCGCCCAAGGACAAGTTCGTGGTGCGCGACGCCAACACCGAAAACAAGGTGTGGTGGGACAACAACAAGTCGATCTCGCCGGCCCAGTTCGAGGCGCTGCACGCCGATTTCGTCGCCCACGCCAGATCGAAGGACCTGTTCGTCCAGGACCTGCGCGGCGGCGCCGATCCGGCCAACACGCTGCCGGTGCGCGTCATTGCCGAGTTCGCCTGGCACTCGCTGTTCATCCGCAACCTGCTGATCCGCCCCGAACGCGCCGAGCTGGCGACGTTCGTTCCGAAGATGACCATCATCAACCTGCCGTCGTTCAAGGCCGATCCGGCCCGCCACGGCACGCGCACCGACACCGTGATCGCGGTCGACCTGACCCGCATGATCGTGCTGATCGGCGGCACGGCTTACGCGGGCGAGATGAAAAAGTCCGTCTTCACCGCGCTGAACTACCTGCTGCCGGACAATGGCGTCATGCCGATGCACTGCTCGGCCAATGTCGGCCCGGCCGGCGATTCGGCGGTGTTCTTCGGCCTGTCGGGCACCGGCAAGACGACCTTGTCGGCCGATCCGTCGCGCACGCTGATCGGCGACGACGAGCACGGCTGGGGCAAGGACGGCATCTTCAACTTTGAGGGCGGCTGCTACGCCAAGACGATCCGGCTGTCGGCCGAAGCCGAACCGGAAATCTACGCCACGACGCAGCGGTTCGGAACGGTGCTCGAAAACGTCGTGCTCGACGACCGCCGCCGCCCGGATTTCGACGACGGATCGCTGACCGAAAACACCCGTTGCGCCTATCCGCTCGACTTCATCCCCAACGCCAGCGGGACCGGCCGCGCCGGCCATCCGAAGAATATCATCATGCTGACCGCCGACGCGTTTGGCGTGATGCCGCCGATCGCAAGGCTGACGCCGGCGCAGGCGATGTATCACTTCCTGTCCGGCTACACCGCCAAGGTGGCCGGCACCGAGCGCGGCGTCACCGAGCCGGAAGCGACCTTCTCCACCTGCTTCGGCGCGCCGTTCATGCCGCGTCATCCGTCGGAATACGGCAACCTGCTGCGCAAGCTGATCGCGGAACACAAGGTCGATTGCTGGCTGGTCAACACCGGCTGGACCGGCGGCGCCTATGGCGTCGGCAAGCGCATGCCGATCAAGGCGACGCGCGCGCTGCTGACGGCGGCGCTCGACGGGTCGCTGAAGGATGTCGAATTCCGCACCGATCCGAATTTCGGCTTCGAAGCGCCGGTCGCCGTGGCGGGCGTCGACAGCGTCATCCTCGATCCGCGTTCGACCTGGTCCGATCCGGCCGCCTATGACAACCAGGCCAAGAAGCTGGTCTCGATGTTCATCGACAATTTCGGCAAGTTCGAGGACCATGTCGACGCATCGGTCAGGGGCGCTGCGCCGCAGCTGCGGCAGGCGGCCGAATAGGGCCGCCGGTCTGCTGTCTCCAGTAAGTCAGGCCCGGCCGCGCGCCGGGCCTTTTCTTTTGCGTGCCGGCGCGCGACATAGGGCGATGGCAGACGGCGACATCGACATTGCGCCCGGCGTCGTCATTTTCGGCGACGAATTGAGGGAGAGCTTCATCCGCGCTTCCGGCCCGGGCGGCCAGAACGTCAACAAGGTCGCGACCGCGGTGCAGCTGCGCTTCGACGCGCAAAACGCCCGCGGCCTGCCGGAGCGCGTGCGCGACAACCTCATTCGCCTCGCGGGCCAGCGCGCCACCAAGGACGGCGAGATCGTCATCGAGGCGGCGCGCTTCCGCACCCAGGAACGCAACCGCGACGACGCCCGGCAACGCCTGGCCGAACTGGTCGCCAAGGCGGCGGAGCCGCCGCCGAAACCGCGCCGCAAGACAAAACCGTCCAAGGGCGCTGTCGAACGCCGCCTGAAGGCCAAATCGGGGCGCTCCACCGTCAAGAAGATGCGCGGCCGCGTCGGCGAGGATTGACGTCGAGCATTGACATCCCCGGTCGCAACATCACTTTTCCGCGCGAACCCAACATCACAGGAGAGGTATTCATGGGCATTTTCGATTTCGTCAAATCGGTCGGAGCAAAGCTTGGCATCGGCGACGGCGAGGCGCCATCGGCTGACGCGCTCAAGAAAGAGCTCGATTCGCACAAGCTCGGCACCGAAAAAGTCGAGGTCGAAGTGCAGGGCGACAAGGCGATCCTCAAGGGCGTGGTCGCCGACCAGTCGATCTTCGAAAAGGCCGTCATCGCCATCGGCAACACGCTCGGCGTGTCGAAGGTGGAAGCCGGCGAGCTGAAGATCGTGCCGCCGGATTCGGGGCTGAAGCTCGATCCCAATGTCAGCATCACCGACCTGGTGAAGGCCTCCATCCCCGCCGCCCAGCCGGTGTTCTATACCGTCAAGAAGGGCGACAACCTGTCGAAGATCGCCGAGGCGCAGTACGGCAAGGGCAAGGCGTCGAAATACACCGTCATCTTCGAGGCCAACAAGCCGATGCTNNCGAAAATCGATTCCGATTTTCGGGCCGATGCGGCAATGGGATTCCCGACCGAAACCGGGCCGGCAAGGCTCGGTCAAGCGCCGCCGGATAGTGTCACTTGACCCGTCACACAATCCGGCATTTTTCATGGCGCAGGCTGAATTCCCGATCAAGACGCCCGAGCAGGCCCGCTTCGCTCTGTTCGTCTTCCTGGGCGGACTTGTCGTCGGGCTGATCTACCAAGTCCAGCTCTGGACTCTCGACGAGAACGGCTTCTCGGTAATGTCGGAGCGGCTGCCCTATTGGGACTTCACCAATCTGTGGGCCGGATCGAAGCTGGCGGTCGAGGGCCGCGTCGGCGACCTGTTCGACGTCGAGGCCTATCGCGCCGCCCTGAGAGCGATGTTTTCGCCGCTATTGCCCAATCAGGAGTGGAGCTATCCGCCGAACATCCTGTTGATCGGCGCGCCGCTGGCGGCGCTGCCGATCTTCGCCGCCTATTCGATCTGGACCGCCGGCTCCATCGCACTGCTGCATGTCGCGATCAAGCCGATGGGCCTGCCCTTGCCGGTTCACCTTGCCGCGACCTTCTCGCCGCCGGTGTTCATGAACGCGATGTTTGGCCAGAATGGCTCGGTGACGGCGGCGCTGCTGATCGGCGGTCTGCTGCTTGCGCCAAAACGCCCGATCGTCGCCGGGGCGCTGTTCGGCTTGCTGACGATCAAGCCGCATCTCGGCATTCTCGTGCCCTTCTGCCTGCTGGCGAGCTGGAACTGGCGCGCGATCATTTCGGCCGGCGTCACCACGATCGTGATCGCCGCCGTCACCGGGCTGGTCTTCGGCTTCCAGGTCTGGCCCGATTTCATCAACCAGACCGGGCCGTTGATGACAAAGATCATGGAAGCGCCCTATCCCCAGACCTACCATGCCAATGCGATCACAATATTCATCATGGCGCGTTCACTGGGGTTGGGGCTGACTGGTTCTTATCTGGTCCAGGCCGCCGCGACGCTGACGGCGATTGTCGCGGTAACCTGGCTGTGGCGCCCGTCGAACCCGATCGACCACCGCCAGCGCGCCGTCGCTACCGCCTCTCTCGCCATCCTGGCGACGCCCTATGGCTATTCCTATGACACCGTGCCGATGTGTCTGGCCCTGGCGTGGATCTATGCAACATCAAGACAGCCCAAGCTGGCGCTTTTGTCCATCGCCTGGCTGTTTCCCATGTCGGTGCATATGCTCAACTACAAGGGAATTGGAATAGGCGTGCTGGTTCCCGCGGCGGTGTCGGCCTATCTGCTGTGGAAGGCTCGTTCCGATCAACGCCCGGTGGGAAGACGCTTGCGCACGAACACCGTTGTGCCCGCGTCGCGGTAGAATATTGCATAAGGCAGAAGTGCGGCGGCGATTTCCGGTGAAGCCGCGATCGCGGCTTCGGCCGGCGCCAAATTGACGCCGCCGGCGATGACGACATCAGGCCTCAGGTTTTCGATCCGGGCTGCAGCGTCTGCGATGTCCCGGTCACGCTGCGCCAGGTAGGCGACGCGCGCGGTTTCATCGGTCTGCCTGTCCGCCAACAGTTCGGCATTGTGGGCGCGCCACAGCGCCGGGTCGCGCGAAAGATAGCGTGCGCCGATCATTCGGGTCAGCGGATGCGCGGGTTGCAATCGCACGGCGATCGACATCACCGTTGGATGCGGGCCGGTCAGATCGACAATCTCGCCCGCAAGCCGAGGCGGCGGCGGCTGCGGGGAATAGTAGGAGCCGAAGAAGAAGAAACCCATGAGTGCGACGACCATGAGCAGGCAGGCCGATCGCACCGGCGAACCGCTGAACGAAAATCTCGACCGCTCGACCTGCATGAAAAAGGCGAAGGGGCCAAAAAAGAGGAACGGCATCGCCTGATAGGTCCATCCCTTGCCCATCAAGAGGAATCCCGGGAGATAGCCCGCACCGGCGATCAGTAATATCGCCGATGCGCGATTGATGTTCTGCGGACGCGAGAACAGCCAGGTCACGGCGGCGAAAAACGCCGGCGCAACGAGCGGCGATATTGCCAGCAATTCCATGAACGAAAGTCGCAACGGCAGATAGTAGGCGGTGAGCGACGGCGCCACCTCGGTCAGAAACGCCCTGTCGAAAACCAGTACGTAGACGACATATCCGCTTGTGACCGCAGCGCCAATCAGCGTTTCAGGCGCAAACAGCGGACGCAGCGAGCGCCGCATCGCAGCGACCCACAAAGCGGGTGCGGCGAGCGCCAGGGCAGCCATCGGCGGCTTGATCATCACGAAAACAGCCGCGCCCAAGCCCGCAAGCAGGATCTGCCATTTCGAGCCGGCGTCGAAATCGGGCGACCGGTCGCGCGCCGCCAGCAGCGCTAGCCACGGCAGCAGCGCGATCGTCGCAATCTGCTCGCGCTGGCCGAAATCGCCGGGAAACAGCCAAGAGAGAAGCAAGGTCGCGACCGGCAGCAGCCAAAGGCTCGCCGGTTCGGCCAACCAGCCCGCCCTGCGCAGGATCGATCCCGACACAAGCAGGCTCGCCAGCGCAAACAGCGGCAACAGGAAGGCCAGCAGGGTCTCGGCGTGAATGCCGGTAGCGCGTTCGCCATACAGAAACGGCATGTAGAGCCAGACCGAGAAGGGCGGATTGACCTCGATGATGTCGCGGTGAAGTTCGGCGCCGCCGATCAGCCGTTCGCCGGCGACCAGCAGCCAGGAGACGTCGACATTCGGCGTCATCACATGCAGCGACAGCAATGCCGCCAGGATCGCGACAAGAACCGAAACCAGCAGCGGCGCGGCAGGTGACGCGCCGCTGCCGGTTGTCAGCCGATGTGAAGCGTCAGTGAGCGCCACGAAACACCCATCGGTCGAGCACGACATAGTTGAAGACCGGAATGAAAAGGCAGGTCGCGACGATCGGGACAAGCGCCGGCATTTGCAGCCTGTCAGACAGCAGGAACGGCAAAGCCCAGGAAATCGCCACTCCCGTGACGGTCAAGGTCAGAAAGCGAGGCGCCTCGACGCCGTGCGCTCCGTTCGACGCGAATGTCAGCGACTTGTGGCCCAGATAGGAAAAGATCGCGGCTACGCCATAGGCGCACACCGAGGCAAGGGTTGCGGACATGAAGGACGAGAGCAGGAAGGCGAAGGCCGCATAGAGCCCGGTCGCGGCCAGGCCGACCGCGGCAAACCTCGACATGCGCGCGCCCCTGTCCTTCATGGCCGGCTCACGCGGCCGCCGACGCGTCGGCGTCGGTCTTGCGGCAGACCGCCAGCAGGGAGACCCCCATCGGCAGATTGACGTGCGGCACGACCAGGCTTTCGGCCGAAAACAGCGCCTTCATCGCGGCATTGAGCGGAGCGGGCGGCGTGTCGTGGCCGGAAGGACTGTCGGATCCGCGGAGCCTGTCGGCAAGCCTCGCCAGCGCCGCGACCGGAAACAGCGCGGCATTGGTGTAGGTCAGCCGCTCGACGGCAAAGCCCGCCGCTTCGAGGCGCGAGCGCAGGCCGCTGCGGGAGTAGCGACGAAAATGATGCAGGCTCTCGTCATGGGCGCTCCACATCCACTGATGCGCCGGCACGGTCAGCAAAAGCCGGCCACCTGGATGCAGCATCTGATGGATCGCCGAAAGCGACTGAGCGTCGTGTTCGACATGTTCCAGCACATCGAACAGGCATACGAGATCGGCGCCTGAAACCGCGGCCGGAATATTGTCCGGCAGATAGCCATCAAAAATGTCGCGACCGCTACGCTCCCGCACGATTTCGCGCGCCACCTCGCTCATTTCGATGGCTGCTACCTTGCCGTAGCGTTCCAGCATGTCGAGATTGCCGCCCGTGCCGGCGCCGATTTCCACGATGGCGGCGTCGGGCGGAAGGTCAAGCGTTGACAGAACCGCACCGACGATCGCGCGACGGCCGCAAAACCACCAGTGCTCGCTCTCGGTCTCGGCCATCTTCAAGTATTCGGCGAGTTCCATCAATTGCTCCCGTAGTTGCGGCGGACAATGTAGATCGGCCGCTGCTTGATCTCGGAATAGACGCGGCCGAGATACTGGCCGAGGATGCCGATGCCCAGGATCTGGACGCCCCCGAGGAACAGCACCGACACCAGCAGCGACGCGTAGCCGGGAACGTCGACGCCGAAGATCAGTGTCCTGCCGGCGATGAAGAGACCGTAGACAAAAGACGACAGCGAAATCAGCGCGCCGACATAGGACCAGATCTCCAGCGGCACGGTGGAGAAACTGGTGATGCCCTCCAGCGCGAAGTTCCACAGCTTCCAGCCGGAGAACTTGGTGCGTCCGGCAATGCGCTGGTCGCGCACATAGTCCACCGTCGCGGTCGGAAAGCCGACCCAGGCGAACAGGCCCTTCATGAAACGGCGGCGTTCGGGCAGCGTTTTCAACGCCTCGATCACCTCGCGGTCGACGAGCCGGAAATCGCCGACATTGGGGGGTATCTTCTGGGCGGCCATCCAGTTGTGGACGCGGTAGAACATCGACGCCGAACGCTGCTTGAGCAGGGTGTCGCTCGACCGGTCCGCCCGTTTGGCCAGAACCACGTCAAAACCTTCGCGCCATTTGTCGATCAGCAGCGGGATGACTTTCGGCGGGTCCTGGAGATCGACGTCGATCGGGATCGCGGCGTCGCCGCGGCAATTGTCCAGTCCGGCGGTGATGGCCGATTCCTTGCCGAAATTGCGCGACAGATCGATCACCCGGATGCGGGCGTCGCGCCTGGTCGCGCCGATCAGTCTGGCGAGCGTGCCGTCGAGGCTTCCGTCATTGACGAAGACGACCTCGAGCGTGACGCCGCGGGCGGAAATCGCCGCTTCGTGCCTGGCGAGTTAGGCGAGAAAGCCGTCGATCGCCTCCTCTTCATTGTGAACAGGCACGATCAATGACACGACGGCGCGCGCCGGGCGTTCAATCCCTGCCCGGCTCGGTTCGATATGCTGGCTTGGCACTGCAACTGTCATTGGACGCCGACGCTGTTGGATTTGCGTCGGCAGCTTAGGCGCGCGGCCTTAAGGGGCGATTAACCGCATCGCCAGGTGGGCTCAGAGTTTCCTCAGCGCGACTTCCTTGACCCGGTGATCCCCGCCCTTCTTGAGGATCAGGTCGGCGCGCGGGCGGGTCGGCAGAATGTTCTCGCGCAGGTTCTTCAGGTTGATGTTTTGCCAGATGTCGATGGCGACCGCCCTGGCGGCGTCCTCGGTCAGTTCCGAGAACCGGTGGAAGAAGGACTCCTTGTCGCGGAACGCGGTCTCGCGCAGCTTCATGAAGCGGGCAACGTACCAGCGCTCGAGAATGTCCTCGTCGGCGTCGACATAGATCGAAAAATCGAAAAAGTCCGACAGGAACGGCACGATCTTGCCGTCCTTGGGCAGTTCGCCCGGCTGCAACACGTTGATGCCCTCGAAGATCAGGATGTCGGGGCGGTCGATCTCGACAAAGTCGTCCGGCAACACGTCGTAGGTCAGGTGCGAATAGAGCGGCGCGCGCACGTCCATCAGGCCGGATTTGACCGCCGACAGGAACCGCAGCAAGGCGCCGACATCGTAGGATTCGGGAAAACCCTTGCGGTCCATCAGATTGCGCTCGCGCAGGATCTCGTTGGGAAACAGGAACCCGTCAGTGGTCACCAGATCGACCTTCGGGCTGGAGGGCCAGCGCCGCAGCAGCTCTTTCAGGATGCGCGCCGTGGTCGACTTGCCGACCGACACCGACCCGGCAATGCCGATGATGAAGGGCGTCTTCACCGCGTCCGGCACATTGAGGAAACGCGCCCGCTGCTTGAACAGCGCCTGGGTCGCCTCGACATGGGCGGAGAGGAGCCGCGACATCGACAGATAGATGCGGCGCACCTCGTCCAGATCGATCGGGTCGTTCAGCGACGACAGCCGTTTCAGATCGTCCTCGGTCAGCGTCAGCGGCGTGTCGGCGCGAAACTGGGCCCAGTCTTCGGCGGAAAAGAAGCGGTAGGGGGAGTATTTTTCGCCGCGCGAGGTCTGATCCATCATCCCCTCCTGTCTTCAGCCCGCCGGCCGCGAGGCCTTTTCGGCCAGTCCCGATTGCGCGGTGCGCCGCTCGAGCTCGGCCATCACGTCGGCCACCGGCACGCCGGCGATGGTCAGCACCACCAGCCAGTGATAAAGCAGGTCGGCGCTCTCGCCGACAAGTCCCCGTTCGTCGCCCTTGACGGCGGCGATCACCGTTTCGACCGCCTCTTCGCCCATCTTCTGGGCAGCCTTGTCGATGCCCTTGCGAAACAAGGTCGCCGTCCACGAATCGGCGGCGCCGGAACGGGCGCGTTCCGAAACGATCTTTTCCAGGTCGGAAAGCGAAAAGCTGCTCATCGACTGGGGTTTAGACCGTTTCATGGCTAGATGGAATCACTGTGTTTCTCGTTTGGCGAGGCGATCCGGCAGGAGAGACGGGCAGGTCGATGCGGTTCATTGGCCAATCGGCTCGACGAACCGGGCGTCGGCCAAACGGAAACCCTGCCTGTCGAATTGCCATTCGCAATTCGACAGACAAATATTCCCTGCCGATCAAACTTCTCCCGCTGCGCAGCAGCGGGGTTTGATCGGTGGGCCGGGCCGGTTTGGGCCAAATCCGTCGGCTTTCCACTTGGCCGGGCCACCAGCCCGACCTGCGCGAAAAGCCTCGACCTTGTCCCAAACCATCTCCGGCAGAGTGTTTCCATCTGGCCATGAAACGGTCTAGGACGCCGGAGCCAGCGTGTCGAGTCGCATCGGCAGGCCGGCGGCGGCCATATGCCGTTTCACCTGGCCGATCGAAAAGACGCCGAAATGGAATACCGACGCCGCCAGCACCGCGGTCGCGTGGCCGTCGCGTATGCCCTCGACAAAGTGGTCGAGCCCGCCGACGCCGCCTGACGCGATCACCGGCGCGCGCACCGCATCCGCCACGGCGCGGGTCAGGGCGATGTCGTAGCCCGATTTGGTGCCGTCGCGGTCCATCGAGGTGAGCAGGATCTCGCCGGCGCCAAGGTCGACCACCTTTCGCGCGAACTCGACGGCGTCGATGCCGGTGGCCCGGCGGCCGCCATGGGTGAAGATCTCCCAGCGGTCGGCTTCGCCCGGCGCGGACGCCTTCTTGGCGTCGATGGCGACGACGATGCACTGGTTGCCGAACTTGTCGGCGGCCCGCGCGACAAAATCCGGATCGGCCACCGCGGCGCTGTTGATCGACACCTTGTCGGCGCCGGCCAGAAGCAGTTTGCGGATATCGCCGACCTGGCGCACCCCGCCGCCCACCGTCAGCGGCATGAAGCACTGTTCGGCGGTGCGGGCGACCACGTCGAAAATGGTGTCGCGATTGTCCGACGAAGCGGTGATGTCGAGGAAGGTCAGTTCGTCGGCGCCGGCCGCATCATAGGCCTTCGCCGCCTGGACCGGATCGCCGGCGTCGATCAGGTCGACAAAATTGACGCCCTTGACGACGCGGCCGTCCTTGACGTCGAGGCAGGGAATGACGCGGGCTTTGAGGGTCATTTTTTCTTTTTTCTGCGAGGGCTTTTAGTTTAGGTTCCGAAGATGGAAATTGGTACAGGCGAATCCGATTACATATTCTATGCTGATGAGAGTGGTGATCACTCATTAACCTCAATTGATTTAAACTACCCGGTATTTGTCCTTTCATTATGTGCATTTAAAAAACAATCGTACTGCTCGCGGGTAGTTCCTTCATTCCAGAGACTAAAATTTAAATACTTCGGACATGATGCCGTCGTATTGCATGAACATGATATTAGAAAACAAAATGTTGATTTCCGAATTCTAACCGACAAGATTGTTCGGGAGTCATTTATTTCAGACTTGTCTAAATGCCTCGCTAAGAGTCCATTTAGATTATTTTCGACCGTAATTTTTAAGCCAGATCTACGATTTGAGCTTTTCCCTGAGAATCCATACATGATTTCACTAAGGATATGTCTTCAACAGGCTTATCATTTTTTGAACCGGAAAGGCCAACTCGGACTGCGAACACATTTTATCTTTGAGAAGCGGGGAAAAACGGAAGACTCGCAATTAGAACTAGAGTTTCATCGGATTGTGGCAGGGCAAAACGATCTTGGCGTCGCATTCGACGGGTTTTCGATTCATTTCGTTGACAAGCGAACTAATTCGACGGGTATGCAAGTGGCCGATCTCACAGCGAGACCAATCGGGCTAAGCGTATTTCGAACCGATCAGGCAAATAGGGCTTTCAATCTCATAGAGACAAAGATCTATCGGATCCGGCGCTACGCAAAACCTAGTCGTGGGATATTGATCCCCTAGAAAAGCGAAAGGCCTCGGATTACTCCAAGGCCTGACGCCGACCGGGAAACCCCAATCCACTTGGTTGCAATATAGGTTGTACGCCTAAGAAAATCAAGAGAAAATTCATTGGAATCAATTGGCTAGTTAGATTCACGTAAGCGATTCAATTGAAACACTTTTCAGGATCGCCAGCGCCTGCGCCGGGTCGATGCGACCGTCATAGAGCGCACGGCCCGAGATCGCGCCTTCGAGCTTCGCCGCGTCCGGCATGGTCATGCGCACGATATCGGCGAGCGACGCCAGCCCGCCCGAGGCGATGACCGGAATGGAGACGGCGTCGGCGAGCGCAATGGTCGATTCCCAGTTGATCCCGGCCAGCACACCGTCGCGGTCGATGTCGGTGTAGATGATCGCCGCGACGCCGGCGCCCTCGAAGTTTTTCGCCAATTCGACGACGCCCAGTTCAGATGCCTCGGCCCAGCCCTCGACCGCGACCTTGCCGCCCTTGGCGTCGATGCCGACGGCGACTTTTCCGGGAAACAGCCGGCAGGCCTCGCGCACCAGATCGGGATCGCGCACCGCGACCGTGCCGAGGATGACGCGCGCCAGACCGCGCGCCAGCCAGTCCTCGATCTGCGGCAGGGTGCGGATGCCGCCGCCAAGCTGCACCGGATTCGTCGTCGCCTTGAGGATCGCGCCGACGGCGGCGGTGTTGACGCTCGCGCCCTTGAACGCGCCGTTCAGGTCGACGACATGCAGCCACTCGAACCCCTGGTCCTGAAAAGCCTTCGCCTGCGCGCCCGGGTCGTCATTGTAGACGGTGGCGGTGGCCATGTCGCCGAGCTTCAGGCGCACGCAATGGCCGTCCTTCAGGTCGATCGCAGGGAACAGGATCATGCGTCAGACGCCTTCGACAATCGCAAAATGCGCCGTCGCGTATTTTTGCCGGATGGCGAGCGCCGCCTGGTATTCCGGCGAATGGAAGCAGTCGAGCGCGGTCTGGTAGCTCTCGAACTCGATGACGACCAGCCGTGTCGCCGCCGGCCCCTCGAACACCTGGCCCTGGCCGCCGCGGACGATGAAGCGCGCGCCGTATTTGTCGAAGGCCGCCTTGTTGGCGGCGATATATTGCGGGTAGCCGTCAGGGTCGGCGATGTCGACCATGGCCATCCAGTAGCCCTTCTTCTGCGTCATGCTTTCCACCTCAGGAAATTGGCGATGAGAGCCAGGCCGAGCGCCTGGCTCTTTTCGGGATGAAACTGGGTTCCGGCGCGGTTGTCGACCGCGACCGCCGCGGTCACCGGTCCGCCGTAATCGGTTGTGGCCAGGACCTGTTCGGGTCTGGTCGCCGCCAGATGATAGGAATGGACAAAATAGGCGTGCAGGCCGTCTGGCCCGGTCGGGATGCCGTCAAACAGCGGATGCGAGCCGACCAGCGTCAGCGTGTTCCAGCCGATCTGCGGTATCTTCAGCGCCGGATCGGCCGGTTCGATTTCCCTGACGTCGCCGGCGATCCAGCCCAGCCCGTTGGTGACGGTCTTTTCCAGCCCGCGTTGCGACATCAGCTGCATGCCGACGCAGATGCCGAGGAACGGCCGGCCGCGCTTGACCACCACTTCGTCGATCGCCTCGACCATGCCGGGCACCGCGTCGAGACCGGCGCGGCAATCGGCGTAAGCGCCGACGCCCGGCAGCACGATGCGGTCGGCGAGGCGAACGCGGTCGGCGTCGGACGTCAGGTCGACGGTTGCGTCGACGCCTGTCTCGCGCGCGGCGCGCTCAAACGCCTTGGTCGCGGAGCGCAGATTGCCCGAGCCGTAGTCGATGATGGCGACGCGCATCATCAGCGCGATCCCGGATAGGACAGCAGGCCGAGCACCGGACCGGTCTGCGCGACCCGAACCGGCGTCGGCGCGACTGAAGCCGGCGACGAAGCCGGGACTGGCTGACGTTCGGACGCCGCGAACGCATAGACATGGCGGATTTCGGCGTCGTCGGCATTGTCGGCGATCACAATGCCCGCATCGATCCAGCCGCGTCGTCGATAGGCGACCAGCCGCAGCGCCGGGCCTTCAAGACCGACAAAGACCGACATCAGCAACGACAGCCAGGCCGCCGCCTGCGGCGCGCCGCCCATGCTGGTCGCAACCGAGACGACCAGCATCGCGGCAAAAACCAGCAGCGCCTCGATCCACAACCGGTTCCAAAGCAGCCAGATCGGCCCCAACAGGAACGCCCAGACATGAAAGCCGTCCCGGACATAGGCGGCGTCCCTGCCGTTCGGGCTTTGCATCACCACATAACTTGCCATCGGTCAGCCCTTGAGCGTGCCCTTGGTTGACGGAATCGCGCCGGCCTGGCGCGGATCGATCTCGGTTGCGGCGCGCAACACGCGGGCCACCGCCTTGAAACAGGTTTCGGCGATGTGGTGGCTGTTGGCGCCATAGAAATTTGCGACATGCAGCGTAACGCCGGCGTGCTGCGACAGCGCCTGGAAGAACTCGCGCACCAGTTCGGTGTCGAAACCGCCGATCTTGGGGGCTGTGAAGGCGACGTTCCACACCAGGAACGGTCGGCCCGACACATCGACCGCCGCGCGGGTCAGCGTCTCGTCCATCGCCAGGTCGAGCGAGGCGTAACGGACGATGCCGCGGCGTTCGCCAAGCGCCTTCGAAATCGCCTGACCGAGCGCGATGCCGACATCCTCCACCGTGTGGTGGTCGTCGATGTGCAGGTCGCCCTTGGCGCGCACCTTGATGTCGATCAGCGAGTGACGCGACAGCTGTTCGAGCATGTGGTCGAAGAAGCCGACCCCGGTCGAGACGTCGAACGCGCCGGTTCCGTCGATATCGACGGCGACCTCGATCTCAGTCTCCTTGGTCTTGCGCGAAATCTGTGCGGTCCGGGCGGACGGGCTGGCAGGCATGTGTCGATCCTTCGCCTTGTTCGTCGAGCGCCTCATAACAGCGCGCCTGCGCAAATGCCAGTTGAGTCAGGCATATGAGGGGCCTGAACCGCACCGGTTTGAAATTGTGGCTGCCATGCCTACATTGTCGCTCACGGAGGCGATGCGCGGCGCTTGTTGACAGGCCGGGTCGCCTTGCGATCGGAGTAATCGATGTCAAATGAAATCATCATGCACGGAACAACCATCGTGACCGTGCGCAAGGGCGGAAAAGTCGTGATCGCCGGCGACGGCCAGGTCAGCCTGGGCAATACGGTGATGAAGGGCAATGCCCGAAAAGTGCGCCGCCTCGGCAAGGGCAATGTCATTGCCGGTTTTGCCGGCGCAACCGCCGACGCGTTCACCCTGCTCGAACGGCTTGAGGCCAAGCTCGAACAATATCCCGACCAGTTGACGCGCGCCTGCGTCGAACTGGCCAAGGACTGGCGCACCGACCGCTATCTGCGCCGGCTTGAGGCGATGATGCTGGTCGCCGACAAGAACGTGACGCTGGCCCTGACCGGCACCGGCGACGTGCTCGAACCCGAACACGGCGTCATGGCGATCGGCTCCGGCGGCAATTATGCGCTGGCCGCGGCGCGCGCGCTGATCGACACCGACCAGGACGCCGAAACCATCGCTCGCAAGGCGATGCAGATCGCGGCCGAGATCTGCATCTACACCAATGCCTCGGTAACGGTCGAATCGCTCGATGCCGCGTGAGGTCTATTCCTTCCGCGAGGTCGAGGCCGACGACCTGCCGCTGATCGCGTCCTGGCTTGAGCAAAGCCACTGGCGCGAATGGTGGGGTGACGCCGACGAGGCCATCGATGAAATCCGCGCAGCCATCGGCGACGACGCGACCGAACCGCTGATCGTCGAACTGGACGGCGAACCGGTCGCCTACCTGCAAAGCTACGATCCGCATCTGGAGGATGGTCATCCTTATCAGGACCAGCCGTTCGGCACACTCGGGCTCGATCTGTCGATCGGGCCGGCCGAGCTGGTCGGCAAGGGTCACGGCAGCGCCATCCTGCGCCAGTTCGCGGCGGCCCTGTTTGACGAGGGCGCACCGCGGTTGGTCATCGATCCGCACCCCGACAACGGCCGCGCGATCAGAGCCTATGAGAAGGCGGGATTCCGCCATTTCGACACCAGACACACAATCTACGGTCCGGCCCACATGATGGCGCTTGACGCACCTGAAGAGATATCGCCATGACGAACCTTTCCCCACGCGAGACCGTTTCGGAACTCGACCGCTACATCATCGGCCAGAAGGACGCCAAGCGCGCCGTGGCGATTGCGCTGCGCAATCGCTGGCGCCGCCAGCAACTGACCGGCCAGATGCGCGAGGAGGTGATGCCGAAGAATATCCTGATGATCGGGCCGACAGGCGTCGGCAAGACCGAGATCGCGCGCCGGCTGGCGAAGCTGGCCAACGCGCCGTTCATCAAGGTCGAGGCCACCAAGTTCACCGAGGTCGGCTATGTCGGTCGCGACGTCGAACAGATCGTGCGCGACCTGGTCGAGGTATCGATCGGCCTGCAGCGCGAAAAGATGCGCGAGGACGTCAAGGCGCGCGCCCATCTCAACGCCGAGGAACGGGTGCTCGAGGCGCTGGTCGGCAAGACCGCCAGTCCGGCGACCCGCGACAGTTTCCGCAAAAAGCTGCGCGACGGCGAACTCGACGACAAGGAAATCGAGGTCGAGGTGTCCGACAGCGGCGCCGGCGGCATGCCGAGCTTCGAAATCCCCGGCATGACCGGCGCCAATGTGATGAACATCAACGACATCCTGTCGAAGGCGATGGGCGGCAGGCGCACCAAGACGCGCAAAACCACGGTCAAGGAATCCTACGACCTTTTGATCAATGACGAATCCGACAAGCTGCTCGACCAGGACGAGGTGACCCGGCGCGCGCTCGAATCGGCGGAGAACGACGGCATCGTCTTCATCGACGAGATCGATAAGGTGGCGCACCGGCAGGAAGGCATTTCCGGCGGTCCGTCGCGAGAAGGCGTGCAGCGCGACCTGCTGCCGCTGGTCGAAGGCACGACGGTGGCGACCAAATACGGGCCGATCAAGACCGACCATATCCTGTTCATCGCATCCGGCGCATTTCACGTGGCCAAGCCGTCCGACCTGCTGCCGGAACTGCAGGGCCGCCTGCCGATCCGCGTCGAACTCAGGGCACTGGAAAAGGACGACTTCAAGCGCATCCTGCTCGAACCCGAGGCATCGCTGGTCAAGCAGTATGTCGCACTGATGGCGACCGAAGGCATCGAACTGGACTTTACCGACGACGCCATCGATCGGCTCGCCGGCATCGCCGTCGATCTCAACGCCAGCGTCGAGAACATCGGGGCGCGACGTCTGCAGACGGTGATGGAGCGGGTGCTCGACGAGATTTCCTTCGAGGCGCCCGATCGCGATGGCTCGAAGATGACGGTCGACGCCGATTATGTCGGAAAGCAGATCGGCGACATCGCCAGGAACACAGATTTGTCCCGGTTCATCCTGTAACGAAACTGCAACGGCGGGGCCGCGAATCGGCGGCCCGGCCGAAGGTTGCTCGACTCGTCGAAGTCTTTTGTGATTAGTCGGGCGTGAGGCTCGAAGTCGGGCTTGCGGGATCGGGCGACGGAATGAAAACGCTTCTGGCCTCAGTTTTCGGCGTGACGATGGCGCTGGCTACCGTCGGCTTCGCCGCAACGCCGGTGCCGGACGGCAATCGCAATGCCGAACAGCCCGACGTTCCCGGCGGCTCCGCGTCGCGCACCAAAGCGCTCGGGACTAGCTACGAAGCCAAATACCGTAAGGTGATCGCGCTGCTGCGCAACGACAAGCCGTTGCGCGCCAAGATCGTCCAGGTGGCGTCGCAATACGGCATCAGCCCGCTGCACATCGCCGGCGCGATCGTCGGCGAGCACACCTACAATGTCGACGCCTATGACCGGCTGCAGCAATACTACGTCAAGGCCGCGTCCTATCTCGGGTCGAGCTTCCGGTTCGAATACAATGGCGAGAATGTCGGCGACTTCATCGCCCGGCCGCAGTTTTCCGTCTGCGAGGCCGCCAAGGGCAGCTACGCGGCGTGGACCTGCCGCGAGAGTGTCTGGAATGCGTCGTTCCGCGGCAGGACCGTCGACGGCAGACGCTATGAGAACAACCGCTTTTCCGCTGTCTTCTTCCAGCCGTTCTACGCCGGCCAGACGTTCGGCATCGGCCAGCTCAATCCGCTGACGGCGCTTATGATGAGCGATACGGTGTCGCGCATTTCCGGCCTGCCGAAACTCGATTATCGCAGGCCCGCCGACGTCTATGCGACGATCATGGATCCCGACCAGACTTTGCCCTATGTCGCCGCAACACTGAAAAGGTCGATCGACGTCTATGCGGCGATCGCCGGGTTCGACATTTCCGGCAATCCCGGCCTTACCGCCACGCTTTACAATGTCGGCAACCCAGACGCCCGCGCCCGCGCGCTGAAAGCGGAAAACGAACGGCGGGCGGCGGCGGGCGAACCGCCGAAGTTTCCGGAAGAAAACTATTATGGCTGGCTGGTAAACGACCGCATCGCCGACCTGAAAGCCCTATTCTGAGCGGCGGGCGGCGCTGATTGCGGCTGTCGCCGCAGCGATCTCCTCATCCGACATCGCCGAAATCCGGCGCGCCAGCAGGTTGGCCAGCGCGGTTGCGCGCGGATCAAGTCCGGCGGTGTCGATGACCACGCGCGGGTCAGACGTTTGCGCCAGCATCTGCAGCTCCTCGGCCTCGTCCCAGATGACGTTGAAATAGCCGATGATCTTCTGAACCATCGCCCAGGTCGGGGTGCCGCGCCGGCCATGTTCGAGCGCCGACAGATAGGCCGGGCTGACGCCGATGGCGGCGGCCATGTCCTTTTGCGACACGCCGCGCTCGGTGCGCATGGCACGCAGGCGCTCGCCGAATGGAGTCATGGCGCGGTATCGCGCGGCAGCCGCCGCAACCGCACATAGAGCGCGCCGTCGCCGCCATGGGTCTTGGCGGCATCCTCATAACCGCTGACGACCTGCCGGAACGGCGGCGTCGACAGCCAGCCGGGAACCGACCGCTTCAGTACGCCGTCGCTGGCCGACGACGACCCCTTGCCGGTGATCACCAGGACATAGCGGACGCCGCGGGCATGGGCGCTTGCCAGGAACGACAGCAGCATGCCGTAGGCGGCGTCCTGCCGCAGTCCGTGCAGGTCGATACGCGCCTCCAGCGCCAGCTTGCCGCGGGCGATCTTTTTCTGGGTATGCCTGTCGATATGCTGCACCTGCAGTTTATGGGCGGTTGCGGACGGCGCGGCGCGCGGCGGCCGCGCCCTGGGTTCGGATGGCTCCGCTGCGGGCTTTGTTTCGGACGCGGGCTCGACCTCATGCTGCTTTCGGCCGGGCAGCGGCCTTGCCGTTCGGGCGACGATATTCCACAAAACGCGCTCTTCGTCGCTCAACTCGCGTTTGCGGTTCATGGCAGCCAGCTTTTCGCCAGCTGCCGCGGCACGAGCGCGACAAAATCTGCCGGGTGCTTGATGACGCCGGCGATCTCGCCGGCCCGGGGGCCGGACCCTGCAAACAGGTCGCCGCGCGCCGGCCCGACGATTGCCGAACCGGTGTCCTGGGCGATCATCAGACGCCGAAACGGCCGGCCGTCGAATACCGTCAGCGTTTCTGCATGGATGAAGAACGGCGTACCAAAAGTGTGCAAGAGGCGGTCGACCGCCACCGACCGACCCGCAGTCAGTTGGACCTTCGCCGCGGCGACGGGACCGAGCGCCGGATCGGGAACCGGCGCGTCGCGGAAAAAGATGAAGGAGCGATTGCGCCAGAGAATCTCCTCGACGCGTTCGGGATGGCGGGCGAACCAGGCGCGGATCGACTGCATCGTCACCTGCTTCAGCGGGATCTCGCCCATTTCGGCGAGAATCTTGCCGACGCCGGTGAAGCGGTGACCGCTCTTGGCCGCATAGGTCACCGGCCGGATCGAGCCGTCCGTCATCTTCAACCGGGCGGCGCCCTGGACATGGATGAAGAACACATCCACCGGATCGGCCAGCCAGGCCATTTCAAGGCCGCGACCGTCAAGCACGCCGCCCTCGATCGCCTCGCGGTCGTAATATTCGACAAGGCCGTCCGGTGTCTGGCGCGCGAACGCCAGATAAGGATCGAAACCGGCCGGGCGATTGCCGTCGTCGACATCGACAAGGTCGGCCGGACGCGACAGCAGCGGATACTGGAAATGGCCGCCGCGCACCGGCGAGGCGTCCGCCTCCGGTTCGTAGAAGCCGGTGACGAAACCATGGCTGGCGTCGTCGCCCAGGATCACGCGGTATGGCGCAAAATGGCGCTCGAAGAATTCCCGGGCGTCGCGCGACGTCGGCCCGTCGATCAGCCGGGCTTGCGCATAGGCGGCCGCAAAGGCGTCGGCGGCGATGCCGAGCGAACCGGTGCGATACGGTTTTTCGGCAAAGCGGAACGCCGAACGCCTGAAAGCGGCATAGGCCGCGGCATGATCGTCGGTCGACCAGCCGGTCAGGTCGTCATACGTGACCGGGATAAGATGCGACGAAGGCGACATCGCCGCTGCCTTGCTCAGTCTTCGGCTTCGGTCGCGACCAGCTTCCAGTTCGGGTCCTTCGACCGGGTGTCGCGCGCGAAGGTCCACACATCCTTGACCTCGGCGACGGTTTCCGGATCGCCGTCGATCACCGCGCCGGCCTTGTCGCGGGTCGCCGAGATCAACTCGCTGACGATTCGCATGGTGACATGCGCCTCGCCGCCCTTCATCTCGGCGCCGACGATTTCGGCCTTGTCGATGCCGACAAAGGACGACTGGATCTTTTCACTGCGCTTCTCGCGCTCGCCGATCGCCTGGACGAAGCCGTCATAGACTTCCTTGGACAGCAGGTTCTTCAGCGTCTTGCGGTCGCCATCGGCATAGGCCATCACGATCATCTCATAGGCCATCTTGGCGCCGTCGACGAACGATTTGGGCTCAAAATTCGCATCTGCGTCGCGAATGGCGCGCATGCCTTTGTTCAGATCGGTGCCGGCCGGCGCGACCTTGTCGATGGCGGCATAGGTCTCCTCGGCGGTTTCGGCAGGCTTGCGGCGCGGCAGCGACACGACATTGTCCTGCGCCGCCTTCGGGTCGGCTTCGCTGCGGCGACCGGCCGTATAGGGATCGAAGGGCGGGCGCTCATTGCCGGTTCGGCGACCGAGAACGTTGCGGAGCTGAATGAAGATCACCACAGCCGCGACCAAAAAAACCAATGTTCCCAAATCGAGGAATTCCATCATTGTCCGCCAAATTCACTGCTGCAGGACGCCTCGGCGCCTTTTGCCATTATCGAACGCCAAGCGCGGCGATACAATGGCTAAGCCGTTCATATAGAGCGCCGTCGCAGATCATTCAAATGACGACAACACTACCTATCTAAGGAAACATGGTTCTCCAAATGGACGCTGACAGTGGGTAGATCGATCGTTGCGCTATTTGTGCTGCTGCTTCCATTGCTGGAAATAGCAGGTTTCGTCATCGTTGGCAGCCAGATCGGCGCGCTGGCGACGGTGGCGCTGGTCGTCGCGTCCACTGTCTTGGGCGCCATGCTGCTGCGCCACCAGGGTTTTGGCGCGCTGCGCCGGGCCCAGGCGGCGGCGGCAATCGGCGGCGAGCCCGACCGCGAGATTGCCCACGGGGCAATGATCCTGATCGCCGGCGTGCTGCTGATCATTCCCGGCTTCATCACCGACGTTTTCGGCCTGTTGCTGTTCATTCCCGCAATTCGCGATGTCGCCTGGCGTTTCGTGCGGTCGCGCATGACCGTCGTGACAACGACGACAACGGGCGCGTCGTGGACGCGCGGACCGCAGCGCGACGGCAAGGTGATCGACCTCGACACCGGCGACTACCGGCATGTCGATCCCAACTCCCCCTGGCTGCGCAACGATCCCGAAGGCTGACTGGCGCGGCCGGTCGATCGGGCCAAACTTGATATGACCTGCCCGGCATGCTAGCCAAACCGCGATTTTTCACCCATGCGGGCCGGGTTTGGCCCGATCTCAAGGAACGACAATGGCGGACAAGAAAGAAAAGGCCGGCGAAGCAGCTGCAGCGCAGGCCGGCAACGGAACCCAGCCCTCGCTCAACATCCTGGCGCAATACGTCAAGGATCTGTCGTTCGAGAGCCCCGGCGCGCCGAACTCGCTGCGCGCCCGCGAAAGCAGCCCCGGCATCAACATCAATGTCAATGTCAATGCCAACCCGCTCTCGGACACCGAGTTCGACGTCAATCTGACGATTGCAGCCAAGGCCGGCGGCGACAAGGACGTGCTGTTCAACGTCGAACTGGTCTATGGCGGCGTATTCCGCCTGTCCGGCTTTCCGCAGGAACACACGCTGCCGCTGCTGTTCATCGAATGCCCGCGCCTGCTGTTCCCGTTCGCGCGTCAGATCATCGCGGAATGCACCCGCAATGGCGGCTTCCCGCCGCTGATGATCGATCCGATCGATTTCGCGCAGATGTTCCAGGCCCGCATGGCCGAGGAACAGGCCCGCGCCAAGGTGAAAGCAAGCTGATTATTCCGAGTCAGGCTGGCCGAGACCGTATTCAGGCCTGAGCCACAGCGCCTTTTCTCCAAGTTTTTTGACAAGGGCGGCGTGAGCCGCCCTTTCCACGTCTGTCAGGCGTGGCGGCAACGGTTCGGCCCGCGCCAGAATCACCACCTCCGCCTTCTCCTGCGCCGCGTTTCCGGCGCTGGCGCTGACCGTCTCGAGCCCGAACGCGGCCTGTTTTCCGCCAATCAGTTCGATGTAGACATCCGCCAGCAGCCCGGCGTCGAGCAATGCGCCGTGACGGGTGCGGTGGCTGTTGTCGACGCCGTAGCGCTTGCACAGCGCGTCAAGCGAATTCGGTCCCATCGGGTGCTTGCGCCGGGCCATGGCGAGCGTGTCGACCACCAGGGCGGGGTCGACGGCCGGCCGGCCGAGTCTTGCGAACTCCGCATTGATGAACCCCATGTCGAAGCCGGCATTGTGGGCGACCAGCGTCGCACCGTCGATGAAGGCGGCGAACTCGTCGAGAATGTCGGCGAAAACCGGCTTGCCGGCGAGGTCGGCCATCGAAATGCCATGAACCGCCTGGGCGTCGGGATGAATCTCGCGGCCATCGGGATTGATATAGACATGGAAGGTGCGACCGGTGGGAAAGCGATTGACCAGCTCGACGGCGCCGATTTCGATCACCCGCTCGACACGATTGTCCAGTCCGGTCGTTTCCGTATCGAAAATGATCTCGCGCATCGAATCACTCCAGGGCACAGGTCATGCTGGCGACGCCGGCCAGCGCGGGCAAGCGGCTAACCCCTCTTGCCTGTGAGTTCGGCGACAATGGCGCGCACTGCCTGTCTCGCCGCGTCCATGCCGGCGCCGGTGTCGACGACAAAATCGGCCATGCGGCGCTTGTCGGCATCCGGCGTCTGGCGCGCCAGGATCGCCTCGAACTTTTCGTTCGTCATGCCGGGCCTCGCCAGCACGCGTCGACGCTGGATGTCGGCGGGCGCGGTGACGACCACGACCTTGTCGACGCGGGCGCGGCCGCCGGTTTCGAACAACAGCGGAATGTCCAGCACGACGACCGGCGCGCCGGCGTCGCGGTTGCGCTTGAGAAAGGCGTCCGCTTCAGCGCGGACCAGTGGATGGACGATCGCCTCCAGCCGCCTGATCGCCTCGGCGTCGCCAAGCACTTTCGCGGCAAGGATCGTCCGGTCGACGACACCGTCTTTGACCGTTCCAGGAAAGGCCGCCTCGATCTTTGGAGCCGCCGCGCCGGCGTAAAGCCGATGCACCGCAAGATCCGAATCGTGAACCGGCACGCCTTCCTCGGCAAACATCTTCGCCGTGGTGGATTTGCCCATGCCGATCGATCCGGTCAGTCCAAGCACGATCATCGATGACGCTCCAGATCGGCGATCACCAGGTTGCGCAATTCCTCGGTCACCTGCGGCGTAACCCCGAACCAGCGGGCGAAACCTGGCGCCGCCTGATGCAGCAACATGCCGAGCCCGTCGACCGTCGCCAGCCCGCGCCCGGCGGCGGCCGCAAGCAGCGGCGTCACCAGCGGAACATAGACGATGTCGGTGACGACCGAATCGTCCGGCAGGCGATCGACCTCGAGCGGCGCGCTGTCGCCGCCATCCATGCCCAGAGACGTCGTGTTGACGACGAGACCCGCGGTCGGCGTCAGCGTCGACAGCTGGTCGAGGCCATGCGCGACCACCTTGCGGCCGAATCGGTCGGCGAGATCCTGACCGCGCGCGGCCGTTCGATTGACGATGTCGATGCGGTCGAAGCCGGCCTGCAGGATGGCGTGCACGACCGCCCGAGACGCGCCGCCGGCGCCGACGATCAGCGCCCGGCCGCGATCGCGCCATTGCGGCGCAAAGGCGTCTAGATTGGCGGCGAAGCCGAGCGCGTCGGTGTTGCCGCCGACAAGTCGGCCCTTGTCGAACCAGAGCGTGTTGACAGCGCCGACAGCCCCGGCCTCGCCGTCGCGCCGATCGACCGCGGCGAACGCCGCCTCCTTGTTTGGAATGGTGACATTGCCGCCGGCAAGTCCGTTCTCCGCAAGCGAGGAAACAAAGCCGGAAAAGTCAGCCGGGGCGACTTCGATCGGATCATAGGAGCCGTCGATGGCGTATTGGCTAAGCCAGTGACGATGGATCATCGGCGAGCGCGAATGCGCGATCGGCTGGCCGCAGACAAAGGCGCGCAGTCCCGGTTCAGCCATCGATCGCCCCCACCCGGCGCAGTTCGGCCAGCAGCGGCAGCAAGGGCAATCCGACGATGGTGAAATGGTCGCCCTCGATGTCCGAGAACAGCTGCGCGCCCTCGCCCTCGATCTGATAGGCGCCGACGCTGCGCAAGGCCGGTTCGCCGACGCGCGACAGGTAATGCCCGATGAATTGCGGCGACAGCGGCCGCATGGTCATCCGCGCGATCGATACGTGCCGCCACACCGCCTCGCCCGACCTGGCCAGGACGACGGCCGAATTGAGATGATGGGTCTTGGCCGACAGGCGGATAAGCTTGCGGCGGGCGTCTTCCAAGTCGGTCGATTTGTGCAGCACCTCGTCGCCCAGCGACAGCGTCTGGTCCGACCCGATCACCCAGGCGTTCGGATGTCGTTCGCTGACGTCGATCGCCTTGGCTTCGGCCAGCACCAGCGCCAGGTCGTCGGGGGCCAATTCGCCGCCGGTCGCCGCTTCGACGGCGCGCTCGTCGATGTCGGGCGCGACGCCCTGGGCGACGACGCCGGCGCGGGCCAGCATGTCGCGGCGGAACGGGCTGGTCGAGGCCAGGATGATATTGTCGCTCATGACGCCGCCGTTATCGCGAACGGCCGCGCAGGGCAACGATTGCCGCCGCGGTTTCTTCGATCGAGCGGCGCGACACGTCGATCATCGGCCAGTTGTGGCGCGAGCAGAGCTGGCGGGCGTAGGTCAGTTCTTCGGCGATGATGCTGCGGTCGACATAGGTCTCCGACTGGAAGCCTGTCGTTGCGCCGAGGATGCGGTTCTGCCGGACGTGCGAAATCCGTTCGGCGGTGGCGATCAGGCCGACGATCAGCGGTTTTCGGGCGTGGATCAGGCTATCGGGCAAGGGCACGCCGAGGACGATGGGAATATTGGCGGTCTTGATGCCGCGATTGGCGAGATAGATCGAGGTCGGCGTCTTCGACGTGCGCGAAATGCCAATCAGCACGACATCGGCTTCCTCGATGTCGGCCGGCAACTGGCCGTCATCGTGCTCCATGGTGAAGTTGAGTGCGTCGATGCGGCGGAAATATTCGGCGTCGAGCACGTGCTGGGCGCCGACGCGTCTTCCGGCCGGCGCGCCGAGATAGGACTGGAACACGCTCAGGACCGGCTCCAGCACCGAGACGCATGGCAGACCCATGGCGGCGCAGCGGCTGTCGATGATGTGCGCCAGATCCTTGTCGACGACCGTATAGAGTACGATGCCTGGCTCGGCGTCGATTTCGTCCATTACCTTTTGCAACTGCTTTTCGGTGCGGATCAGCGGATAGATGTGCTCGATGGCGCGCGCATCCTTGTATTGCGCCGACGCGGCGCGGCCGGCGGCCAGCAGCGTTTCGCCGGTGGCGTCGGAGATCAGATGCAGATGGAAAAAGCTTTGAGGTTTGTTCACAGGGATCGGCAGGCCTGTTGGCGGATGTGGAAAACCCGACCGGCAAACCGGAGCGGACGGGACGACTGTAGAGAATGGCCGTTTCATCCACAATTGAAACCCGATCGATCTGTCTGGCGAGCGGATTGTGGATTGCGGGAAGTTGCGACTCATCGCCGCCGCGATGCACAGGCCGGAATTCGGAGGCCGTGTTCCATCTCGATGAAATTTCAGGTTGAATTGTAACTGTGCCCGGAATTATCCACACCAGCGTTGCGCTGGACATTCGAGGTCCGAAAGGCCTAGTGCTGGACAAGTTGGGGGCCGCGAGCGATCCCCACAACCAACAGAGTCATAGAATCAAAAGATTCAGAAAAATCTTGAATCTTTGTTTCAGGCAGGACGGGAAAAGCCGGTGCCAGCATTGAAGCGCAAGGTCGTTCGGGTATTGAAGGGCGAGACGGTTTTCCCGCCTCCGGTATGGCTGATGCGACAGGCTGGGCGCTACCTTCCCGAATACAGGGCGACGCGCGCCACGGCCGGCGGCTTCCTCGATCTCTGCTACAATCCTGATTTCGCCGTCGAGGTCACGCTGCAGCCGATCCGTCGCTTCGGCTTTGACGCATCAATCCTGTTTTCCGATATCCTTGTCGTTCCGCATGCGCTTGGCCGGGACCTTCGCTTTGAGGAAGGGCATGGTCCGGTGATGACGCCGATCGGCGTCAAGGAGATCGACCGTCTCGACGCCTCGATGTTTCACGTGAATCTGGCGCCGGTCTACGAAACGGTGCGCCGCTTGCGCGCTGAGCTGCCTGCTGAGACGACCTTGCTCGGCTTTTGCGGGGCGCCGTGGACCGTGGCGACCTATATGGTCGCGGGCAAGGGCTCGCCCGACCAGGCCGCCACAAGGCTGTTCGCCTATCGCCACCCCGCCGCCTTCAAGGCTTTGCTGAACCGGCTGGCGGATGTCTCGGCCGAATATCTGGTAAGGCAGGTCAGGGCGGGCGCAGACGCGGTGCAGATTTTCGACAGTTGGTCGGGCGTGCTCGACGATGCGGGCTTCGAGGCTTTTTGCGTGGAACCGGTGGCGCGCATGGTGGCGGCGGTCAGGGCGGCAGCGCCAGGGGCTTTGATCATCGGTTTTCCGCGTGGTGCGGGAGTGCGCTACCAGACCTACAAGCAGAGGACCGGCGTCGATGCGGTGGGGCTCGACTGGACCGTTCCGATGGACCTCGCTCGGTCGGTGCAGGCGCAGTCGGCGGTGCAGGGCAATCTTGACCCGATGCGACTGGTCGCCGGCGGCAAGGCGCTTTCGGAAGGGGTTGGCCGCATCCTGGACGGTCTTGGCAAGGGACCGCTGGTGTTCAACCTCGGACACGGCATCACGCCTGAAACGCCTGTCGCCCATGTCGAGGCGATGCTGGCGCAGGTGAGGAACGCCGGCTGATGGCGGAGCGCGAGCAGAGAGGACGGCTTGCGGTGCGCCGCGCCGCGATTTCGGTTGCGGTGTTCGCCGCGCTGACGGCGCTGCTGTTGTGGCTGGCGCCAGACGGGCTGTATCTCTGGATGAAGGCTGGTCATGTCATCGCCGTCATCGCATGGATGGCCGGCATGCTCTATCTGCCGCGGCTGTTCGTCTATCATGCGGACGCGCAACCCGGCTCCGTTCAGTCGGAAACGTTCAAGGTGATGGAAAGGCGGCTGCTGCGCGCGATCATCAATCCGGCGATGGTCGCGGCCTGGGGTTTCGGCGTCTGGCTGGCGTGGAAGGGATTTGCGTTTCACGGCGGCTGGCTGCACACGAAGATCGCATTGGTGGTGCTGATGTCGGCCATGCACGGTTATCTGTCGATCGCGGTGCGCCGCTTCGCCGAGGATCGCAACGACAAGCCGGCGCGGCACTGGCGAATCGTCAACGAGGTTCCGACGGTGCTGATGATCGCGATTGTTGTTCTGGTGGTGGTCAAACCGTTCTAGTGGCGCCTTCAGGCATTCGATGGCTGGGCGATCTTGCGCTTTCGGCCGTGCGCGCGTAAAAGGCGGTTCTTCCCTCCTCTTGCGCGCAATGCCTTGTCATCTGTCGCAGACCCGCCGGCTTTCGGCCTCCCCGCCTACAATCCTACCTTCAGAGTTCCGCCATGCAGGAAATGAAACTCGCAGAGTTCAAGAATAAGAAGCCGCCAGAGCTGATCGCCTATGCCGAATCGCTCGAGGTCGAGAATGCCAGCGTGATGCGCAAGCAGGAACTGATGTTCGCTATCCTGAAGAAGCTGGCTGCGCAGGACATCGAGATCATCGGCGACGGCGTCGTCGAGGTGCTGCAGGACGGGTTCGGTTTCCTGCGTTCGGCCAACGCCAACTATCTGCCGGGTCCCGATGACATCTACATTTCGCCGTCGCAGATCCGCCGCTTCTCGCTGAAGACGGGCGACACGGTGGAAGGGCCGATTCGCAGCCCCAAGGAAGGCGAACGCTATTTCGCGCTGTTGAAGGTCAACACGATCAATTTCGACGATCCGGAAAAGATCCGCCACAAGATCCATTTCGACAATCTGACGCCGCTCTATCCGACCGAACGTCTGAAGATGGAGCTTGAGAATCCGACGACCAAGGACATCTCGCCGCGCGTCATCGATCTGGTTGCGCCGATCGGCAAGGGACAGCGCGCGTTGATCAATGCACAGCCGCGGACCGGCAAGACGGTGCTGCTGCAAAACATCGCCCATTCGATCTCGGCCAATCACCCGGAATGCTACCTGATCGTTCTGCTGATTGACGAGCGGCCGGAAGAAGTGACCGACATGCAGCGCTCGGTGAAGGGCGAAGTCGTCTCCTCGACCTTCGACGAGCCGGCCGTGCGGCACGTTCAGGTCGCCGAAATGGTGATCGAGAAGGCGAAGCGCCTGGTCGAACATGGCCGCGATGTCGTCATCCTGCTCGATTCGATCACCCGCCTGGGCCGGGCCTACAACACGGTGGTGCCGTCATCCGGCAAGGTTCTGACCGGCGGCGTCGACGCCAACGCGCTACAACGGCCGAAGCGTTTCTTCGGCGCGGCGCGCAATATCGAGGAAGGCGGGTCGTTGACTATTATCGCCACGGCGCTGATCGACACCGGCAGCCGTATGGACGAAGTGATCTTCGAAGAGTTCAAGGGCACCGGCAACTGCGAAATCCAGCTCGACCGCAAGGTGGCTGACAAGCGGATCTATCCGGCGATCGACATTCTCAAGTCCGGGACGCGCAAGGAAGACCTGCTGGTTCCACGCTCCGACCTGCAGAAGATTTTTGTACTGCGCCGCATTCTGGCGCCGATGGGAACGACCGACGCGATCGAGTTCCTGATCGACAAGCTGAAGCAGACGAAGACCAATGCGGAATTCTTCGATTCGATGAACACCTGATCGCCGTCAGGACAATAGTAGCGATCGCAATTGCAATGCGTCCTGAACTGGCGCCAGACAAGTCGCGCCGGTGCAGAGCCAGGCTGAGGCCGAGGCTGGGAAATCGAAGCCTTGCGGCAATTGATTCGGTTGCGTTGCGATGATGTCGACCCGGCGCGGGTCCGGGTTTTCGGCGGCGACGCGGACAAGGTCGCTGCCGGCCGGTGCTGCGATGACGAGTTTAATCGGATTTTCCGCAAGCGCTGCGGCGGTGAAAATGCCGGCCTGGCCGTGGACCTGGGATATGGCCCGGCCAAGCCCCAGTTCCGCCGCGCGCCTGGCGCGGAGAAACAGCCCGGCGTCTGAGGTCGCCGACGACAGACGGGTGAGCGCATCGATGATCTGGGCGGTGGCGGACGGGACGGGATCGTCTGTGTCGCCACGGATGCGCATCGGTGTATCCTGGGCGTCCGACGCGGTCAGGTAGTGACTTCCCTGCCCGTCCGAATGCCAGCGATCGAGTTGGTCGGCATAGCGGACTGCGGCGAGGAGGTAGGTGTCGGCGGCGGTCGCCTCGAACAGCGCGACTGCGGCGTTGATCGCCGATGCATAGTCGCTCGATAGGGCCGGATAGAGCCGGTGTTCGCCGAGTGACGAATGCGGCAAACGGCCATCGGCGGATTCCGATTCGGTTATGAAACGAAATGCGCATTCTGCTCGATCGATCCAGCCCGTGTGGTTGAACAAGCGGCCGGCCTCGGCAAATGCCCTGATCGCCAGCCCGTTCCAGTCGGTCAGCACCTTGTCGTCGCGGGCCGGGGGGGTGCGCTTCGCGCGAGCCGCCAGCAATTGGGCCGTGATTTCCCGGATATCTATGCTCGATTCATGTGCGGAACGATTCTGGCGGATGATGATCGGGTCACCTTCCCAATTGACCGGTCGGGCAAGCTGGAAAGATTGGAAGAAGGTTTCCGCCTTTTCGCTCCCCAGGGTTTCGACGACCTGCTGCTCGGTCCAGGTGTAGAACGACCCCTCTTCGCCATCGCTGTCGGCATCGAGGCTCGAGGCAAATCCGCCGCCGTCCACCGACAGTTCGCGGTCGATCCATGTCAGCGCGCCGTCGATGGCCTGTTTGAGGAGGGGATCTGGCGATCTGGCATGGGCCAGGCAGACGAGCAAAACCAGTTGCGCATTGTCGTAGAGCATCTTTTCGAAATGCGGGACGATCCAGTGCGCGTCGGTGGAATAGCGGCACAGACCGCCACCTACATGGTCGTGAATACCGCCGCGAAGCATCTTTTGCAGACTGTCGGTCGCCATTTCGTTGAGTTCGGATTTGCCGGTATTGAGACCGGAGATCCACAGCGCCTGCATGAAAGGCGCATTGGGAAATTTCGGTGCGCCGCGCAGTCCGCCGAGGTCCGGATCGATCAGCGTCGACAATTGTCGGGTCAGGTCGTCGAGGGGCTGGCTTGATGGCTGAATCGGGGTTGCGGTCGGCGCCAGGCGCGCCAAGACATGGCTGGACAGGGCGTCGGCGCTGCCCAGTAGTTGAACCCGCTTCTCGGTCCAGGCTCTCGATACAGCGTGCAGCACCTCCTGGAACGACGGACGTCCGTGTGCGGGTTTTGGCGGGAAATAGGTGCCGCCCCAGAACGGCCGTGCGTCTGGGGTCAGGAACATCGTCAGCGGCCAACCGCCTTGCTCTCCCGTGGCGTTCAGTGCCGCCATGTAGATCTGGTCGATGTCCGGCCGTTCCTCGCGGTCGACCTTGATGTTGATGAAAAGCTCGTTCATGACAGCAGCCGTCGCCGGGTCTTCAAAGCTTTCATGCGCCATGACATGGCACCAGTGACATGCTGCATAGCCGATCGAGAGCAGGATCGGCTTGTCGGCGTTGCGGGCCGCTTCGAGGGTTTGTGGCGACCATGGTCGCCAATGAACCGGATTTTCGGCGTGCTGGCGCAGATAGGGACTTGTCTCGTTTGCGAGCAGATTCATCTTGGGGCGTCTCGTTCGGAACCAGATTACAGGTTCGGTTGTTGGATGTGAAATTGTGAGCATGGCTTTGGCAGATACGATCTTTGCCCTGTCGTCGGGCAAGCTGCCTGCCGGCATCGCTGTTGTCCGGATGAGCGGATCGGCAACTCGATTTGCGATCGAAACGATGTTTGGGTCGGTTCCTGATGCGCGGAGCGCGCGCTATGGGGCGTTTCGGCACGGCCATGACGTTTTCGACCGCGGTATCTGCCTGTTCTTTCCGGGTCCCGGGAGCGTCACCGGCGAGGATTGCGGTGAGTTTCACCTGCATGGCGGCGTTGCCGTAGTTAAGACGGCGTTAACCATGTTGGAGAGTTTGCCAGGGCTTCGGCCTGCTGAACCGGGCGAGTTCACGCGGCGAGCCTTTCTTAACGGCAAGCTCGACCTGACCGGGGCGGAAGCTCTGTCCGACTTGCTGGCCGCGGAGACCGAGCGCCAGCTGGAACTGGCCAATACAATGGGGCGGCGGCAGTCGGAAATCTATCTTGATTGGCGACGGCGAATTCTCGTCTCTCGAGCCATGCTCGAGTCTGCGTTGGATTTTTCCGATCAGGAGGATGTGCCGCAACTTGAGATAGCCGGCATTCGCGCGAGCTCGTTGGACCTGGCTGCGGCAATCAGACAGCATGCGATGCGTTTCCGGCAGGCGGAGATTGTCCGCTCCGGTTTCAACGTGGTGATCGTCGGCGCGCCGAATGCGGGAAAATCAAGCCTGCTCAACGCACTGGCATTGCGTGACGTCGCCTTGGTATCGGACGAGCCGGGGACGACGCGGGACGCGGTGTCGGTGTCGCTCGATATTGGCGGCTACAAGGTCGTGGTCACCGACACGGCCGGCGTGCGCGATGACGCCGGTCGGGTCGAGGCGATGGGCATTGAAAAGGCGCGCGGCTTGGTGCGCGAGGCTGACCTGGTGCTTCGGCTGATCGACATGAGCGATCCGGTGCGGGTCGAGATTGAGACATCGGCTCCAGTGGCGGAGATCGGCTCCAAGGCGGATATCGCCGAGACGGGCGCCGACTATGACGTTATCGTTTCGAGCGTGTCCGGTGACGGTCTCGCAGCGCTTCTGGAGCTGATCGGCAATCAGGCACGGTGCGGCGTCGAGGGCAAAGGCGAGGTCTGGCCAACTCGGGAACGGCATGTCCGACACCTTCTTGCAGCCGCCGGTTCGCTGGAAAGATCTGCAAACTCAGGGCTTGTGGCAGAGCTGGCGGCCGAGGAGTTGCGGATGGCGGCCTGGGAGCTTGGGCGGATTGTTGGCATGATCGATACCGAAGAGATGTTGGGAGAGATCTTCAGCCGCTTCTGTATCGGAAAATGATTCACGTGAAACATGGGACGCGCCGCCGATCCTCGTACTTGTTATGTTTCACGTGAAACAGGACGAGGCTTGACTTTGGCTGTTCGGGAGACGATGGCTCACCCTCTTTTGTAAGGGAACTCCATGCACAAGTTCGACGTCATTGTTGTCGGCGGAGGTCACGCGGGTTGTGAAGCGGCTGCTGCATCCGCGCGCGCCGGGGCGAAAACGGCATTGGTCACGCTTCGGGCGGACAAGATCGGCGTGATGTCCTGCAATCCCGCGATCGGCGGGCTTGGCAAGGGTCATCTGGTTCGCGAGATCGATGCGCTTGATGGCATGATGGGGCGGGCGGCGGATCTCGCGGGTATTCAGTTCCGAATGCTCAACCGGAGCAAGGGGCCTGCGGTCCGTGGCCCGCGGACACAGGCCGATCGAAAGCTCTACCGACAAGCTGTCGCTGCGCTTCTTGCCGGGCAGGAAGGACTCGGGATTGTCGAAGGCGAGGTTGTTGCGCTCGACGTCACCAGCGGCCGGATAGAAGGGCTGACGCTCTCCGACGGCCGTGTTCTGGGGGCCGGCGCCGTGGTGCTGACTACCGGTACCTTTCTCAAGGGATTGATTCATATCGGGGAAAGGAAAATCCCGGCCGGCCGAATGAACGAGAAGGGAGCTGACCTGCTTTCGGCGACGCTGATTGGGGCGGGGTTCCAACTGGGCAGACTCAAGACAGGCACACCACCGCGGCTTGACGGGCACACGATCGACTGGTCGTCGCTGCAAATGCAGCACGCGGACGAAGAACCGACACCGTTCTCGCTGATGACCGATCACATCTCGACGCCGCAGATCGCCTGCGGCATTACCCGCACGACGGAGGCCGGCCACCGGATGATCCGCGACAATCTTCACCGTTCAGCGATGTATTCCGGCTCGATCGAAGGCGTCGGGCCGCGCTATTGCCCGTCGATCGAGGACAAGATCGTCAAGTTCGGCGAGCGGGACGGCCACCAGATTTTTCTCGAGCCCGAAGGCTTAGACGACGATACGGTCTATCCCAACGGGATTTCGACGTCCCTGCCGGAGGATGTGCAGCGTGATTTCGTTCATTCGATCCCGGGCCTGGAGCGGGCGGTCATCACCCAGCCCGGCTATGCAATCGAATATGACCATGTCGATCCGCGCGAACTCGACGCGACATTCGAGACGCGCAGGATCCGGGGACTGTTTCTTGCCGGGCAGATCAACGGCACGACCGGCTATGAGGAGGCGGGCGCCCAGGGCATATTGGCCGGCGTCAACGCAGCGCGGCGCGCGTCGGGAACTGATCCGGTCGCGTTGAGCCGCAGTGAGGCTTACATCGGCGTCATGGCCGATGACCTGACCAGCCGCGGTGTGTCGGAGCCCTATCGCATGTTTACGTCGCGGGCAGAGTTCCGGCTGTCGTTGCGAGCGGATAATGCAGACCGGCGGCTGACGCCTCTCGGTCGCGAATTGGGCATTGTGACAGCCGACCGGTGGTGGCGATTTGAAGCGCGCGAGGCAGAGATCACCGAGGCCCGAGCGCTGCTCGATGCGGTGTCGATGACACCGAACGAGGCGCGCCGGCATGGCATTATGATGAATCTCGATGGCGTGCGCCGAAGCGGTTTTGAGATTCTGGCTATGGATGGCGTGTCGGTCGCCAGACTTCAGGCGATCGCGCCTGAACTGGGCGCCATTGGTACGGTGGCGCGTGACGCTGTCGAGACCGACGCCAAGTATGCGGTATATCTCGACCGGCAGAAGGCCGAAGCCGAGATCGTCCGTAAGGAGGAATCGCGTTCCATTCCTGAAGATCTGGATTTCTCGGCGGTGCCCGGACTTTCCAACGAATTGCGGCACAAGATCGCGACGCGTCGGCCGCGCACGCTGGCAGAGGCGCAGCGTATCGACGGGATGACGCCGGCAGCGCTGGCAATCATACTCGCGCATGTTCGCCAGGGCGGCCGACAGCTGCGCGGCGCCGCCTGATGGATCGTTACGTACAACTCTGCGATGTGGCCGGACATGTTTCACGTGAAACGGCTGCCCGGCTGGAGGCGTTCGAACAGGAATTCCGGCGATGGTCGACACGGATCAATCTGGCCGCGCCGTCGACGCTTCCCGATCTGTGGTCGCGCCATATCCTCGACAGCGCGCAGTTGATGCCGCTGGCCCCCAGTGCGCTCAACTGGCTGGATATCGGCTCGGGCGGTGGATTTCCCGGCGCGGTCGTGGCGATCCTGCTGAAAGACCGGTCCGGAGCGTCGATTTCTCTTGTCGAGAGCAATCGCAAGAAGGCTGCGTTCCTGCAAACCAGCCTGGCTTCGGCCAAGGCGCCGGCGAAAGTCATTCCGATCCGCATCGAGGACGCGCCGGGGCAGGTTGCGACGCCAGAAATCGTTACGGCGCGGGCGCTGGCGCCGCTCGAATTGCTTTTCCAACTTGCCGAACCGTGGTTGTCGGCCGGGGCGCGCGCCCTGTTCCACAAAGGCCGGGATTACGCCTCGGAAATCGAGAAATGCCATGACGGTTGGCGTTTCGATTTGATAGAACATCGCAGCGTGATCGACGCAGAAAGCGTCATCCTTGATATATCAGGCTTGAAGCGGCGGTGACGCCGAGCGGAAGCGCCGGAAAAGACCATGAGAATCATCACTGTAGCCAATCAGAAGGGCGGCGTGGGCAAGACGACCACCGCCATCAATCTTGCAACCGCGCTCGCCGCCATCGGCGAAAAGGTGCTGGTCGTCGACCTCGATCCGCAGGGCAACGCATCGACCGGGCTGGGCATCGACCGGAAGGATCGCGACGTCTCGTCTTACGACGTCCTGACCGGCGATGCGACGATCGCCGAAGCCGCCATCCAGACCGCCGTGCCCGGCCTGTCGATCATCGCCTCGACGCTCGACCTGCTTGGCATCGAGATGGAGATCGCCGCCGCGCCCGACCGGGTGTTGCGGCTGCGCAACGCGTTGCGCCGGTCCGGCGAGGATCGCAGCGGGTTCAGCTATGTGCTGATCGACTGCCCGCCTTCACTCAACCTGCTGACGCTGAATTCGATGGCGGCCGCCGATTCGGTGCTTGTGCCGCTTCAGTGCGAGTTTTTCGCGCTGGAAGGGTTGAGCCAGTTGCTCGAGACGGTTGAGCAGGTGCGCGGCTCGATCAATCCGGCGCTGGAAATCCAGGGCATCGTGCTGACCATGTATGACGGCCGCAACAATCTCGCCAACCAGGTGGTCGCCGATGTGCGCGAACACATGGGCGAGAAGGTGTACGACACGATCATCCCGCGCAATGTGCGCATTTCCGAAGCGCCGTCCTACGGCAAACCGGCGATCCTCTACGATCTGAAGTGTACCGGCAGCCAGGCCTATCTGTCGCTGGCGTCGGAGGTCATCCGCCGCGAACGCCGTCTGCGCGCCGCCTGACAGGCTGCGAACGCAACCAACCAACGGACCAGTTTCATGAGTGACGATTCTTCCCGCAAACGCCTTGGCCGTGGCCTCGCAGCCCTGATCGGCGACATGGACACGCCGCAGCGCGCCGACGCAAAGCCGCAGGCGGCGACGCCGGCGCCTGACCGGACCGTGCCGGTCGAACATGTCGGGCCCAATCCGCGCAATCCGCGGCGCACTTTCGCCGAGGCCGACCTTGAGGACCTGGCGGCGTCGATCCGGCAGCACGGCATCGTCCAGCCGATCGTGGTGCGGCCGTCGCCGACTAAGGCCGGACGCTACGAGATCATCGCCGGCGAACGGCGCTGGCGCGCGGCGCAGCGCGCCGGTGTCACGGATGTTCCGGTCATTATCCGTAATGTCGACGACCGCACCTCGCTCGAGATCGCGATTGTCGAAAACGTCCAGCGCGCCGACCTCAATCCGCTGGAAGAGGCGCTGGGTTACCAGCAACTGATCGACGAGCACGACTATGTCCAGACCGATCTGGCGCAGATCATCGGCAAGAGCCGCAGTCATGTCGCCAACACACTGAGGCTGCTGAAACTGCCGGACGAGGTGAGGATGCTGGTTGCCGACGGGGCGCTGTCGGCCGGTCATGCGCGCACGCTGGTGACTGCTTCCGATCCGGCCGGGCTGGCGCAAAAGATCATCCGCGACGGATTGTCGGTTCGCCAGGCCGAGGCGCTGGCGCAGGCCGCGGCGCAACCGAGGCCGCAACATGCCGCGCGCGTGGTCGAGGAAAAGGACGCCGACACGAGGGCGCTGGAACAGTTGCTGACCGACGTCACCGGACTGAAAGTCGCGATCGCCCACCGCGAAAACGGCGGCGAGCTGCGCATCGCCTACAAGTCGCTGGAGCAGCTCGACGATTTGTGCCGGCGGCTGCAGCGTTAGTACCTGACCGGGGCGGCCTGAACCGCCGCAAGCGACTTGCGCCGCAACTACATTTCCTTTAGGCCGCGCGCTTCGAACGGGGATCAGGCATGGCCGGCAAAGACGTCGCGATCATCATGGGCAGCCAGTCGGACTGGGCCACCATGCGCCATGCCGCCGAAACGCTGAAGACGCTCGACATTTCCCACGAGAGCCTGATCGTCTCGGCGCATCGCACTCCCGAAAGGTTGTTCGACTTCGCCCGCTCGGCCAGGCCGAACGGCTTCAAGATCATCATCGCCGGCGCCGGCGGCGCGGCGCATCTGCCCGGCATGACGGCCTCGATGACGCCGTTGCCGGTGTTCGGCGTGCCGGTCGAATCGAAGGCGCTTTCGGGGCAGGATTCGCTGCTGTCGATCGTGCAGATGCCGGCGGGCGTGCCGGTCGGCACCCTGGCCATTGGCAGGGCAGGGGCGGTCAACGCGGCTTTGCTTGCGGCCGCCGTGCTGGCGCTCGCTGACGCCGCGCTGGCTGGCCGCCTCGACGACTGGCGCAAGGCGCAGACAGACAAGGTGGCGCTGGCGCCGTCGGACGACGCGTGATGGCGACGCCGCTGTCTCCCGGATCGACTATCGGCATCATCGGCGGCGGACAGCTCGGACGCATGCTGGCGATGGCGGCGGCGCGGCTGGGCTATCGGACGATTGTCCTCGAGCCGCAGGCCGACTGCCCGGCGGCGCAGGTGGCGAACCGGCAGATTGTCGCCGCTTACGACGACCCGGGCGCGCTCGCTGAACTGGCGAAGTCTTGCGACGTCGTCACCTATGAATTCGAGAATGTGCCGGTCAACGCGGCCGAACGGCTGGCGCGATTGGTCCCTGTCTGTCCGCCGCAGAGTGCGCTGGAAGTCTCCCAGGATCGGCTGGTCGAAAAAACGTTCCTGAACGACATCGGTGCGCCGACAGCGCGCTTTGCCCGCATCGACGCCGACGCCGACCTGGCCCGCGAACTTCTCGCGATGGGCGGCAAGGGCGTGCTGAAAACCCGGCGTATGGGCTATGACGGCAAGGGCCAGCGTGTGCTCGACGATCCCGACGCCACCGCCGGAATTTTTGCCGCGATGGGCGCCGTGCCGCTGATCCTGGAACAGTTCGTGCCGTTCGAGCGCGAAATCTCGATCATCGCCGCACGCGGCCACGACGGTCAGGCGGTCTGCTACGATCCGGCCGAGAACGTGCATCGCGACGGAATTTTGCGTATGTCGAGGGTTCCGGCGAATGTGACGGCGGCAACGACGGTCAGTGCGCGCCGGATCGCAACCGCCATTCTCGAACGCCTGGCCTATGTCGGCGTCATCGGCGTCGAGTTCTTTGTTCTGGCTGATGGTCAGGTTCTGGTGAACGAGATTGCGCCGCGCGTTCACAATTCCGGTCATTGGACCGAAGCCGGCTGCGTCGTCTCGCAGTTCGACAACCATATCCGCGCCGTTGCCGGCCTGCCGCTGGGCGACGCCTGCCGCCACAGTGATTGCGTTATGGAGAACCTGATCGGCGATGAGATTGCCCGCACGCCCGCGCTCGCGGCCGAAAGCGGCGTGTCGATCCACCTCTACGGCAAGACCAAGGCGCGGCCCGGCCGCAAGATGGGCCATTTCAACCGGATCGCGCCGCGCACCCGAACTTGACACATCCAGCCGGCCCCGGTATGGACGCCCATCATTTCGGCGCGCCGGTTCTGGCGCGCTTTCATTTTGGTCCTTCGGGGCCTGACTGACGGACTACGACAATGAAGATCAAGAACTCGCTCAAGGCGCTCAAGGCCCGTCACCGCGACAATCGTCTGGTGCGCCGCAAAGGCCGTATCTACATCATCAACAAGACGGCTCCGCGCTACAAGGCGCGCCAGGGCTGACACGCCCGTTCACGGCAAATTCTGTTTGACGCTGCGCAATTCGGGAATAATCTCCCGGTATGCGCAGCGTTTTGCTTTGTCTCACAGCCGCCGTCTTGCTGGCCGCGCCGGCGGCCGCGTCCGCTCAGGAGGCAGGTCCGGCGAGCTCAAAGCCCGTCTCGGTCGAGCGCCCGGCACCGCTTGACCAGCTGTTCGCCGATCTCAGGCGCGAATCGAAGGAATACGCCGCAAAACGTATCGCCGACCGGATCTGGACCAGATGGCGGGATTCGGGCAGTGCCTCGATCGATGTGATGATGCAGTGGGCCGACGATGCGGCGAAAGCCGAGAAGTGGGCCGTGGCGCTGGATTTTCTCGACCGTGTCACCGTGCTGGCCCCGGATTTCGCCGAAGGGTGGAACCGCCGTGCCACCGTTCATTTCATGATGAAGAACTACCGCAAGTCGATGGCCGACATCGAGCGGACGCTGCGGCTGGAGCCGCGCCATTTCGGCGCGCTGGCGGGTATGGCGCAGATCCTCAAGGACACCGGGCGAAAGCAACTGGCCCTCGACGCCTATGAGCGGGTGCTGCAGATCTATCCGATGATGCGCAGCGCCCAGGCCGAGGTTGTGACCTTGAGCGACGAACTCGCCGGCCAGGGCATCTGACACAATCCGCACGGGCCACATGAACCTTCTCGCCGCGTTCGTGCTGTTCCTTCTCGCCGTGGTCGTCGCACTGGCTGGCGCGACGCGTATCGGCGCTTGGATCATCGAGCGCCGCAATCCGCCGGTCGGCGCGTTCGTCGACATTGGTGGTGCGCAGATCCACCATGTCCATCAGCGGCGGCCGGCGGCCGCCGACCTGCCGCCGATCGTTTTCATCCACGGCGCCAGTGGCAATCTCAAGGACCAGATGGTTCCCTTCTCCCGAGCGCTGGCAGGGCGGGCGGAAATGCTGTTCTTCGACCGCCCCGGTCACGGCTGGTCGACGCGCGGGACCAGCAATGGCGATCCGGGCGGCCAGTCGGCGACGGTTGCGGCGCTGATGGACCGGGTCGGCATCGACAGGGCGATCATCGTTGGCCATTCCTTCGGCGGCGCGGTCGCCGCGATCTTCGCGCTCGATTTTCCCGATCGCGTCGCCGGGCTGGTGTTCATGTCGGCGGCGAGTCATCCATGGCCGGGCGGCAAGACTTCCTGGTACTACGATCTGGCGACCGTTCCGCTGCTTGGGTGGCTGTTTGCCGAAACGCTTGCCTGGCCGGGCGGCATGCTGAGAATGCGGGCGGCGACCGACTGCGTCTTCGCGCCCAATCCGACGCCGGAAAACTATCTGCGCGACGCGTCGATCGAACTGGTGCTGCGTCCGTCAGCCTTCCGGTCGAACTCACTCGATGTCGAGGGTCTCTACCGGCATGCGCTGAAGGCTGCGCCACGATATCGCGAAATCGCGGTCCCGACCGTGGTTGTGTCTGGCGATCGCGATACGGTGGTGTTTGAGGAAATCCATTCAGTCGGACTGGCGCGCGACATTCCTGGCGCGGAGCTGATCTGGGTGCACAATCTCGGCCACAAGCCCGATTGGATCGCCACCGACCTGGCGGTGGCGGCGATCGAAAAGGTCGCAGGCGTCGAGCGCGACCTGCTCGCCGCTGCGCGTCTCGTCGAACGGCGCATCGCGTCCGACAATTTCGGCGTCGGCGTGTGCATCGACGAAAAGCCGGCGGCGGCCCCGGAGCCCGCCCCGGAGGGGTAGACCGCTTCAGGCGTCAGGTCCTGACGACGCTCGACAGCACCGACAGCGTCAGCAGAACCTGGGCCGCACAATAGAGGCTCCAGACCGCATAGCCGAACGGGACGCGGCGGGGCGAATCAGGCGCGAGTGCGAACCTGCCGCTGGCAAGGAGTGCGTCGGAGGCGATGAACAGCGTCGCACCGAGCGCAACCATCGGATTTGCGACCGTCAGCGAGGCCAGGCCCATGCCGAGGATTGCCGCCGCGTAGATCGCGACCGGAACCCGCAACGCGGCGGGGACCTTGTTCCACAGCCAGACGAGAAAGCCGGCCGCGAACACCGTCATTGCGGCTGCCGCGATCAGCCGCCATCCGACGATCGGTTCACCTCCGACCAGCAGAAATAGCGCGACATAGGCGATGTGGGCTGCAAGAAAACTGCCGAGCCCGGCCATGAACGCACGGTCGCCATCATAGGCGAGGAAGGCGTCGCCCGTGGAGCTCAGGATCAGCGCCGCGATCAGCAGCCAGGGTCCGCCTTCGAGCGCGGCGAGCATCGCCAGCAGCAGCACCGCGCCGGTCTTGACGATGGCCCTTCGCTTCGAGGGCCGGCGAAAGATCATGAAGGCGTAGGCGATCGCAAACAGGGCGGAGAAGATCAGCGTGCCGTTCGAGACGTTGGAGACGCCGCCGGGGAATGGCATCATCGGTATTATCCTCCTGTTGCCGGCGTCGGCCGGGCCCTGCGGCCAAACAGCATGTTGCTTGCCGCCAGCACCGCGCCGGCGGTGATCAGCACGCAGGCTGCGACGATGGTCGGATCGGCCTCGGCGAAGCCCGATGCGATCAGCGCCAGCGTCGACAGCAGCGGCGCGGCATAGCTGGCGGCGCCCAGCACCTGGATATTGCCGTGCTTGACCCCGTAGTCCCAGGCGTAGAAGGCGGCGCCGACCGGCATCAGCCCAAGTCCAAGCACCGCCAGCCACTGGCCGGTTGCCTGCGGCAGGACCGTCTGTTCGAGCAGCAGGTGGCAGATCAGCGACAGGATCGCGGTGGCGAGGCAGAACCAGGTGACGATCGATGTCGGCGCCGAGGAAAACCGTCGCGACAGGAGCGAGTAGGTCGCCCAGACAATCGCGGCGGCGAACGCCATGGCGTAGCCGAAGGCATAGCGGGCGTCGAAGCTGAACTGACCGCCCTTGGTGACGATCAGCACCGTGCCGGCCAGACCCATCAGCGCGCCGGCGATGTGGTACCAGCGCAGTCTCTCGCCGGGCATCAACGCCGATCCGACGACGATGAACAGCGGCCACAGATAGGCAATCAGGCTGGCCTCGACGGCCGGCACGTTGCGCAGCGCAGTGAAATACAGGAAATGGTAGCCGAACAGGCCGCCGATGCCGATCAGCCACACCACCGGCGGAACCGGCTCGCGGGCGGGGCTGGACAGACCAACGGCGCGCGCCGCGAAGCCGATCGCGGAGCCGATCGAAAACGTCATCGCCGACAGCAGAAAGGGCGGCGTATCGCCCGACGCGTCGGTCAGCAACGCCAGCAGCGCCCACATCGCAACCGCGCAGAACCCGGTCAGGGTAGCCTTGCCCAACAGCGCCTCTCACATGCTCCGGGCCGGGGTCGCCAGCCGCTACTGAACGGTTTCGAACCGCCCGGCCGTGACGACGACCGTTCCGATTTCCGTTGTAGCGGAAGCCTTGATCGGCGCATAGACGCCGGTGCCGCCGAGCGGCGCGAAGGTGATCAGGATTTTCGACCGGTTCTTGAGAAAGGCGATCGACTTGTTGGTGCCGCGATAACCGCCCAGCGGAATGAAGCGGGCACTGCAGGTGACGCCCTGGCCGCTGTACCCCTTGGCCTCGACCGCCTCCGTCTTGACGAAAGACAGTTTCAGATCGGCGCGCAATTCGCCGTCGTAGAACTTCATCGTCTTGGTGCAGACGTCATTGAGGCTGGCGGCCCGCACCATCGTCGCCGACAGCGGGTCGGTCACCGAGGCGAGGTCGCTCTCGCTGACGTCGATCCAGTTCTTGCGGTTGGCACGCGGCGGCGGCACGTTTTCGGTCGACGTGACACGGCCGTTGGAGAAGGCCACCTCGGTCTTCTTCTTCTTGTCGCCGCTGGTGTAGTTGATGAGATAGCGGTTGGCGCTGGCGGTGTCGGCGCCGAAGCCGCCCGACACCGTTGCCGTGCCCTTCGTGGAATCGAAAATCTTGGCGACGCCCGCCGACGCCAGGCGGCCGTCAATGTGGAAACTGTCGGCATCGATCCTGCTGCTGAACGAGCTGCGGGCGATGTTCAGCCCATAAAGCGACACCGAATAGTCGACGCGAAAGGATTCGGCGCGCGCGGCGGGCGCGGCGCAGGCGATTGCTGTTGCGGCAAGCAGGATGCGGGCCTTGACGGTCTGCATGGTCGTTCCCTTGTGTTGTGAGGGAGCGTATCGGCGAGGAATTCGACAATTGTGTGAATGCCGGCCGCGCCCCCTGCCGCCCGTCACGACTTGGTTGCATTCGCCTCCGTCTCGGCCTATATCGGCCTGGTTCCGGCTTGCGCCCATCGTCTAGCGGTTAGGACGGCGCCCTCTCACGGCGCAAACAGGGGTTCGATTCCCCTTGGGCGTACCATTTCCGATCTTGCTACTCTGCTGCTTTCGCGGTTGCATACAGGCAACCTGCATCGGGCGACCCCGATTCCGAGGCTCAGCCGGTGTTCCGGCTCGCTTTCCGTGAAAAGGTTTGCGATACGCGACCGGCTTACTCGGCGATCAGAATCTCGCAATCGCTCAAATGGCCGTCCAGTTCCGCAATAGGCGAGTTGGTGACGAGGATATCGACCTCCGACCAGTCGCAGACATGGATCAGGCCGGATTTGCCGAATTTGCTGTTGTCCATCAGCACCATTGTCTGGTCGGCGAGCGGTATCATCGCGCGTTTGAACTCGGCCTCGAACAGATCGAAATCGAAACATCCCCGCGACGTGCCGGCGACCATCGAGGTGACGAAATAGCTCGGCGCGAACTGCGACAGGAATTCGATGGCGCCTGGCCCGATGATCGTCCTGTCGGAATTGCGCAATTCGCCGCCCGGCACGATGACGCGGTGCCGGCTGCCGGCCGAGCCGAGAATCCGGGCAACCTCGAGCGAGATCGTCAGGATCGTCATCGGTTCACGATAGGCCAGCGCGCGGGCGAAGAAGCAGGCCGTCGAACTGTTGTCGAGCAGCACCGTCGCGCCTTCACGCACATGGCTGACCGCCAGCGTGGCGATGGCGGATTTTTCGTCGGTCGCATCGTACAGCCGGTGGTCGAACGGAGGCTCGGCGCGCGGGATCGAAAGCCGGACGCCGCCGTGATATTTCTCGACGCTTCCCTCCGCCGACAGTATTTTCAGATCGCGCCTGATCGTCTCGTCCGAAACCTCAAAAGTCTCGGCCAGGTCGGCGATTGCGATCTTGCCGGATTTCTCCAGGGCGGCAAGGATCTGCTGCTGTCGCGGTGTTCGAGCCATTTTGCTTGTCCCGGCTGAGTCAGATGCCCGATGCTATCGCCTGACCGTTGCGCGCGTCGAACAGCCGCGCGCGCCGCATGTCGAAGTTGACGCCGACGTCGCTTCCCGGTTTCGGCGCGTCGGACACCGGGCTGCGGACGGTGATGCGGTCCTTGTCGAGCATGACCTCGACAATCGCCTCGGCCCCGATCAGTTCGGCCCGCTCGACCCTGCCCCGCGCCATGCCGCGCGCCGAGAAGCTGAACTCCTCGGGACGGACGCCGAGGATGACGTCGCCGGCCAGCGGCTGGCCGGTCTGGATTTCCGCGTTGAACGAGGGGTGGCCGATCAGGCCGCCGGCGCCGGCCCTGCAGTGCACCAGGGACATTTCGGGCGACCCGATAAAGGTCGCGACAAAGGTGTTGGCCGGATTCATGTAGATATCCATCGGCGCGCCGACCTGTTGCAGATGGCCTTTCGACATGGTCGCGACGCGGGTTCCAAGCGTCATCGCCTCGATCTGGTCATGGGTGACATAGATGACCGTCAGGCCCAGTTCCTGGTGCAGCCGCTTCAGCTCGCCGCGCATGCGGTTCCTGAGCTTGGCGTCCAGGTTCGACAGCGGCTCGTCGAAGAGGAAGACTTTTGGCTGGCGCACCAGCGCCCGGCCGATCGCTACCCGCTGGCGCTCGCCGCCGGACAGGGCTTTCGGCCGCCGTTCCAGAAGGTCGGTGATGTGGAGGATTTCGGCGGCTTCGCGAACCCTGCGATCGATCTCCGACTTCGCCAGCGTCGTCGTCTTGCGCAGGCCAAACGCCATGTTGTTGTAGGCGGTCATGTGCGGGTAGAGCGCATAGGACTGGAACACCATGGCGATGTCGCGCTTCTGCGGCGCGACGTCGGTGACGTCACGGCCATCGATCAGCAGCTGGCCGGAGGTGATGTCCTCAAGGCCGGCAATCATGCGCAGCGTCGTCGACTTGCCGCAGCCCGACGGACCGACAAGCACCATGAATTCCTTGTCTTCGATGTTGAGATTGATGTCGTGCACGGTCTCTACCTTGTCGTAGGACTTGCTGACATTGATCAGTTGCACGGTGGCCATGGCCGGTCTCCGGTTTGGGCGTCACTTGACGCCGGTGTGCATGAAGCTGTCGACAAAGCGGCGCTGGAAGATGACGAAGAACAACAGCAGCGGAGACACCACGATCATGGTGCCTGCCATCAGCCGGGTCCAGTCGGCGCCGCTGTCGGCCTTGGCCAGCAGGCCGAGCCCGATCGGCAGCGTGCGCACGCCGTCGGAATTGGTCACCAGAAGCGGCCACATATAGTCGTTCCAGTGGGTGACGACCGAGATGATGCCGAAGGCTATCAGCGTCGGCTTCACCAGCGGCAGATAGACGTGCCACAGCGTCGCCAGATGACCGCAACCGTCCAGCCGCGCGGCGTCGGACAGATCCGAAGGCACCTGCCGGAACGACTGGCGCAGCATGAAGGTGCCGTAGCCCGAGGCGACGAACGGCACGATCATCGCCGGCAGCGAATTGATCAGGCCGAGCTCACGCACGGTGACGAAATTGGTCAGGAACGTCGCGTAGATCGGGAACATCACCTGCAGCAGGAACAGCGAGAAGAGTAGCTTCTTGAGCGGGAATTCGAGCCGCGCGAAGGCGTAGGCGGCCAGCGTGATCGTCACCAACTGCGACGCCAGGATGGAGCCGGTCACGATGATCGAATTGATCAGATAGGTGTCGAACGGCGCGACCGTCAGCGTCGCCGGATAGTTGCCGAACTGGAAGACGGCGGGAAACAGGCCGGCATTGGGATCGAACACCTCCGCCTTGGTCTTCAGCGAGGTGAGCACGATCCAGATCAGCGGGCTCATCCACAGCAGAGCCAGGGGCGCCATCAAAAGATGCAGCCAGCGAATTCCGCCGCGGCGACGGTTTTCGCGGCGCGCCGCCACCGGCGCCGCCGCTGCGGGGATCGCTACATCGCTCATCAACGTTCCCCCAGATAATGGACGCGGCGCCCGAATGTGACGGCGATCAGGCCGATCAGGCCGAGCACGAACAGCAGCAGCACATTGGCCAGCGTCGAGGCGTAACCGATGTCCTGATACTGGAAGCCGACCTGGTAGATGTAGAATGTCAGGACATTGGTGGCGTCGGCGGGTCCGCCCTGCGTCATGACGTAGACGTAGTCGAAGATCTGGTAGCTGTGCAGGATGCCGATGACGGTGACGAAATACAGCGTCGGCGAGATCAGCGGCACGGTGATGTAGAGCAGCCGCTGCCATCCCGAAACGCCATCGAGCTTGGCGGCCTCGTAGAGGTCGGAAGGCACCAGCTTCAGCGCCGCCAGCAGGATCAGCATGAAATAGCCGGAATATTTCCAGATGCTCATGAACATGATCGCCGGCAGCGCCCAGTCGCGATCGTAGAGCCAGTTCACCCGCGGCAGCCCGAGCGCGCCGAGCGCCGAATTCAGCGGTCCGTAGGCGGGTGCGTAGAGAAACACCCAGACCATGCCGGCGGCGACGCTGGGGATCATCACCGGGTAGAAGAAGGCCGAACGGTAGATCGCCATGCCGCGCAACTTGCTGTCGAGGGCGACCGCCAGCAGCAGTGCCACCACGATCGCCGTCGGCACGGTGATCAGCGTGTAGAAGGCGGTGTTGCCCAGCGTCTTCCAGAACAGCGGGTCTGCGAGCAGGCGGCGGTAGTTCTCGTCGCCCATCCAGTAGATCTTTGGATCGCCGAGCAGCACGTCGTGCAGGCTGAACCACAGCGAGCGCAGGATGGGCCAGTAGGTGAACATGACCAGGAACAGCAGCGAGGGCGCCAGCAGGAGATAGGCGAGCAGGGCCTCGTTGCGCCGCGAGCGGGCAAGCGTTTGCGACATGGGAGCGATCCAGTGAGCCGAGGATGCGCGGGCCGGCGAGCGGCCCGCGCGACGAGCGTCAGCCGCGGCGGCGCATGACGCGGGCTATTTCCCTGTTGGTCTCGGCGGCGGCGTCGGTCAGCGCCGCGCCCGCTTCGATCTCGCCGGTCAGGGTGCGGTCGATCGCGCTCTTCAGCAGATCGCGGGCGCGCGAATAGGCGGGCACCTGCAGGAACGCGCCGGAATACTGGGCCTGATCAAGCGCGACCTTGGCTTCTGGCACCTCGGCGACATAGCTCTTCATCAGGTCGGTTTCCCACGACGATTTGCGTACCGCCAGATAGCCGGTCGCCTTGCCCCAGTTGGCCTGCACGTCGGTGCTGGTCATCCAGCGCGCAAAGGTCCAGGCGGCGCGCTTGGCCGCGTCGGACTGCTTCTTGGCGATCATGATCGGCCCGCCGCCCTGGGACGCGCCCCAGTTCTTGCGCTTGGGCATGAAGGCGACTCCGACCTTGAACGGCGAGGAGGTGCGCAGATTGGTCAGCGATCCAGTCGAGTGGTACAGCATGGCCGTGGTGCCGGCCATGAAGTCGTTGGCCGAGCCCTGCCAGGTCGAGGCCGGGGCCATGCAGCCCGCGTCGACCATCTGCTTCCAGAACTGCAACGCTTCCACCGCTTCGGGACGGTCCCACAGAACCTTATCCTTTTCCCAGGGCAGCAGGCCGTTCTGGCGGCAATAGGCCTCGAACATCCAGTCATGCCAGCCGCCGCCGATAATCAGGCCCCAGCGCTTCAATTCCGAGCCGTCGCGGATCGTCAGCGCCTTGGCGGCGTCGAACAGTTCGTCCCAGTTTTCAGGCGTCTTGGACAGGCCGGCGGCGGCAAATGCGTCCTTGTTGTAGTAGAGGACCGGCGTCGAGGGCTGGAACGACAGACCGTACAGCCGGCCGTCGGAAACGGCGGTGTCGAGGAAGCCGCCGATGAAATCGGAATAGATGTCGTCGGCCTTGGCCTGTTCGGTGACGTCCTCGAGCGCATCGAGGCCGAGGAAGGTCTGCAGCGAGGAATTGATCGGCAGCCACATTGCCGGCGGCTCGCCGACGCCGAGCGAGGTGATGACCTTCTGTTCGGTATTGTCGTAGCTGCCGGCGTAGATCGCCTCGACCTCGATTCCCGAATGCGCCGCGTTGAAATCGGCGATCATGCCGGTGACGAGCTTGTTGATGTCGCCGGACACGCCGACCGGATACATGAACTGCAGTTTGACGACTTCATTGGCGTGGGTCGGGCAAATGACCCACGGCATCGAGCTGACAAAAGGCGCGGCGAGGCCGGCGGCGAGAAGTTTGCGGCGCGTAAGTTTGGATTTCGTGGAAGTCATGGTCGGCTATCTCCGTCAAATGTGGAAATTGAGCCTTTGCGGTCGTGCGGTCACGGGGCTCAATCGGCTAACAAAAAATTCACACATTCAAAATTCATGCATATTATCAATAAGATAACGTGCAGCTACTGCCTGGCCCATCGTGTTCCCCGAATGTGGCTAACATCGATAGTGCCTGTATGAATTTGTATGCGCAAGCATTATTAACGATTCACATGTAGGTATTGTGACATTCCGGCGTTGACAGATTGGCTTTTGCGGCAAGACTGGCCTTTTGCGGCCCAATACGGAGCGATCCCATGTTGATTGCGCATGTCAGCGACACGCACCTGCTGGTCGGCGGGAAAAGGCTGGCCGGCCGCTTCGACACCGGCGCGGCGTTCGACCGGTTGATCGCGAGCCTGGCCAGGCAGCCGGTCAGGCCCGACCTGATCCTGTTCTCCGGCGATCTCGGCGAGGATGCGACCGATGCGGAGTATCGCAAGATCGGCGCCGGCCTGCGCAGCCTCGGCGTTCCTGTCCGCGCCGTGCCCGGCAATCATGATCTGCGCGCGCCGATGCGCGCCGCGCTCGCCGAGATGACGGATGAGACCGGCGACGGCCATCTCTGCCTTGTCGACACCTCGTTTCCGCTGGCCGTGATCGGGCTCGACACGATCGTAGAGGGTGCGCCGCACGGAGAACTGTGCGCGCGGCGGCTGGCCTGGCTGGACAATGCGCTGAAGCGGTGCGGGGGGAGGCCGACGATTGTTTTCCAACACCATCCTCCAATTGTCACCGGGCTGGCCGACATGGACTCGATGGGTCTGCTGGCCGGGCGGGAGGAGGAAGCGCGGCTGATCGCGGCCCACGGCGCGGTCGAGGCCGTGCTGTGCGGGCATATCCACCGGGCGATCCAGGGACGCTGCGGCGGCGCGCCGGTGCGGGTGGCGCCCTCGGCGTCGCATGCGATCGCCTTCGATCTCAGACCGGCGGAACCCTATCGCTTCACCGATGAGCCGGCGCAATACATGCTGCATCTGTGGCGGCCGGGCGACGGACTGGTCAGCCATGCGGTCGCCGTCGCCGCATCCTGATCCGCCGGCGGCGGCCGAGGACTTGCAATCGCGCCGTGGTTCTGTACGGCTTGGCCGATGCTCACGCTCCACGGCAACAACCACCCGGTGGTCGGCCACGCGATCGTCTCGGCGGACGGGATGATCGCAGACACGCGCGGGCTGATGCCGCCGCGCCTCGTCAACGAGGCCGACTGGAGGTTGTTCCAGGCGGCGCTCGACGCCGCCGCGATCGTCGTGCTCGGCTCGGCCGGGCATCGCCGCCACCCCAATCCGGGCCGTCGCCGGCTGGTGTTCACCAGTTCGGTCGCCGCGACCGGGCCGGACGGCGGCGACCCGCTGGCGACGCTTTACAATCCCGAGGGTCTGGCGGTCGCCGACGCGCTGGCGGCGCTTCGGCTTCGCGACGGCGCGGTCGCGGTGACCGGCGGCAGGCGGGTGTTCGACCATTTCCTGCGTCAGTACGACGAATTCCTGCTGGCCGAGGTGGGCGATTTCGCGCTGCCCGGCGGCACGCCCTGTTTCAGCGCCGGCCATCCCCGCACGGTGCTCGCCGCAACGGGTCTCGCGCCAGTCGAATGGTCGATCATCGACCATGCCAATTCGGTCATCCTGACCCGGTGGAGCACGTCATGACGCTCAGCGTTCTGGTCACAGGTTTCGGCGCGTTCCCCGGCGCGCCGGTCAATCCGACCCGGGAGCTGATCGCGATGCTGGCCGGCCAGGAAGAGGCGTTCCCGGGCGCGCGCCTGCACTTGCGCGTCCTGCCGGTCGAATACGGCAAGGTTCCGGGCCTGCTCGAACGGTTCGGCCGCGAAGTGCGACCCGACATCGCCATCCATTTCGGCCTTGCCGCCAATGCGCGCGGCTTCCGGCTGGAATCGACCGCGCGCAACCATTCCTCGGTCAACAAACCCGACGCCGGCGGGGCGTTTGCGCCAGATTCGCGGATCTGCGACGGACCGGCTTCGCTGCGCTCGACGCTGCCGCTCGATGACATCGCGGCCGCGTTGAAGGCGCGCGGCCTGCCGGTGACCCGCTCCGCCCATGCCGGGGGCTATCTGTGCAACCGGCTGTTCTATCTGTCGCGTTCCGGCAGCATCGACGGGTTTCGCCCACGTCTCTCCGGCTTCATCCACCTGCCCTATCTCGACGACCAGCTCGGCGCATTGCCGCCGGCGATGCGCGCGGGACTGGCGACGCTGACCCGGCCGCAGCTGGTCGAGGGCGCGACGATCGTCATCGACCGAACGATCGCAGCGGCGGGACGAATAAGCGCGATGGACTGAGGCGCGGTCGTCCGTCCGTCGTCGAAGCGTCACATCACTGTTACAAAAGGCTTCTATTGGCTCGCCTGCCAGAAGGGGGCGCGAGGCTCCCGATCATATTCCGCACAGGAGCAGGCCATGAACAGACTGATTCTCACCGCGTCGGCAGCCGCACTCGCGCTCGCCGCCTCCGCCAATTTCGCCGCCGCCCGCGACCGGGTACAGATCGCCGGTTCGTCCACCGTGCTGCCCTACGCCAAGATCGTCGCCGAACGCTTTGGCGAGACCTTCACCAACTTCAAGACGCCGGTGGTGGAGTCCGGCGGTTCGGGCGCCGGCATCAAGGAGTTCTGCAAGGGCGCCGGCGACGACACCATCGACATCGCCAATTCCTCGCGCGCCATGAAGCCGTCGGAAGTCGAGACCTGCAAGGCCAACGGCGTCGCCGACATCCAGGAAGTCAGGTTCGGCTATGATGGCATCGTCTTCGCCACCGACGCGGCGGGCCCGGATTTCGCCCTGACGTCGGAAGACGTCTACAAGGCGCTCGCCGCCAGGATCGTCGTCGACGGCAAACTGGTCGACAATCCCAACAGCAAATGGAACCAGGTCAACCCGGCGCTGCCCGACTGGGACATCGCTGCGTTCATTCCGGGCGAAAAGCACGGCACCCGCGAGGTGTTCGAGGAAAAGCTGATGGTCGCAGGCTGCAAGGCGCTGGGCGGCGTCGAGGCGGCCAAGGCCGGCGGGCTCGACGACAAGGCGGCCGAGCAGGCGTGCAAGGCGGTCCGCAAGGACGGCAAGGCGGTCGACATCGACGGCGACTACACCGAGACGCTCGCCCGCATCGACTCCAACAAGCAGGGGGTGGGCGTGTTCGGCCTGTCCTTCTACGAAAACAACGCCGACAAGCTGAAGGTCGCCACAGTCGGCGGCGTTACGCCGTCGGTCGACACGGTCGCGTCGGGCGAATATCCAGTGTCGCGCCCACTGTTTTTCTACGTCAAGAAGGCGCATCTGGGCGTGGTTCCGGGCCTGAAGGACTATGTCGAGTTCTTCCTCGACGAACAGATGGTCGGCCCCGACGGTCCGCTGGCCGAATACGGCCTGGTGCCGTCGCCCGACGCCGAGCGCCAGGAACAGCGCGACGCCTTCGCCGGTGGCAAGACGATGTAATTTTGTCGGGGGACGGCGTTCCCCCGGCGAACGGCAAACGCTACTCTTGCCGCAGGGCAAGGGTAGCGTCGGCGGGCTCCGCGGCCGGCCGAACCACCTTCGCGCCAAGGCTCAAAAATGTCCGGTTTGATGACCCTGCTGCTGATCCTCGCCATCGGCCTCGCCGCCCTGGCGATCGGCCGTTCACGGGCGAAATCGCTCGACGCCGCCGGCGTCAAGCCGCATTCGCGGCCGCAATATCACGGCGCCTGGGCGATGCTGCTCGCGACCGGGCCGGCGCTGCTGCTCCTCATCGCCTGGTCGATCGGATCGGCCAATTATGTCGACCGCGCCATTTCGTCGGGCGTTCATGCCGCGTCGGCCGAGACCGCCGCAACGGCAACGTCGCTGGTGAAGCGACTGGCGTCGAGCATCAAGCTGCTCGATCCGGCCGACCAGGCCAACCTGCCGGCGACCATCGAGGCGCTGACGCCGCTGTTGTCCGCCAAGGGCGTCGCGCTTGCCGCCGACACCGCCGACTACATGATCCCGGTCGCCGTCGCCGCCAACCGTACCGCGGCGACGCTCGGCTGGACCGGCGGCCTGATCGCCGTCGGCCTGTCGGTCGCCGGCGCGCTGATCGGGCTCAGCCAGATCGCGACCCGCAGCCGCGCCCGCGACAAGGTCGAGACGGCAATGCTGTGGGCGCTGTTCGGCGCCTCCACCATCGCCATCCTCACCACGGTCGGGATCGTCCTGTCGATGCTGTTCCAGACGCTCGCCTTCTTCCGGGACGTGTCGCCGCTGTCGTTCTTCTTCGGCACGGTGTGGGATCCCAGGTTCTCGGCCGCCGGCGGCGACGGCGCGCAGGGCCAGTTCGGCCTGATCCCGCTGCTCGCCGGCACGCTCTACATCGCTTTGGTGGCGCTGCTGGTCGCCGTGCCGGTCGGGCTGATGTCGGCTGTCTACATGTCGGAATACGCCTCGCGCCCGGTGCGCACCGTGGTCAAGCCGGCGCTCGAACTGCTCGCCGGCATCCCGACCATCGTCTACGGCATCTTCGCACTGATCACGCTCGGGCCGTGGCTGCGCGACCTGTCGGCGGCGCTGTGGGGCGGCGATCCGTTCATCCAGGCGCAGTCGATCTTCACCGCCGGCCTGGTGATGGGCGTGATGCTGATCCCGGTGGTCTCGTCCCTGTCCGACGACATCATCAGCGCGGTGCCGCAGGCGATGCGCGACGGCTCGCTCGGCCTCGGCGCGACGCGCTCCGAGACCGTCAAGCGCGTCATCCTGCCCGCCGCCCTGCCGGGCATTGTCGGCGCGGTGCTGCTGACCGCCTCGCGCGCCATCGGCGAGACGATGATCGTGGTGCTCGCCGCCGGCGTCGCGGCCAACCTCACCGCCAATCCGTTCGAGGCGATGACCACTATCACCGTCAAGATCGTCAACCAGCTGACCGGCGACCTCGAATTCAATTCGCCGCAGACGCTCGTCGCCTTCGCGCTCGGCCTCACCTTGTTCTTCGTCACGCTGGCGATGAACGTGGTGGCGCTGGCAATCGTGCGCAGATACAGGGAGCAGTACGAATGACCGCCATCGCCCCCGACAGCGCGCTGCCGGTTTCGGCGCGGCCGCCGCGCCGCGACATCGGCATCCGGAAACGCTACGCCGCGGAAGCGCGCTTCAAGGCCTATGGCGTCGCGGCCATCGTCTTCGGCCTGACGTTCCTGGCGATCATGCTCGGCTCGATCGTCTCGAAGGGATACACCGCCTTCTGGCAGACAAACATCACCTTGCCGGTGACGTTCGACGCCGCCGCGCTCGACCCGCAGAACAAGCGCGACAGCGATCCGTCGGTGCTGGTCAAGGCGAACTACGACAAGCTGGCGCAGCAGGCGCTCGCCGCAAAACTCGGCGTCGCCGCCGACGACAAGGCGAAGCAGCGCGAGATGAAAGGCATCCTGTCGGACAGCAGCCGCATCCAGCTGCGCGACATGCTGGTCGCCGATCCGGCGCTGATGGGCAAGTCCGTCGACGTGTCGATGCTGGCCTCGGCCAATATCGATTCCGCCTTCAAGGGGCAGATCGACCTGTCGGTTCCCGAGGCGCGGCGCAAGGTCAAGGACCAGCAGATCGCGTGGATGAACCAGCTCGCCGGCGAAGGCGTGCTGACGCAGAAATTCAACACCGGCCTGTTCACCTTCGGCGCGTCGAGCCGGGCCGAAACCTCCGGCATCGGCGTCGCCGTCGTCGGCTCGCTCTACATGATGGGCATCGTCCTTGCGCTGGCGCTATTCGTCGGCGTCGCCGCCTCGATCTATCTGGAGGAGTTCGCGGCGAAGAACCGGCTGACCGACCTGATCGAGGTCAACATCAACAATCTCGCCGCGGTGCCGTCGATCGTCTACGGACTGCTCGGCCTCGCCGTCTTCATCAATTTTCTCGGCCTGCCGCGCTCGGCGGCTCTGGTCGGCGGCGTGACGCTGTCGCTGATGACGCTGCCGACGATCATCATCGCCACCCGCGCAGCGCTTGCCGCGGTGCCGCCGTCGATCCGGGCAGGGGCGCTGGCGCTTGGCGCATCGCGCATGCAGGTGGTGTTCCACCACGTCTTGCCGCTGGCGATGCCCGGCATCCTCACCGGCACGATCATCGGGCTGGCGCGGGCGCTCGGCGAGACCGCGCCGCTGCTGCTGATCGGCATGGTGGCGTTCGTCGCCGACTATCCCTCGACGCCGCTCGATCCGTCGACGGCGCTGCCGGTGCAGATCTATATGTGGTCGAACGAGGCCGAGCGCGCTTTTGTCGAGCGGATGTCGGGCGCGATCATCATCCTGCTCGCCTTCCTGATGGTCATGAATATCACGGCCATTGTGCTGCGGCGCAAATTCGAACGCCGCTGGTGACGGAGTACGTTATGAACATCATGACCGACAAGGCACTCGAGGAAGCGACGACCCGCGCCATGACCGCCAGACCCGACGATACGATCAAGATGCGCGGCGACAAGGTCACCGTCCACTATGGCGAGAAACAGGCGCTGTTCGGGGTGGATCTTAACGTGCGCGAGCGGCAGGTGACGGCGCTGATCGGACCGTCGGGCTGCGGCAAGTCGACCTTCCTGCGCTGTCTCAACCGGATGAACGACACCATCGCCGGCGCCCGCGTCGGCGGCCTGATCACGCTTGACGGCGAAGATATCTACGACAAGGCGATCGACGTGGTGGAACTGCGGGCGCGCGTCGGCATGGTGTTCCAGAAACCAAACCCGTTCCCGAAGTCGATTTACGAAAACGTCGCCTACGGTCCGCGCATCCACGGGCTGACCAGATCGAAGGCCGAGCTCGACCAGGTCGTCGAGCAGAGCCTCGGGCGCGCGGCGCTGTGGAACGAGGTCAAGGACCGGCTGCACGAGCCGGGAACCGGCCTGTCGGGCGGCCAGCAGCAGCGGCTGTGCATCGCCCGCGCCATCGCGGTGTCGCCGGAAGTGATCCTGATGGACGAACCGTGCTCGGCGCTCGATCCGATTGCGACGGCCAAGATCGAGGAACTGATCGACGAGCTGCGGCAGAATTTCACCATCGTCATCGTCACCCATTCGATGCAGCAGGCGGCGCGGGTGTCGCAGCGCACCGCCATGTTCCACCTCGGCTATCTGGTCGAGGAAGGGGCGACGGAAAAGATGTTCACCTCGCCCGACGACAAGAGGACGCAGGACTACATCACCGGCCGCTTCGGGTGAAATCGCGTGAGGACGGGCCGCAAATGACGCTCGGTTCGGCTTCCGGTGCTCACGTGCCCAAAGCACGCTCCGCTCCGGTCCTCACCGACCACCATTTTCGCCACGCCCTGACGCGGTTTCAGGGCGGCGCTAATCAAGGGATCTCGGAGAACACCGATGGGTGAACACACAGTCAGGTCGTTCGACCTGGAACTCGACCAGATCGACCGGCTGATCCGCGACATGGGCGACCGCGCCGGGCGGATGGTGGCCGACGCCACCGCCGCGCTGGTTGCGTCCGACGACGCCCTGGCGCAGCGCGTCATTTCCGAAGACGCGCTCTTGGACGCCGGCCAGCGCGAGCTTGACGAACGCGCCATCACGCTGATCGCCAAACGCCAGCCGATGGCGCAGGACCTGCGCGCCGTGGTCGGGGCGATCCGCATGGCCAACGATCTCGAGCGCATCGGCGACATGGCGAAAAACATCGCCAAGCGGGTCTCGGCGGTCGGCCAGACGCCGACGCCGCGGTCGCTGTCGCATTCGATCGAGGCGATGTCCGTCATGGTGCTGGCGCAGGTTGCCGGCGTCATCGACAATTATGTCGGCCGCAACGCCAAGGCGCTGGTTGCGCTGCGGGCGCAGGACGAGGAGATCGACATCCAGTATGCGTCGATCTTCCGCGAACTGCTCACCTATATGATGGAAGACCCGCGCAACATCACGCCGTGCACGCATCTTCTGTTCTGCGCCAAGAATCTCGAACGCGTCGGCGACCATGTCACCAATATCGCCGAGAACGCCTATTATGTGATGACCGGCGACCAGTTGCCCGTGAACCGTCCGAAGATCGACGAGACCGGCGCAACGCCGCCCGCCGCATAGGCCCCAGGAGAGACACAGATGATCGCGCCGAAGATCATGGTGGTCGAGGACGAGGAGCCGCTGGGCGTGCTGCTGCGTTACAATCTCGAGGCCGAAGGCTATCAGGTCGAGATTGTCGCGCGCGGCGACGAGGCGGACCTGCGGCTGCAGGAAAACGTGCCCGACCTGCTGGTGCTCGACTGGATGGTGCCGGCGGTGTCGGGCATCGAATTGTGCCGGCGGCTGCGGATGCGGCCGCAGACCGAACGGCTGCCGATCATCATGCTGACCGCGCGCGGCGAGGAAAGCGACCGGGTGCGGGGGCTGGCCACCGGCGCGGACGACTATCTGGTCAAGCCGTTCTCGACGCCGGAATTCATCGCCCGGGTGCGGGCGCTGTTGCGCCGCGCCAGGCCGGAAGTGCTGTCGTCGGTGCTCAAGGTCGGCGACATCGTGCTCGACCGCGAATCGCACAGGGTGTTTCGCAGCGACAGCGAAATCAGGCTCGGGCCGACCGAGTTCAGGCTGCTGGAGTTCTTGATGCGCCATCCCGGCCGGGTCTATTCGCGCGGCCAGCTGCTCGACAATGTCTGGGGCGACACGAACTATATCGACGAACGCACCGTCGACGTGCATGTCGGGCGGCTGCGCAAGGCGGTCAATACCGGCCGCCAGGCCGATGTCATCCGCACTATCCGTGGCGCCGGCTACGCCATCCAGGAAGGCTGAACGACGGGTTTTGCCCGTACGCCCGAGGGGCCGGGAACCGGCGCGCAGCCGGTGCGACGAAGGCCCACTTGCCGCCCGGCCCACGCCCGTGTTTACCTGCCCGCGCATCGGTCGGGAGGACCTGCCTGTTGTTTCGACGCTTGTTCCTGGCGGCGGTCGCCGCCGCGTTCGCTTTCGCCGCCGCGCCGGCGTCCGCGTCCAATGACGGCGTCGCCAATGGCGAGATGCTGCGCACCTGGTACCGGCTGGTGCTCGAACTGGTGCGCCACACGCCGACCTATTCGCCGCCGGTGGCGTCGCGCGCCTTCGCCTATCTCGGCGTCGCAGCCTACGAGGCGGCCGCGTCGGGCGATCCGACACTGCGGACGCTGGCCGGGCAGCTGAACGCGCTGACGCCGTTGACTGCGCGCGAGGCTGGCCGGACCTATGACGAGGGCGTGGTGCTGCAGGCGGCGGTCGCGTTCGGGGCGAAGAATTTTTTCAGCCATACCGGCCCCACCGGCCAGCGGGCGCTGGCCGCGATGGAGCGCAAGCTCAAGGCCGGCGCGGCGCGGGGCGTCGACGCCGACATCGCCGCGCGCAGCGAGGCGTTCGGGCAGGCGCTTGGGGCGCACATCCTCGCCTGGTCGGACACCGACGGCGGCGCGGTGGTCGAAAACATGGGCTTTCCGCTGCAATACACGCTGACCGCGGGCCCGGCGCACTGGGTTCCGACCAGCCTGGTCCGGCAGCAGCAGCTGCCGTTGCTGCCCGACTGGGGCGGCAACCGCACCTTCGCGACGCCGTCGGGCAAGGATTGCAGCCTGCCGCCGCCGCCGGCCTACAGCGAGGACAAGAATTCCGAATTCTACAAGCAGGCTCTCGAAGTCTACGAGACGGTCAACAACCTGACCCCCGAGCAGCGGGACATCGCGCGCTTCTGGTCGGACGACCCGATGCTGTCGCCGACGCCGCCGGGCCACTGGATCTCTATCGCCATGGAGATCCTCGACGGCGAGAAGGCCGACGCCGCCCGCAGCGCCGACGTATTGGCGCGGCTGGGGGTTGCGGTCGCCGACGGCTTCATCGGCTGCTGGAGCGAAAAGTTTCGCTACGATCTGGTGCGCCCGGTCACCTATATCCGTCGGCTGATCGACCCCAAATGGGAAACGCTGCTGATCACGCCGCCATTTCCGGAATATCCGAGCGGCCATTCCACCCAGTCGGGCGCGGCGGCGGCGGTGTTGACGGCATTTTTCGGCGAGCATTTCGCCTTCGAGGACCGCACCCATGAGGATGACGGCCTGGCGGCGCGGCAGTTCGCGTCCTTCCACGCCGCCGCCGAGGAAGCCGGCATTTCGCGGCTCTATGGCGGTATCCATTTTCGCGCCGCCATCGAACTCGGGATCGAACAGGGCCATTGCATCGGCGCCTATGCGGTCAGACTGACGACGGTGCGGCGATGACGCGCTTGATCGCCACTATGACCGCAATGATCGCCCTCATTGGCGGCGCGCAAGGGGGAACGCCGAAATTCGCCGACGAAACCGCGACCGCCGGGATCGACCACACATTTTCCGGCGGCTGGGAATTCATGGTCGGCGGCGGTGCGGCCAGCTTCGACTGCGACGGCGACCGGCGACCCGACCTGGCGCTGGCGGGCGGCACGGCGAAAGCCGGACTGTTCCGCAACAGGTCGACGATCGGCGGACCGCTGGCGTTCGAACGGTTCGACAGCGGACTTGAGCTCGATCAGGTGTCGGGCGTCTATCCGCTCGACGTCGACAGCGACGGCGTCATGGACGTGATGCTGCTGCGCGTCGGCGAGAACGTGCTGATGCGCGGCAAGGGCGGTTGCCGCTTCGAACGCGCCAACGAAGCCTGGGGGTTCGACGGCGGCGACGCCTGGTCGAGCGCCTTTGCGGCGACCTGGGAGAAGGGCGCCGCCTGGCCGACCATCGCCATCGGCAATTATATCGACCGCAAGGAAGAGGCGTTTCCGTGGGGGTCGTGCACCGACAACTGGCTGCATCGGCCGGGCGATGCCGGGCGCTTTGCGCCGCCGGTGGCGCTCAAGCCGAGCTACTGCTCGCTGTCGATGCTGTTCACCGACTGGAACCGCTCCGGCCAGCCGTCGCTGCGCGTCTCCAACGACCGCGAATATTACAAGGGCGGCCAGGAACAGCTCTGGCATGTCGAGGCGGGACAGCCGCCGCGCCTTTTCGGTCCGGACGAAGGCTGGAAGACGCTGAAAATCTGGGGCATGGGCATCGCCTCGCAAGACCTCGACGGCGACGGTTTCCCGGAATATTTCCTCACCTCGATGGCCGACAACAAGCTGCAGACGCTGGCGAAACCCGGACCGGGCGCGAAGCCGGTCTATGCCGACGTTGCCTTCGACCGCGGCGTCACCGCCCACCGGCCTTACACCGGCGGCGAGGTGAAACCCTCGACCGCCTGGCACGCGCAGTTCGAGGACGTCGACAATGACGGCCTCGCCGACCTGTTCGTCGCCAAGGGCAATGTCTGGGAAATGCCGGACTTTGCGACGAAGGACCCGAACAATCTGCTGATGCAGCAGCCGGACGGAAAGTTTGTCGAAGCGGGCGAAACCGCCGGCGTCGCCAGCCTGAAGCAGGGGCGCGGCGCGGCGCTGGCCGATCTTAATCTCGACGGGCTGGTCGACCTCGTCGTCGTCAACCGCAACGACAAGACCGAGATCTGGCGCAACGTCACCGCCGACGCCGGCAACTGGGCGCAGTTCGCGCTGCGCCAGCCGGCTCCCAATGTCGACGCCGTCAACGCCTGGATCGAGGTGCGGCGCGGCGACCGCGTCGAGCGGCGCGAAATCACATCGGGCGGCGGCCATGCCGGCGGCAGCGCCGGCTGGGTGCATTTTGGCCTCGGGACACAGGACAAGGCGGAGGTGCGGGTGATCTGGCCGTCGGGCGAGACCGGCGCGTGGTCGCCGGTCGCCGCCAACGTTTTCTATCTGCTCGAGCGGGACAAGCAGCCGCAGCCCTGGACGCCGCGCTGAATCCTAACTCTTGCGCTCGGCGATGAAGGTCGCGGCGGCCTTGAGCGTCGCGGCGTCGTCGCCGAAGGGTTCGAGCAGTTCATGCGAGCGGCCGACCAGCCCGGCCAGCTGCCGCCGTGTCCAGTCCGCGCCATACAGCGCCGGCAGCGTCGCCTTGCCGGCGGCGGCGTCCTTGCCGGTCGCCTTGCCCATCACGCTCGCATCCGAGGTGATGTCGAGCAGATCGTCGGCCAGCTGGAAGGCGAGCCCCACGGCGGAGCCGAATTCGGCGATCCGTTCGCGGTCGCCCGGCTGCGCCTTGCCGAAGATCGCGCCCGCCTCGCAGGCGAAGCGGATCAGCGCGCCGGTCTTCATCGCCTGCAGTGTGATGATCCCAGCTTCGTCCGGCTTGACGCGCTCCGCCTGCAGGTCGAGCGCCTGGCCGCCGACCATGCCGCCCATGCCGGCGGCGCGCGCCAGCGTCCGCACCAGTTCGACGGCGCTGCGCGGCTCGATGTCGGCGGCGGGCGAGGCGATAATGTCGAAGGCGAAGGTCAGCAGCGCATCGCCGGCGAGGATCGCGGTCGCCTCGTCATAGGCGCGGTGCACGGTCGGCTGGCCCCGGCGCAGGTCGTCGTCGTCCATCGCCGGCAGATCGTCATGGATCAGCGAATAGCAATGGACCGCCTCCAGCGCGGCGGCGACATGCAGCGCCTGCGTCTCGTCCGCGCCGAACAGCGCGGCGCATTCGAGCACCAGGAACGGCCGCAGCCTCTTGCCGCCGTTGAAGACGCCGTGGCGCATCGCCGCCAGCAGCCGCTCGGGCCGGGCGATCTCGCCGCTGTCGGGGCGGGCGTCGAGCAGCGTGCGCAACAGCGCCTCGACCTCGCGCGCCCGGGCGGCGAGGCTGTCTTCGAAGGTCGGGGCGTCCAAAGTCGTCATCGCGGCCAGCGATGCCCGCAATAATCGCGCCGGTCAAGGCGAAGAGCGCGCGCGCGGTTGCCAGCGGCGCGGCGCGCCGATATGCGGATGGGATGGCACGCAAGACAGCCAGGAAAAGCGCGCCGACCGTCGATCCGGAGCCCGACATGGCAGGACGATACCGGCGAATATCGGGACGGCGCAGCTGGCTGCGCCGCGCGGCGCTGTTCGGGATGGCGCTGGCGCTCGCGCCGGTGGCGCTGACGCTGCTCTACATCGTGCCGTTCGTGCATCCGGTGTCGACGCTGATGCTCAAGGATCTGGCGCTGCTGCAAGGCTATGACCGGCGATGGGTCGAGATCGAGGATGTGGCGCCGGTGATGCTGTACTCGATCATCATGTCGGAGGACGGGCAGTTCTGCTCGCACAGCGGCATCGACTGGCGTGAACTCAGCGCCGTGCTCGACGACGCCATGGATGGCGAGGCGAGCCGCGGCGCGTCGACGATCACGATGCAGACGGTGAAGAACCTGTTCCTGTGGCAGCGCCCGCTCGGCACATTGCGCAAGGCGATCGAGATTCCCTATGCGATCTATCTCGACCTGATGATGACGAAACGCCGGATCATGGAAATCTACGTCAATGTCGCGGAATTCGGGCCAAACATCTACGGGGTCGAAGCCGCCGCGCAGCATCATTTCGGGGTTTCGGCCAGGAATCTGACGCGCCGCCAGGCGGCGCTCCTGACCGCGGCGCTGCCCAATCCGATCCTGCGCAATCCCGGCAAGCCGTCGCCGGGGCTGCGTCGCATCGCCAACCGCATCGAGCGGCGGGCGATGGCGGCGGGCGACTATGTCGGCTGTGTCAAATAGCGGGCGCGCCCGAGGCCTTGGACGGCCGGATCGATTTTTTGCGCGACGCACTGGCCAAATGCCGGCCTTGCGTGTATAGGCACCCGACTTTCTCAATAATCCGCCATGCGCGATGCCTGGACATAAGGCACTCCCGGCGGTTGACGAACGCCCGGAGCAGGACAATGGCAGTACCCAAACGAAAGACTTCGCCTTCCAAGCGCGGCATGCGCCGCTCGGCCGATGCGCTGAAGAACCCGACCTATGTCGAGGACAAGAATTCTGGCGAAATGCGCCGCCCGCACCACATCGACCTGAAGACCGGCATGTATCGCGGTCGCCAGGTGCTGGAGCAGAAGGAAGGCTGATCGCCTTTCGACCTGCCGAAACGTTGCAAGGCCGGCCCCGCGCCGGCCTTTGTGCTTTGGGGATTCCATCGGGCGGCGAAAGTCTCTAGAACAGCGAACCGGCCGCATCCCCCTGGAGGACGCTTTTGATCGCCAGCATCCCGCTCCTCATCATCCCGTTCATTCTCTACAATCTCGGGCTCGCCGGCATGTTCGGCGGCGGCGTCAGCCCGTGGTCGCAGACGCTGTTTCAGCTCACCATGATGTCGGGCGGGACCTGGTCGATGACGCTGGCCGACATGATGGTGCTGGTCGGCCTGTTCTTCCTGTTCGTCGAGATCATCAAGTCGACGCGCACCTCGAACGCCTCGGTGATCGACCACCTGCTGTCGACCTTCGTCTTCGTCGCCTTCCTGGTCGAGTTCCTGCTGGTGTCGGGCGCGGCGACGTCGCTGTTCTTCGTGCTGATGATGATTTCGCTGGTCGACGTGCTCGCCGGCTTCTCGGTGTCGATCCGCTCGGCCGGCCGCGACGTGAACATCAGCTAGAGCCTCGCGCCGGTATTCTGGTTCAGCCCAGCGAATCCAGCTTGCGCTGCATCGCGGCGATCTGTTCCTTCAGGTCGGAAATGTCTTCGGCGCGGGCCGGCTTCTCGGCCTTGTCGGCCTTCTTTTCCGGTTCGGCCGGCCTGGCGGCAGGCGTTGCGCCTGGAAACGGCGTGAACATGCGCATGGCGTTCTGGAACAGTTCGACATTGCGCCGCGTCTGTTCCTCAAGCTCCTTGAGCGAGGTCGGCACGTTCATCATCTCGATCGGGCTCTGGCCGAGCGTCGACTTGACCTGTTCGCGAAAACGCTCCTGTTCCTTGGCGAAAGCGCTCATCGACTGCTCGAGGAAGCCGGGCACCACCATCTGCATCTGGTCGCCGTAGAACGCGATGAGCTGACGCAGGAACGGGATGGGCAGCATGTTCTGCCCGTCCTTGTTCTCCAGTTCGAAAATGATCTGGGTCAGGACCGGATGGGTAATATCCTCGCCGGTCTTGGCGTCCTGCACGGTGAAGTTCTCGTCGCGCTTCACCATTTCGGCAAGGTCTTCGAGGGTCACATAAGTCGACGTGCCGGTGTTGTAGAGACGCCGGTTGGCATATTTCTTGATGACGACCGGATCGTCTTTTGCGGCCATTGCAACGCCCCTGACAGCGCCCCGCACCAAGGCAAGGCTTGAGATTAATTTGACTAACCAAAGCAAGGATATGCCCAAACCGCCGCCAAATGGAAGCGGTTTGTGCAGTGCAAGACCCTGTGGGCGCTGCGAAAAACCCGAACGAGGGCGCCGGCGGCCGCGCGCAGGCTTCCCAAACTGCCGTTGTAAGCCTTTTTTCCGGTTTGACTCGCGACGGCGGACGGGCAAGAAAAGTTCCACCTGCCCAAGAATCCAATCAGACCGGGAGATCCCATCATGTCCGCTGAACCTTCCATCGTCATCGCCGCCGCCGCCCGCACGCCGGTCGGCTCGTTCAACGGCTCCTTCGCCGCTTTGCCCGCCCATGAGCTCGGCGCGATCGTCATCCGCGAAGTGCTGGCGCGCGCCGGCGTCGACGCCGCCGACGTCGACGAGGTCATCCTCGGCCAGGTGCTGACCGCCGGCCAGGGCCAGAACCCGGCTCGCCAGGCGGCGGTGGCCGCCGGGGTCCCGGTGGAGGCGTCGGCCTGGGGCCTCAACCAGGTCTGCGGCTCGGGCCTGCGCACCATCGCCATCGGCCTGCAGCAGATCGCAAACGGCGACGCCAGCATCATCGTCGCCGGCGGCCAGGAATCGATGTCGCTGTCGCAGCACGGCCAGCACCTGCGCGCCGGCGCCAAGATGGGCGACCTGAAGCTTGTCGACACGATGATCAAGGACGGGCTGTGGGACGCGTTCAACGGCTACCACATGGGCAACACCGCCGAGAACGTGGCGCGCCAGTTCCAGATTACCCGCGAGGCGCAGGACGAGTTCGCGGTCGCCTCGCAGAACAAGGCCGAAGCCGCCCAGAAGGCCGGAAAATTCAAGGACGAGATCGTCGCCGTCACCATCAAGGGCAAGAAGGGCGACACGGTCGTCGACGCCGACGAATATATCCGCCACGGCGCGACCATCGAGGCGATGCAGAAGCTGAAACCCGCCTTCGACAAGGAAGGCACGGTAACGGCGGCGAACGCATCGGGGATCAATGACGGCGCCGCAGCGGTGCTGCTGATGACCGAGGCGGAAGCCAGGAAGCGCGGCATCAAGCCGCTGGCGCGCATCGTCTCCTGGGCGACCGCCGGCGTCGATCCGTCGGTGATGGGCACCGGCCCGATCCCGGCGTCGAAGAAGGCGCTGGAAAAGGCCGGCTGGACGGTCAAGGACCTCGACCTGGTCGAGGCCAACGAGGCGTTCGCCGCCCAGGCGCTGGCCGTCAACAAGGGCATGGGATGGGATCCGTCGATCGTCAACGTCAATGGCGGCGCCATCGCCATCGGCCATCCGATCGGCGCGTCGGGCGCGCGCATCTTCAACACGCTGGTGCACGAAATGAAGCGCCGCGGCGCAAAGAAGGGCCTGGCGACGCTGTGCATCGGCGGCGGCATGGGCGTCGCCATGTGCGTCGAGGCGATGAACTAGTCGGGTGAATGGTGAATGGCGGCGATCGGGATCCGCCGCCATTTCATTTGACCATTCTTCCATTCACCATTCGCAAAATTTATCGGCCAAAAGCATCACCTTGGGAGGGATCATCAAATGGCAAGAGTAGCACTCGTCACCGGTGGCTCGCGCGGTATCGGCGCGGCGATCTCGATCGCGTTGAAAGACGCAGGCTACACCGTCGCCGCCAACTATGCCGGCAATGACGAGGCCGCGGCCGCCTTCACCAGGGAAACCGGCATCAAGACCTACAAATGGTCGGTCGCCGACTACGACGCCTGCGTCGCGGGCGTCAAACAGGTCGAGGCCGACCTCGGTCCGGTCGAGGTGCTGGTCAACAATGCGGGCATCACCCGCGACGCGATGTTCCACAAAATGACGCCGCAGCTGTGGAAAGAGGTGATCGACACCAACCTCACCGGCGTCTTCAACATGACCCATCCGGTGTGGGGCGGCATGCGCGACCGCAAGTTCGGCCGCATCATCACCATCTCGTCGATCAACGGCCAGAAGGGACAGGCCGGACAGGCCAACTATTCCGCCGCCAAGGCCGGCGACATCGGCTTCACCAAGGCGCTTGCACAAGAGGGTGCTCGGGCGGGCATCACCGTCAACGTCATCGCGCCGGGCTATATCGGCACCGAAATGGTGATGGCGATCGACGAGAAGGTGCTGAACGAACGCATCATCCCGCAGATCCCGGTCGGCCGTCTCGGCACGCCGGCGGAAATCGGCCGCTGCGTGGTGTTCCTCGCCTCCGACGACGCCGGCTTCATCACCGGCTCGACCATCTCGGCAAACGGCGGCCAGTATTTCAGCTGATTTGGTCGCATTTGCCCGGGACCCGCCGCCTTCGGCAGCTCACGGGCGTTCGCCTGCCTGCCATCATGCCGCCGGCATGATGGCTCCGCCTTCGGCGGATCGGTCGCTCACTCCTGTGAATGCCGCATGATCAGCGGCATCTGCAGCATGGTGAAGGCGATGGTGATCGGCATCACGCCCCAGACCTTGAACGCCACCCATGCGCCTTCGGAAAAATTGCGCCACACCACCTCGTTGAGGACGGCGAGGAACAGGAAGAACAGGCCCCAGCGCAGGGTCAGCTTGCGCCAGCCCTCGGCGTCGAGCCTGAAGGCGGAATCGAAGACGTAGCCCAGCAGCGATTTTCCGAAGACCAGCCCGCCCAGCAGCACCGCGCCGAACAGCGTGTTGACGATGGTCGGCTTCATCTTGATGAAGGTCGCGTCCTGCAGCCACAAGGTCAGGCCGCCGAAGATGAAGACGACGACGCCCGACACCAGCGGCATGATCGGCAGAGTGCGGGTCAGCGCCCACGACACCGCCAGCGAGATCGCGGTGGCGGCCATGAACAGGCCGGTGGCGATGAACAGCGGCCCGCCCATCTCGGCCAGCGCCGGGAAATGCGAGCCGAGCCACTCGCCGCGCGCATTGGCGAAAAAGAACACCAGCAGCGGCCCGAGCTCGAGCGCGAATTTCAGCAGCGGGTTGATCTCCGCCTTCTTCGGATCGGACGGATCGCGTTCGAGGATCGGAGCGTTCATGTTGAGGGTCCTCGACTTGGCGACAGCGTCGATTTCGAATCGATGCCCGGTATTTTCGAACTACCCCCACCCCGTATCCCTTCCCTCAAGGGGGAGGGGAAACAAGAGACGTCGACGCTCTCCTCCCACTTGACGGTAGGGGTACGGGGTGGGGGTCTGTTCACAGAAGCGGCAAGCGGCGCAAATTCCATCAAGCCACCCCCGCGATGGCGCGCGCGAACTCGTTTGCCGAGAACGGTTCGAGGTCGTCGACCTGTTCGCCGACGCCGATGAAATAGACCGGCAGCCTGTGCTTGGCGGCAATCCCCACCAGGATGCCGCCGCGCGCGGTGCCGTCGAGTTTTGTCATCACCAGCCCGTTGACGCCTGCGACATTGCGAAAAATCTCGACCTGGTTGAGCGCGTTCTGGCCGGTGGTGGCGTCAACCGTCTGCAACACGGTGTGCGGCGCGTCGGGGTCGAGCTTTCCGAGCACGCGGACGATCTTTTCCAGCTCGGCCATCAGCTCGGTCTTGTTCTGCAGCCGGCCGGCGGTGTCGATGATCAGCACGTCCGAACCTGCTTCCTTCGCTTGCTCGAATGCGTCGTAGGCGAGGCCCGCGGCGTCGGCGCCGAGCCTGGTCGCGACCACCGGCGAGCCGGTGCGCTCGCCCCAGATTTTCAGCTGTTCGATGGCCGCGGCGCGAAACGTGTCGCCGGCCGCCAGCATGACGTTCAGCCCGCCCTGACGCAGCTTGGCCGCCAGCTTGCCGATGGTGGTGGTCTTGCCGGTGCCGTTGACGCCGACGACGAGGATGACATGCGGCTTGTGCGACAGGTCGAGCTCCAGCGGCATCGCCACCGGCTTCAGCACCTTCTCGATCTCGGTCGCCATCACGGCGCGCACCTCGGCGTCGGAAATGTCGCGGCCCAGCCGGGTGGCGGCGAGCGTATCGGTGACGCGCAGCGCCGTCTCGACGCCGAGGTCGGCGCGGATCAAGACGTCCTCAAGATCCTGCAGCGTCTCCTCGTCGAGCTTCTTCTTGGTGAAGACGCCGGTGATCGACGACGACAATTGCTGCGAGGAGCGCGACAGGCCGGCGCGCATGCGCTGGAACCAGGACAGTTTTGGCGCGGGCGCGGCGATGACCGGCTCGGCCTTTTGCTCGACGGTTTTTGTGACCGTGACTTTTCCGGCGGCCGGCTTTGGCGGCTCCGCCGCAGGCGGCGGCGCGGCAATTTCGACAGAAGGAGGGGACGGCGGCGGCTCGACAATCGGGGGTTCGGGCGCAATCGCGGCGTCCAGCGGCGCGGCCGGCGTCGGCTCGGGCACACGGATCGGCGGCGCGATTTCGGCGACCGGCGGCGTTGTCTCGACAAGGGCGGCCGGCGCTTCAGGCAGTGGCTCCGGCTCGATAACCGGTTCCGGCGCCACCGCCGGCAGATCGGACAGCGGCTGCGGTTCCGGCGCAAGCTCCTCACGCAGCGGGGCCGCCGCAGGCTGTTCGGGCTGGCGGCTCGGCGGCAGGAATTCCGCCCGCGCCTCGACCTTTGCCGGTTCGGGCGCTGGCGCTGCGGGAGGCTCCGGTTTCGCCTCGACCGGCGGCTGGGTCTTCGCGTCCGGTTTGCCCAGCAGCTTGTCGAACATGCGCCGCATGCCGCCTGGTTGCGCCTTCGCGGCGGGAGCCGGCGGGGACTCGGGCGTCGGTTCGAAGAGCGGCGGCGCGGGGGCTTCTTCCGGCGGCTCGGGGATTTCAGCGGGCGCTGCGGGACTTTCGGCATGCTCCGCCGGTTCGGACGGGATTTCGGCAGGCGCGGGCTGCGGTGGAACCTCGGGCGGCGCCGGTTCGGGCGTCGGTTCGAAGGGCGCCGGAGCGGGGGTCTCTTCCGGCGGCCCGGGAATTTCAGCGGGCGCGGCGGGATTGTCGGTAGGGGTGGCCGGTTCAGACGGGATTTCGGCAGGCGCGGGCTGCGCCGGAATCTCGACCGGCTGCGGCTCGGCCGGCTGTTCGGCGATCGCTTCGGCGAAGACAGGAGCCTCGGCGGCAACGGCCGCCGCCTGATCGACGGCAGATTCCGCGACCGCCGCGCCGTCCCCGGTTTCCTCGACCTGTTTCGAGCCGAAGGAGAACACCTTCTTGATGAAATTGAACGCCATCAGGCCGCCTGTCTTGTCGGTTCGGCGACCAGCCGTTCGCCGTCATCGCCGGTTACGATCGACTCGACGATCTCGCCGGGCCGGCCGGCGTCGATCGCCGCCAGCGTAAACCCTTCGGTGCGCCCCAGCCCGCCGCGTTCGATCAGGATCGACTGCCGTGTGCCGGCAAGGGCGGCGAGATGCCTGCGGTAGGCGCGCTCGCCGGCTGCGCGCAACGCCGCCGCCCGCTGCTTGACCACGTCACGCGGCAGCTGCGGCATGCGCGCCGCCGGCGTGCCCTTGCGCGGCGAATAGGGAAAAACATGCAGATTGGTCAGGCCGCACTCCTCGACGATTCTTAGCGAGTTCTCGAACATCTCGTCGGTTTCGGTCGGGAACCCGGCGATGATGTCGGCGCCGAAGACGATGTCGGGGCGCAGCCCGCGCACCTCCTCGCAGAAACGGATCGAATCGTCGCGCAGATGCCGGCGCTTCATCCGCTTCAGGATCATGTCGTCGCCCGATTGCAGCGACAGGTGCAGATGCGGCATCAGCCGGCTCTCGCAGGCGATCGCCTCCATCAGCTCGTCGTCGGCCTCGATCGAATCGATCGACGACAGCCGCAGCCGCTTCACCTCGGGCGCCTGGCGCAAAATGGTCTTCACCAGCCTGCCGAGCTTCGGCGCACCCGGCAGATCGGGGCCGTAGCTGGTCAGGTCGACGCCCGACAGCACCACCTCGTTGTAGCCATTGCCGGCCAGCCGCCTGATCTGCTCGACCACCGCGCCCATCGGCACCGAGCGCGAATTGCCCCGGCCATAGGGAATGATGCAGAAGGTGCAGCGATGGTCGCAGCCGTTCTGCACCTGCACGAAGGCGCGCGCCCGGCCCTCGATGGCGTCGACCATGTGCGAGGCGGTTTCGCGCACGCTCATGATGTCGTTGACGCGGGCCTTTTCATAGTCGTTGACGCCGAAATCCGGCAGCGCGCGGTAGGACTGGGCCTTCAGCTTTTCCTCATTGCCGAGCACCAGGTCGACTTCGTCCATGCCGGCGAACGTGTCCGGTTCGGTCTGCGCCGCGCAGCCTGTGACGACGATGCGGGCGCCGGGGTTGTCGCGCCGCGCCTTGCGGATCGCCTGCTTGGCCTGGCGCACCGCTTCAGCGGTGACGGCGCAGGTGTTGAACACCACCGCGCCGCCGTCGAGTTCGCCGATGCCCGATGCGTTGGCCTCGCGCCGCATCACCTCGGATTCATAGGTGTTCAGCCTGCAGCCAAATGTGACGATGTCGACCGCCATCAGCATCCGCCTTCGCGGATCTGACCCCCACCCCTTACCCCTCCCCACGAGGGGGAGGAGAAGCGTGAGACGTCGATGACCCCCTCCCCCTTGTGGGGAGGGGTAAGGTGCGGAGGTGAACAGGCGGGCGCGAAGACCATCAGGCCGCGCTTTCCGCGTCGCGGGTCCAGGCGCCGGTGGCGGGATCGAACACGCCGGAAAATTCCCATTCGGCCGGGCCGGTGAGGATGACGTGGTCGTCGCCGCGCCATTCGACGGCGAGCAGCCCGCCGGGCTGGCGGATCGACACGGTACGATGGGTGCGGCCGGTGCGCGCCGCCGACACGGCGGTGGCGCAGGCGGCGGAGCCGCAGGCCTGGGTCAACCCGGCGCCGCGCTCCCAGGTGCGCATGACGATCTCGTTTGCCGAAATCACCTGGACGATGGAAATATTGGCGCGCTCGGGAAAGATCGGATGGTTTTCAAGCAACGGCCCGAAGCGGTCGAGATCGTAGCTCCACACATCCTGGTCGACCCAGAAGATGGCGTGCGGATTGCCCATCGAGGCGACCGAGGGCGAATGCAGCACCGGCGCGTCGATCGGGCCGATCTGCAGTTCGATGGCGCGGGTGTCGGCGAATTCCTCGGCCAGCGGGATGTCCTGCCAGCCGAAGCGCGGCTTGCCCATGTCGACCGACACCGAACCGTCGGGGTGCTCCTGGGCGTTGAGAATGCCGGCCAGCGTTTCGAAGGTGAACAGCTTGCGGCCGGTCTCGGCGGCCAGCGCCTGCACCACGCATCGGGTTCCGTTGCCGCAGGCCTGCGCCGACGAACCGTCGGAATTGAGGATCTCGATATAGAAATCGGTTCCGGGCGTCCTGGGATCGTGGATCGCCATGATCTGGTCGAACCGGGTCGCCGCTTCGGCGTTCAGCGCGATCGCGGCCGCCGGCGACACGCGCGCCCCGGAGCCGCGCATGTCGGCGACGATGATCTCGTTGCCGGCGCCGTTCATCTTGGCGAATGGTAGTGTCGCGGCCATCGCGGCTCATCAACCTCTTTTGTTGGCCGGTATATGGCGGAAGCGGCGGGAAATTACCAGTGTTGAGGGCGGTCAGGCGAATGCGCCGGCAGCCATGTTCCCCTCAGGCGGCAATCTCGAAGCTCACGTCAAAGCTGGTCGTCTTGTTGGAATACGCATCCTTGACTGCATAGGTGGCGACATAGCGGCCGGGAGGCGCTCCGTTCAGCTTGAGATCGAGCTTCAGGAAGAACTCCTTGTTGAACGCCCGCACCTGTTGGCGGGCCTTCATGATGCCCTTGCCGGACCAGACCATCTTGCCCGCCGCGTTCTTCAATTCGATGTCGACATCGGCGCCGATTTCCGATCCGCCGGTATTGTTGCGTCCCAGCGCATAGCCGGCCAGTTCCACATACACCGCAATCGGTTCGCCCGGCTTGTAGACGTCGCTGGCCCGGGGCGCATAGACGCCAAAGCCATCAGCACTGTCGATCTGCGTGACGTTGCTGGCCGTCAGCGGCATCTTCGCCCAGACCTCATCATAGGCGCTCCTGATGGCGTTCATCGCGCCAGCGGGGTCATTGGCCTCCAGCAATCGCTCGGCTTCTGTCGCCTTGTCGACAATCGGGCCAGCGAGCGATTGCAATGGAGAAAGCGCCAGCAGAATTGCCGGGGCGAGGACCAGCGATGCGTGTCTCATTGGTTGCAGTTCACCACACACTGATTGCATCGTCCAGTCGCTACAACTCCCAAATCTCGCCGGGCAGCATCGGCCGGAACCGGTCGCGGGGAATGCCTTCGCGGTCGAGCGCCTGGTGCAGCAGGTCGCGCGGCTCCTCCACCGGTTCGTCGGTGAGCTGGAACGTCCCCCAGTGCATGCCGCCGGCGAAGTCCGCGCCGACCAGCCCGAACGCCTCGACCGCCTGGTCGGGGTTCTGGTGCTGGCCGTCCATGAACCAGCGCGGCTCGTAGGCGCCGATGGGGATCATGGCGAAGCGGAAGCGGCCGTGCTTGTCGCGCGCGGCGCGGAAGTTTCGGCCCTCGTGAAAGCCGGTGTCGCCGGCGAAATAGATCTTTCCGGCCGCCGTCTCGACCACGAAGGCGCACCACAGCGCCATGCGCCGGTCGCCCGAGCCGCGCGCCGACCAGTGATGCGCCGGCTCGGCGTGAACGGTCGCCCCTGCATGGGTCAGCGCTCCGCCCCAGTCGAGCGCATGGGTTCGCATGCCTGGAACCGCCCGTGCGAGGATGGCGTCGTTGCCGAGCGGCGTCACCACCAGCGGGTCGTGCGTGCGTTTCAGCCGCGTCAGCGTCGCCACGTCCATGTGGTCGTAATGATTGTGGCTGAGCAGCACGAGGTCGAGAGGCGGCAGGTCGTCGAAGGCGATGCCGGGCGCGTTGACCCGCTTCGGCCCGGCGAAGCTGAACGGCGAGGCGCGCTGCGACCAGACCGGGTCGGTCAGGATGTTCAGGCCCGCCGCCTGGAACAGCACGGTGGCGTGGCCCACCATCGTCACGACGATGCGGCCGTCGTCCACCCGCGCCGGCGGCGTCGCCTGGCCGTGCGGGCTTGGCCATTGCGCCGGCCATCTGGCGCGCCCGCCGCCGAACTGCCAGCGCAGCAGGTCGCCAAGGCCACGCGGCGTCACGCCGTCGGGGTTGAAGAAGACCCGGCCGTCGAAATGGTCGCTGAGCGGACCGCGATAGTAGCGATTGGCGGCCGGGGCGCGTTTCACGGCAATGTCTCCAGTCGTGGATGCGTCGCCCCGGTCGAGCCGGGCTGGACGCGTGCGTCGGTTCGTCACCGCTGTTTGGCCTATTGCGGGCGGCGTGAAAAGCCCGGAAGCTTGGCGCGGCGACAGGCAGGAGCAAACGATGGTCAAGAAACGTATCGGCGATCCCTGGATGCCGGCGGACCGGTTCGGCCGGTCACTGCCGCGCGGGCTCGGCCTCAACCTGCTCGTGCCGGAGATCGAGCCGATGCGCGGGTTCTGCGAGCAGGTGCTCGGCGGTCGCGTCGTCTACGCCGATCCCGATTTCTGCGTCGTCGATCTGGCGGGCTCGGTCCTGTTGCTGCACGCCGACCACAGCTATCGCGACCATGCGATGGCCGGCGTCGTCGCCGATGTCGAGATCAGGGGCCAGGGCGCCGAAATCCGGCTCTACGGCGTCGACCCCGATGAGATCGAACGCCGCGCCCGCGAGGCCGGCCATACGGTGCTGTCAGGCTCGATCGACAAGCCGCACGGCCTGCGCGAGTGTCATGTTGTCGGCCCAAACGGCTATGTCTTTGTCCCGGGATGCACAATTTGAGCATCTTGCGTTCGTTGCAAAGACAATATTAAGCATCTTTACGTGCAACTGACCGTAACGCTGCCACGTTTGTGTGGTTCGAGCGGTCAACCGGGATACGGCCGGCGGTGCGGAGAGCCTTATGACGACGATCACGACGACTTCTCATTCGCTGGCGAAGCGCGGCGCGATGCTTGCGCTCGTGGCGCTCGCCGCCGCCGGCTGCCAGTCTTCGCGGTTCGATTCGATCAATACCCGGCCCGAGCCGCTGACGCCGGCGCCGTCGGGCCAGGTGACATCGGGCCAGCTGCCGCCGCCCACCGCCAGCGGCCCGACCGATCCGGCGGCG
>DDFA01000103.1 GCA_002336975.1 Phyllobacteriaceae bacterium UBA1940
CCCCTTCGCCAGCCTCAATCCGCGTCTGAAAGTCGGCGACCTGATTGCCGAGGGGATGGAAATCCACCACCTGGGCGACCGCGCCGCTCAGCGGGCGGAAGTCGCGCGGCTGCTCGACCTTGTCGGCCTGCCCGAAGACGCGGCCGGGCGCTATCCGCATGAGTTTTCCGGNNGGCGGCCAGCGCCAGCGCATCGGCATCGCCCGAGCCTTGGCGGTGAAGCCCGACATGCTGGTGGCCGACGAGCCGGTCTCGGCGCTCGACGTCTCGGTGCAGGCACAGGTTCTCAACCTGCTTCAGGATCTGAAGGAAAAACTCGATCTCACCATCCTGTTCATCAGCCACGACCTGGCGGTGGTCGAACATTTCTGCGACCGGGTGGCGGTGATGTATCTGGGGCGGCTGATGGAGCTGGCGCCGCGCCGGTCGCTGTTTGCCGCGCCGCGCCATCCTTACACCGAGGCGCTGCTGTCGGCCTCGCCGCTGCCGGACCCGACCCGCCGCCGCGAACGGATCGTCATGGAGGGCGACATTCCCTCGCCGATCGATCCGCCGTCCGGCTGCGTGCTGCGCACCCGCTGCCGCTATGCCTTGCCGGCCTGCGCGGGCGCCGCGCCTGAACTCAAGGAAGTCGCGCCGGGCCATTTCAAGGCCTGCATCCGCGACGATGTCCTCCAGGAGGCAGACGATGCCGGTCAATAATCGTATTGCCGACCTCGCCGGCGAGATCGCCGGCTGGCGGCATGATTTCCATGCCCATCCGGAGGTGCTCTACGAGGTGCATCGTACCGCCGCGCGCGTCGCCGAACTTCTGGAGAGTTTCGGCGTCGACGATCTGGCTACGGGCGTCGGCAGAACCGGCGTCGTCGGCGTCATTCACGGCAATCGCCCCGGCAAGATGATCGGTCTGAGGGCCGAACTCGACGCGCTGCCGATGACCGAGGCGACGGGGCTCGCCCATGCCTCGCAAAATGAGGGCAGGATGCACGCCTGCGGCCATGACGGCCACACGGCGATGCTGCTGGGCGCAGCGAAATATTTCGCCGAGACGCGCGATTTCGCAGGCTCCGTGGCGTTGATCTTCCAGCCCGCCGAAGAAGGCGGCGCGGGCGGGCGCGCGATGGCCGAAGACGGCCTGTTTACGCGCTGGCCGATCGAGGAGGTCTACGCGCTCCACAACATGCCCGGCGTCCCGCTCGGCCACTTCGCCACCCGCCCCAACGCGATCATGGCGTCCGCCGACACGTTCGAGATCGTCATCGAGGGCAGGGGCGGACATGCCGCCTGGCCGCATGCGACCGCCGACGTCGTGGTCGCCGCCGGGCAGATCATCACGGCGCTGCAGAGCATCGTGTCGCGCGAAACCAATCCGCTGCTCGCCGCCGTCGTGTCGATCACGCAGATGGAAGCCGGCAGCACCCACAACGTCATGCCCGACCGGGCGCGGCTGGCCGGCACCTTGCGGGCGCTGGACCCGGATGTGCGCGTTCACGTCGAAAAGCGGTTGATCGAGATCGCCGAGGGGGTGGCGTGGGCGCTCAATGTCAAGGCGCGGGTGCATGTCGACCACATCTGCGGCGTGGTGGTCAACGACCCTTCGCGCACGGCGCTGTGCGCCCGTGTCGCCGGCGAACTGGCGGGCAGGGACAAGGTCGATGCGACGATGGTTCCATTGATGGGCGGCGACGATTTCTGCTACCTGCTCGACCATCGCCCCGGCGGCTACGTCTTTGTCGGAAATGGCGATACGTCCGGCCTCCACACCGTCACATATGATTTCAACGACGATCTGATTCCGATCGGCGTGTCCTATTGGGTGCGTCTTGTTCAGGCCGCATCCTCCCCGTCGCTGTAGAGTGGACCCGGATGCGCCCCGCCGAGGCCATTCGCCTCGACGTCCGCTGCACGGGCCGGGCATCCGACTTCTGACGGGGCGGGCCATGTCCGCGTCGGCCCTTCGTTTCCAGCCATTCAACAAGGACCATCATGTCCGGATCCACCGGTTCGATTTCCCGAATTCCCTATGACGACCTGGTCGCGCTTCTGACCGGGATCTTCCGGCGCGCCGGGGCATCGCCGGCGGTCGCCGGCATTCTCGCGGCCAATTGCGCCGGATGCGAGCGGGACGGCGCCAAGTCGCACGGCGTGTTCCGGATCCCGGGTTATCTGTCGTCGATCGTCAGCGGCTGGGTGGACCCAGCCGCCGAGCCGGCGCTGGAAGTTGCGGGCGGCGCGTTCCTGCGCGTCGATGCCATGAACGGCTTCGCCCAGCCGGCCCTTGAGCTGGCGAAGCCGGCCTTGATGGAGCGGGCGCGCGAGCAGGGCGTGGCGCTGCTGGCGATCCGCAATTCGCACCATTTCAGCGCGCTCTGGCCCGACGTCGAACCGTTCGCCGATGAGGGCCTGCTGGCGCTGTCGATGGTCAACAGCTTTGCCTGCACCGTGCCGTTCGATGGGCATGCCGCGGTTCTGGGCACCAACCCAATCGCCTTTGCGGCGCCGCGCGGCGAGGGCGCTCCGCTGGTGGCCGATATGGCGACCAGCGCCATGGCCAATGGCGATGTGCAGATAGCGCTGCGCGAGGGCCGGCAGTTGCCGCCTGACCACGGAGTCGATGCGCATGGACGTCCGACGCGAGACCCCGCCGCCGTGCTCGACGGCGGCGCTCTGTTGCCGTTCGGCGGCTACAAGGGCAGCACGATTTCAATGATGATCGAACTGTTCGGCGCGGCGCTGACGGGCGGAAAATTCTCGTTCGAGGTGGACTGGTCCGCCTATCCGGGAGCGCAGACGCCCCATACCGGTCAGATGCTGATCGTCATCTCCCCCGATTTCGGCCGTCTCAACGGCAGTTTCGGCCGCCGGGTCGACGACTTTGTCGAGCAGTTGCGGTTGAGTGGCGTCAGCCGGTTGCCGGGCGACCGGCGTCTGGTGACCCGCCGCAGGACCATGATCGAAGGGATTCCGTTGCCGGAGGCGCAACTGGAAAACCTGCGCAGGCTCGCCAACGGCGGGTAGGCTTGCGCCGTTGCGGCGGAGACTGCCAGACCGCCGTCGATAATTTCCCTGCAAACGTCTGATCGCACCGGCGCTCGGCGGGGGTTCGGACGTTTCGATCCGACCTTGTTCCACCCCAGGACCACACCATTGCTCTGGTCATGAAACAGTCCAGGCGACGCCCCGTGTCCGCACCAGAAATTTAGTATTTGTAAAATTCCCTTGACAGGCAGCAAGGCCTCTGCATTTTTACAAATACTAAAATCGCGGCAGTTCGGGGGAGCGCGTGGCTGAAGGCGCAAAGGGGGAAAAGGTGCTTTGGCCGGCGGAGGAGCCGCTTGGCGCACGTCTTCGCGAACGGCGAACCGCGCTTGGTCTGACCCTCAAGGACGTGGCCGACGCCGCCGGACTTTCAGTCGGCTTTATCTCGCAAGTCGAGCGCGACCTGACTGTCCCGTCGCTGTCGTCGCTTGTCTCGATCGCGCGCGTGCTGCAGGAGCCCGTGGCCCGGTTCCTGGCGCAGCCGCAGGGCGACCGGCCATTCACACGTCACGACGAGCGCGATGTCTACGCGGTGCGCGCCGACGGCCTGAAATACGAGCGCCTGTCGGCCCGTTTCCCCGGCAATGTCGTCAACTCCGTGATCGTCCACGAGCCGCCCGGCTATCGCACCGAATCCATCCAGCACGAGGGCGAAGAACTGTTCTTCATTCTCAAGGGCGAGATCACCGTCGAGATCGAGGACGAGGCGACCATTCTGTCGGCCGGCGACAGCATTCATTTCGATTCAACCAGAAGTCACTCGTCGTGGAACCACACCACCGAACCGGTGACGATGCTGCATGTGTGCACAATGGACGTCTTCGGCGACAAGCCAGGAGACGACGATCATCCTGGCAACCGGGCGCGACATCAGATCGTGCAAGAACCCGGGCCCGAGGGGAACAAAGACTGAATATCCGGAAACAATGGGAGTTGTCTTATGAAACGTTCTGTAAAATCGTTAGCCGCCCTGATGCTTGCCTCGAGCATCCTCGCGGCGCCGGTCCTGGCTCACGCCGGCGGCGTTCTTCGACTTGATGAGGTGGCGGTCGGCGAAATCGATCCGGCCAAGGCGTCGGACTATGCCGACTCGATCCTGATGTTCAACCTCTACGACACGTTGGTTCTGCCCAAGCAGGGCGAGCCCGGCCATGCGCCGCACCTCGCCAAGAGCTGGGAAGGCAGCGGAACGCAATACACCTTCACCCTGCGCGACGACGTCAAGTTCGTCAGCGGCAACCTGATGACGGCGGACGACGTCGTGTTCTCGCTCGAACGCATGAAGGCGATAGGCAAAGGCCTGTCCTACCTGTTCGAAAATGTCGACAAGGTCGAGGCGATCGACGCACATACCGTCAAGTTCACGCTCAAGACCGCCTATGCACCCTTTGTCGCCTCGCTCGTGCGCCTGCCCGTCGTCGACAAGAAGACGGTGATGGAACATCTGGGCGACGGCGCGGGCGAAATGAAGGACTGGGGCGAAGCCTGGCTGTCCAAGAACACCGCCGGCACCGGTGCCTACAAGATCGTCTCGCACAATCCGCAGGAAGAGACGGTCATGGAAAAGAATCCGGGCTATTTCCTGGCTGTTCCCGAGGCCGCGCCGAACCAGGCGCGCCTGCGTTACGGCCTCGAGGCGGCAACCGTACGCACCCTGATTTCGCAGGGCCAGCATGACGTCGCCTCGCAGTGGCTGCCGCCGGAAGTGATCAAGTCGCTCGCGGCCGAGGGAGCCCAACTCCTGACCGAAGGCGGCACCGGCGCGTTCTACGTCAAGATGAATACGACCAAGGCGCCGCTCGACGATGTCGAGTGTCGCTTGGCGTTGTCCAACGCGTTCGACTATGCGGCTGCGGTCAAGATGATCTCCATCACCGATACGGTGGCACAGGGATCTGCCGCCACCGGCGCCATTCCGGTCGGCATGCTCGGCGCCAATCCGGCCGACCAGATCCTCAAGCGCGACATGGAGGCGGCCAAGGCGCATCTGGCCAAGTGCAAGACCAAGCCTGAGGACTTCAACCTCGAACTGTCCTGGATCGCCGAGGTGCCGCTCGAAGAACGTTTCGCGCTACTGATGCAGGCGAACTTCGCCGAACTCGGGATCAAGTCTGAAATCAAGAAACTGCCCTGGGCGCTGTTTGCAGACCAGGTATCGAAACCGGAAAACACGCCGCATATCTCGCAGCTCTTCGTCGTCTCGGTGACCGGCGACCCGGACACGCTGCTCTACGGCATGTATCATTCCTCGGCCGCTGGCACCTGGCAGTCGCCGGAATATCTGAAGGACGAGACCGTCGACAAGTTGCTGGACGAGGGGCGCACCAGCGCCGACGCGGCGGCCCGAGAGGCGGCCTATTCGGCTCTCAACAAACGATTGATGGAGATTGCGCCGACGATCTACGGCTTCGACCGGACATCGGTCTTTGCGGCGAGCAAGCGCGTCAAGGCGCCGGCTCTCAGCGATCCGTCCAAGGCGTTCGGCCTCGACGGCATGGGCTTCACCTTCCGTCTGATGGAAGTCGCCGAGTAGGTTCCGTCAACACCGGGGCGGCGCGACCGCCGCTCCGGTTACCGCCGTAAGGGCTCAAGATATGTCGCCGATCGTCCGCATCCTCGCGAAGCGGCTTGGCACCTCGTTGCTCGTGCTTGCCGGGGTTTCCATGCTGATCTTCGCAATCGCCCGGATCATTCCGGGCGACCCGGCGCGCATCGCCCTGGGACCCAACGCGACCGCCGAGCAGGTCGCCAATCTGCGCGCGGCGCTGCACCTGGATGAATCAATCCCGGTGCAATACGGCTATTTCCTCAAGGACCTGTCGCAGGGCGATCTCGGCGTGTCGCTCTACACCAACCGCCCAGTGACGCAGGACATCGCGCAGTTTCTGCCGGCTACGCTCGAACTGGTTCTTGTCGCCGGCCTGCTGATGGTCGTCGCCGGCCTGCCGCTCGGCATCCTCTCGGCGCGCTTCCGCGGCGGCGTGACCGACAACATCATCCGCATGATCTCGCTACTCGGCGTCTCGGCGCCCAGTTTCGTGTGGGCCGTCATCCTGATGCTGATCTTCGCCTTCTACCTGCCGCTGTTCCCGATCGCCGGCCGCATCAGCGACGTCTACGCCATCGCGCCGGTGACCGGCTTCCTGCTGGTCGACACGCTGATCGCGGGCAATTTCGCCGCCTTCGCCGACGCCTCGTGGCACATCATGCTGCCGGCGGTCGCGCTGGCGCTGTCTGGCATCGGCCAGGCGGCGCGGCTGACGCGCGCCAATATGATCGAGACCTATGACAGGCCCTATATCGAAATGGCGCGGTCCTACGGTTTCTCGGAGCGGCGCATCGCCAACCGCTACGCCTTCAAGCCGTCGCTCATTCCCTCGCTGACCATCATCGGCCTCGACTTCGCCGCCATGCTCGGCAACGCCTTCCTGGTCGAAGCGATCTTCGCCTGGCCCGGCCTGTCGCGCTACGGCGTCGCGGTCATCCTGCGCAAGGATCTCAACGCCATCGTCGGCACGGTGCTGGTGATTTCCGCCACCTTCCTGATCGCCAACATCATCGTCGACCTGCTGATCGCCTTCATCAATCCCCGCATCCGGCTGTCCAGGAGGGCGTCATGAAGCGCACGCTCGCCATCCTGCTGGCCAATCCGCTGTCGCTGCTTGGCGTGGTGCTGGTGGCGCTGGTGGTGCTGTCGGCGATCTTCGCCGACGTCATTGCGCCGTTTCCCGAACATCGCGGCGCCGTGGTCGACTTCGCCAATTTCAACAAGCCGCCGCAATGGCCCTACATCATGGGGACCGACCTCGTCGGGCGCGACATCTTTTCGCGCATTCTCTACGCCTACCGCATCTCGCTGGTGCTCGGCGTCGTGGTGCTGGCGATCGCCGTGCCGATCGGCGTCGCCATCGGGCTCGTCGCCGGCTATGTCGGCGGCTGGACTGAATATGCGCTGATGCGCATCACCGACATTTTCCTGTCGATCCCGCCGCTGGTGCTGGCGATGTCGATCATGGGCGTGCTCGAACCGACGCTGACCAACGGCATGCTCGCGGTCACCGCGATGTGGTGGCCCTGGTATGCGCGGCTGGTCTACAATATCACCCGGGCCGAGCGCGAGGAAGGCTATGTGCTCGCCGCCGAGGTCATCGGCGCGTCGCCGACGCATGTGATGTTCCGCGAAATCCTGCCCAACTGCGTGCCGGCCATCGTCACCAAGATGACGCTCGACCTGGGCTTTGTCATCCTGATCGCCTCGTCGCTGTCCTTCCTCGGCCTTGGCGTGCAGCCGCCGACGCCGGACCTCGGCTCGATGGTCGCCGACGGCGCGAAATATCTGCCCGATTCCTGGTGGCTCACCGTATTTCCGGGCCTGGCGATCCTGGTTGCGGTGTTCGGCTTCAACCTGATCGGCGACGCCTTGCGCGACATTTTGGGAGCGGACCAATGAAACCGCCGCTGCTCGACATCCAGGACCTGAAGCTCGGGTTCAAGGGCTGGACCGGATATATCGAAGTCCTGCACGGAATTTCACTGAGCATCGGCCCGGGCGAGCGCGTCGCGCTGGTCGGCGAGTCGGGTTCCGGCAAATCCGTCACGGCGCGCATCGTGCTCGGCCTGCTGCAGTCGCTGCGCTCGTCGCGCATCGGCGGAAAGCTGCTTTTCGACGGCATCGACCTGGAGGCGCTGTCCGAGGCCGAGCGCCACCGGCTGCGCGGCACGCGGATGTCGATGATCTTCCAGGATCCGACTTCGTCGCTCAATCCGGTCTACCGGATCGGGACCCAGTTCATCGAAGTGCTCAGGCGCGCCGCGCCAGGTCTTCCACGGCAGGCTGCGCTCGACAGGGCCGCCGAAATCCTGGCCGAAGTCGCCATCGCCGAGCCGCAGCGCGTGCTTCAGTCCTATCCCTTCCAGCTCTCGGGCGGGATGAACCAGCGTGTGATGATCGCCATGGCGCTGGCCAACGAGCCGGACCTGCTGATCGCCGACGAGCCCGGCACGGCGCTCGACGTCACCGTGCAGGCGCAAACGCTCGACCTGATGCGACGGCTTGTCGATCAGCACAACACGGCGGTGCTGTTTATTTCCCACAATCTTGGAGTGGTGCGCGAGTTCGCCGACCGCGTCTACGTCATCTACAAGGGCCGCATCGTCGAGCACGGCCCGACCCAGGCGCTGTTTGATGATCCCAGGCACGCCTACACCCGCGCCCTGATGGCTGCGGCGCCGCGGCTGACCGGCGGCGGCATTCCAGACATTGTCGAGGATTCGCAGGCCTATCTGGCTCCGATGCAGGATCACACGACCGGCGAGGCGAGACCATGAGCGCGCCGCTGCTGTCACTGCGCAATGTGTCGAAGACATTTGCCGTGGGAAACCGGGAGGTGCGGGCGCTGGAGGACGTCTCGCTCGACGTCAAGGCCGGCGAGTGCATGGCCGTCGTCGGCGAATCCGGTTCCGGCAAGAGCACCATGGCCAACCTCGTGCTCGGCATCTATCCGCCCAGCGCCGGCGAGATCCTGTTCAACGGCGAGGCGCTGCCGCAACGGCGCGCCAAGCTCCATCGCCGCCAGATCCAGCTGGTGCAGCAGAACCCGCTGTCGTCTCTCAATCCGAAACGCTCCATCGGCGCGTCGCTGCGCCTGGCGCTCGACGTTCACGACATTGGCGCGCGCGTCGAGCGCAATGACATGGTCCGGGCCCTGCTGGAGGAAGTGCGGCTGCCCGCCGACTTCGCCAGCCGGCCGCCGTCGGCCCTGTCGGGCGGCCAGCGGCAGCGGGTGGCGATCGCGCGCGCGCTGGCCTGCCAGTCCGAACTCGTTATCCTCGACGAGCCGACCTCTGCGCTCGACGTGCTGGTGCAGGCGCGCGTGCTCAGGCTGCTTGGCGACCTGCGGCCGCGCCGCGGGCTGACCTACGTGTTCATCACCCACGACTTGTCGGTGGTCCGCAACATCGCCGACAGCGTCGCGGTCTTCGAGCGCGGCCGCGTCGTCGAAGCCGGCCAGATGCTTCAGATATTTGAAAACCCGCAGCACCCCTACACGCGAAACCTGATCGGCGCGGTGCCGGTCATCACGCGAGAGGAACTGGCGCTGCGTGCATCCCTGTCAACGGAGAACCAGGCATGACGGCGCAGACCGCATTTTTGTCGGCACTTGAATCGGCGAAGCAGCAGCCGCAAGCGGTGTTCGCGGCCCTGAACGCCATGACCGAATCCGTGGTCGGCGTGCGGCTGTTCACGCTGATGACCTTTGATTCCCAGACGCGCGGGGCCTGCCGGATCTATTCCAACAGGCCCGACGTCTATCCCGTTCTCGGCACCAAGCCAGTCAATGAAACCTATTGGAGCGATATGGTGCTCGATCGGCACGAGACCTTCGTCGCCAACAGCCTCGAAGAAATCGCCGAGGTCTTCTACGACCACGAACTGATTGGATCGCTGGGCTGCCAGTCCGCCATCAACGTGCCGATCGTCATCGCCGGCGAAGTTATCGGCACGATCAACTGCCTGCATGAAGGCGGGTACTACACGCGCGACCGGGTGCTGGCCGCAGATCGGTTGAAACTGCCCGGCGCGGCCGCCTTCCTGCTCGATCGAATGATTTCCGCCAAAGGAGCCTGAATCATGTCCCAGAAAACCGTTCGCGTTGCGACAGACGTTGGCGGAACCTTCACCGACCTGGTCTGTTTCGAGACAGATCCGAAAACAGGTCGGTCGCGGGTCGTGACGGCGAAGGCCGACACCACGCCGCCCGACTTCGAAAAAGGCGTCCTCAACGTTCTCGCCAAGGGCGGGGTCGATCCGCAGACCATCGATTTTCTGGCGCATGGGACGACCGTCGTGATCAACGCGCTGACCGAGCGCAAGGGCGTCAAGGTCGGCCTGGTCACCACCGAAGGGTTCCGCGACTCGCTCGAGATCGCGCGCGGCAACCGGCCGGACTTCTTCAACCTGCATTACCGCAAGCCGGAGCCGTTTGTGCCGCGCTATCTGCGCCGCGAACTGCCGGGCCGCATGACCTATCGCGGCGAGGAGATCCTCCCTCTGGACCTGTCGCCGCTCGCATCCATCGTCGCCGACTTCAAGGCTGACAACGTACAGGCGATCGCCATCTGCTTCCTGCATTCCTACGCCAATCCGGCGCATGAAAGGGCGGCGATGGCCGAAGTGGAACGGCTGTGGCCGGGCGTCTCGGTGGTGTCCTCGCATCAGATCACCCGCGAATGGCGCGAATATGAGCGCGCCAACACGGCGGTCCTGTCAGCCTATGTGCAGCCGGTCGCCCAGCGTTACCTGCGCAGGCTGTCCGACGGCCTGCACGACGGCGGCTTCGACGGATCGCTTTACGTCATGCAGTCCAATTGCGGCGTCGATTCGCTGGAGGCGGTGTCGCGCATTCCCATCACCATGGTCGAGTCGGGGCCAGCGTCCGGCTTCTGGGGCGCGGCCGAACTCGGCAAGCTGATCGGCGAACCCAATGTTATCGCGCTCGACATCGGCGGCACCACCGCCAAGTGCTCGCTGATCGAGAACGGCCAGGTGAAGATCATGACCGACTACTGGATCGAGCGGGACCGCACCTCGGCCGGCTATCCGATCATGGTGCCGGTGGTTGACCTGGTCGAGATCGGCAATGGCGGCGGCTCCATCGCCTGGGTCGACGATTTCGGCAAGCTGCATGTCGGGCCGCGCTCGGCCGGCGCCATGCCGGGCCCGGCCGCGTACGGCCGCGGCGGCACGAACGCGACGACCACCGACGCCAACCTCTGGCTTGGCCGCATCAACAAGGACTATTTCTGCGGCGGCGAGATCGAGGCGGACATGGGCGCCGCCGGCAAGGCGATCGCGGCGGTCGGCGGGAAGCTCGGTGTCGACCCCAGCGAGGCGGCGCGCGGCATCGTGCGCATCGCCAACAACAATATGGTCAACGCGCTGAAACTGGTGTCGCTCAACCGCGGCCACGATCCGCGCGACTTCACGCTGGTCGCCTTTGGCGGCGGCGGCGCGATGCACGCGGTGGCGCTAGCCCAGGAACTTGGCGTCGGCAAGGTCGTCATTCCCGCCGGCGCGTCGGTGTTCTCGGCCTGGGGCATGATGATGTCGGACCTTCGCCGCGACTATTTCGTCACCAATCTGCTCGATCTCGGCGCCGGCTCCGCCGGGGCGATCGAGCGCCTGTTCGCCGAAACCGAGGACCGCGCCCGCGACCAATTCAAGGCCGAGGGGGTGGACCCTTCGAAGGTGAAATTCCATCGCTTCGCCAAGTTCCGCTACCAGAACCAGGAGCACACGACGGAAGTGCTGCTCGATGAGGGCAAGGTGACGGTCGGCCGGATCGCGGCGATCGAAGCCAGCTTCCACGAAACCTATGAACGGGAATACACCTACCGTCTCGACGCGCCGGTCGAACTGGTCGGCATCCATCTCGTCGCCTCCGCCGAGGTCGGCAAGCTGGCCATGCAGCACGAAGCCGACACCGGCGTTCCAGCTTCCGCCGCGCTGAAGGGCAAGCGGATGGTCGACTACGCGCTGGAGGGCGTGCACGAAGCGTCGATCTACGACGGCGCGCTCTTGGAACCGGGCATGACGTTCGAGGGCCCGGCAATCGTCGAGGACCCCGGCACCACGGTCGTCATCCATCCCGCAAACAAGGTGTCCGTCGACGGATACCGCAACATCCACATCAGCATCGCGAAGTGAGGAACACGCCATGACCACGCTCGCCAACGACCCGATCACCCTGGAGATCATCCAGAACTCGCTGCAGTCGACCGCCGACGAGATGTTCGTCGCCATGAAGAAGACGGCGATGAGCTCGATCATCTACGAAGTCCTCGACATGGGGACCGGCATCATGGACGCTGAGGGCGAACTGGCTTCGTCCGGCGCCGGCATTCCCGCCTTCATCGGGGTGCTCGACAAGGCCGTCAAAGTGCTGCTGGCCAAATACAACAAGCCCGGCGACATAGAGCCGGGCGACGTCTTCGCCACCAACGATCCCTATTATGGCGCCGTCACCCACCTCAACGACATCGTCGTCGCCATGCCGGTCTTCGTCGAGGGCAAGATCATCGCCTGGACCGCAAATATCGCCCACAATTCCGACGTCGGCGGCATGGCGCCGGGATCACTGTCGGGCGAGGCGACCGAGATTTTTCAGGAGGGCCTGCGCCTTCCGGCCATCAAGATCATCTCCAGGGGCGAGCCGCTCCGCTCGGTGATGGACATCATCAAGGTCAACTCGCGCATGCCCGACGTGCTGGAAGGCGACGTCTGGGCGGCGATCGCCTCGGCGCGCGTCGGTGACCGGCGGCTGCGGGAGATTGCGACGAAATACGGCGTCGCCACCTTCGAGAACGCCATGAATTCGTTCATGGACTATGGCGAGAAGACATCGCGCAAGGCGCTGAAGACCCTGCCGCACGGCACGTTCGAACTGTCGGAGGAACAGGACGACGGACGTATCTTCAACGTCAAGATCACCATCAGCGACGACGAGTTCCTGGTCGACCTGCGCGACAATCCCGACCAGGTCGCCAATCCCGTCAACACCAGCCGAGATGGCGTGGTGGTCGCCGCACAGATGATCTTCAAGGCGCTGACCGACGCCTATTCGCCGGCCAATGGCGGCTCGTTCAGGCCGATCCGGCTGCTCACCCGCGAAGGTTCGGTGTTCCACGCCAAGGAGCCGGCGCCGATCGGATTCTACTACGAGATCGAGCTGCGCGTGTACGACATCATGTGGCGCTGCCTGGCGCCGCACATGCCCGACCTGCTCGCCGCCGGTCACTTCGCATCGGTGTGCGGCACCTTCATCGGCGGCACTCACCCCGACACCGGCCGTCAGTACACAATCATCGAGCCGCAGCTCGGCGGCTGGGGCGCCAGCCGCACCGGCGACGGCAACTCGGCGATGTTCTGCGGCTTCCATGGCGAGACGTTCAACTGCCCGGCCGAGATCAACGAGGCGCGCAACGGCCTCTATGTCGACCGCATGGAGCTGAACATGGCGCCGGGCGGCGAAGGCAAGTTCACCGGCGGACGCGGCATTGTCATGGACTACCGCGTGCGCGGCGACAACGGCTTCCTGACTGCCGGCTACACCCGCTCGAAGTTCCCCGCATGGGGCGTCGACGGTGGCCGTGACGGCTCGCCCAACTATGTCGAGTTTAGGCCCAAGGACGGTGAGCCGCGGCAATACGCCTTCGTGTCCGGCCAGGTGACGCACAAGGACGACGTCATCCGCGTCGTGACCGGCAACGGCGGAGGGCTCGGCGATCCGAAGGAGCGCGATCCGGAGTTGGTGCGCCGCGACGTGCGCAACGGGCTGCTGACGCCCGAACGGGCCAGGGAAATCTACGGCGTATCGGTCTGATCAGGCGCTACGGACGGCGGAAACGGGCGGCGACGACGCCGCGTGAGGTGTAGCCCAGAGTGGCGGTCACGTTTTGGCGACCGGCGGCGGCGTGATTAACTTCGCGCCGCCGGGCGGCTCCCGCCTCGATCGTTCCTGCCGGGCGCTTGACTATTTGCACCTGTGGCGGTCGCATTTCGGCTAGCGGGCGCGGCGCGTCCGCGATAGGCATCGCGACAGTCTGGTCCCCAACAGTCGCTGGAACGTCATGGCCGCCGATCACTATATCCTGACCGTCACCTGCCCCTCGGTTCGCGGCATCGTCGCTGCGATCTCCGGCTATCTGGCCGGCCAGGGTTGCTACATTGTCGATTCATCGCAATTCGACGACCTCGGCACCAAGAAATTCTTCATGCGGGTCAGCTTCATGTCGCAGGAGGGCGTCTCGGGCGACGCCCTTGCCGAAGGCTTCAAGCCGATCGCGGAAACCTTCGCAATGGACTATGAACTGTTCCGCAGCGACGAGCGCATGAAGGTGCTGATCATGGTGTCGCGCTTCGGTCACTGCCTCAATGACCTGCTCTACCGCTGGCGCATCGGGGCGCTGCCGATCGACATCGTCGGCGTGGTGTCCAATCATTTCGACTACCAGAAGCTTGTCGCCAACAACGACATTCCCTTCCACCGCATCGCCGTGACCAAGGCCAACAAGGCCAAGGCCGAGGCGCAACTAATGGACCTCGTTGAAGAGACCGGCGCGCAGTTGATCGTGCTGGCGCGCTACATGCAGGTGCTGTCGGACGATCTGTGCGCCAAGATGTCGGGCAGGATCATCAATATCCATCATTCGTTCCTGCCTAGCTTCAAGGGCGCGAACCCCTACAAGCAGGCCTATGAGCGCGGCGTGAAGTTGATCGGCGCCACTGCGCATTATGTCACCGCCGACCTCGACGAGGGACCGATCATCGAGCAGGACACGGCGCGCATCACCCACGCCCAGAGCGGCGAGGACTACGTCTCGATCGGCCGCGACGTTGAAAGCCAGGTGCTGGCGCGGGCCATCCACGCCCACATCCACCATCGCTCGTTCATCAACGGCAACCGCACCGTGGTGTTTCCGCCGAGCCCCGGCAGCTATGCCTCGGAGCTTATGGGCTGAGGCGCAGCCTCACAGATTAGACACAGACGTCGACCCAGGCCGCGCCTGTCAGCGCCGCCATGCGATCGGGCGCGATGCGCACCGCCGCATTGGGAGCGCCGGCCGCTGGCACCACCTCGTCAAAGTTCTTGAGCGACATATCGCAGAACAGCTCCGGCCCCGGCTTGACGCCGAACAGACAGACGCCGCCGACCGGGTGGCCAGTCAGGTCTTCGACCTCGGCGAAATCCAGCATCTTGACCTTGCCGCCGAAAGCGGCCTTGGCCTTCCTGTTGTCGAGGCGCGCCGTGCCGCTGGTGGCGACGAGCATGACCCGGTCGCCCACGCGCAGGGACAGGGTCTTGGCGATCTGTTCGGGCGGGACGCCGTGACCCTGCGCGGCTTCTGCCACCGTCGCGGTCGACTGGTCGAGCACCAGAACCTCGACATCGGGCGCGTTCGCGGCAAAAAAGTCTCGCACGGATTGCAGGCTCATCGGCTGTGATTCCCTAGCGTTTCGGGGTCGGTTTTGTCGTGTCGGGGCGCTACAATCAAGACCGGCAGCCAATCGAACGAGATTTTGCCCATGACGCCGCAGCAATGGTACGGTGTGGATCGGCATGCCGATGGCGTGCTGCGGATCACGGAACCGTTCGTCGACGCTTACTATAGCGCCAATCTCTATTTCCTCTCCGGGCGCGATCGCGACCTGCTGGTGGATGCGGGGATGGGCATTGTCGCGCTGAAGCCGGTTCTGCCGGTGAGACATGGAAAAGACGTGCTGGCGCTCGCCACCCATATCCATCTCGATCATGTCGGCGCGCTGCATGAATTCGACACCCGCGCCGGACCGGCCGGCGAGGCGGCGCTGTTTGCCTCGATGCCGGACGGGGCGACGTTTGCGGATGAATACCGGCGGCGCGGACAACCGGTGACGCGGCCGCCGTCGCCGGGCTGGCGCGTCGGCGACTACCGGCTCGTTCCCGCGCCGCTGACCCTGCCGCTGGCCGAGGGTGACAAGGTCGATCTCGGCGATCGTGTCTTCGACGTGCTGGAACTGCCGGGTCATTCGCCTTGCATCGCTCTGTTCGATGCGCGCGACGGGATGCTGTTTTCCGGCGATGCGATCTATGACGACCGGCTTCTCGACGACATGCCGTGCAGCGATATCGACGCCTATCGCCGAACCATGCGCCGGCTGATCGACGACATCGACCCGCGCATCGTCTATGGCGGCCACGGCGAACCGTTCGATGGCAATCGGATGCGCGAGATCGCCAAAACCTATCTCAGGTCGCGCGGCCGCTGAATCGGAGCGCCAGCGCAGGCCTGGCTGCGCCGCTTCGGACTTGCTCAGGATTTCGCTTTACATAAGAGCGGGGCGATGGATTGATGCCGGTCCTGCGGAGAGGAAAAGACAATGACGTTCGAAACCTGGCTTGCGTTTAGCGCCGCATCCGCGGTGCTGCTTGTCATTCCGGGGCCGACCATCCTGCTCGTCGTGTCCTATGCACTGGGGCAAGGTTGGCGGGCGGCGTTGCCGATGTCGATTGGGGTTGCGCTTGGCGATTTCACGGCGATGACGCTGTCGATGCTTGGCGTGGGGGGGGTGCTGATGGCGTCGGCGACAATGTTCACCATCCTCAAGTGGATCGGCGCGGCGTATCTGGTTTGGCTCGGGATCAAGCTGATCCGCGCCGGCGGTTCGATCGCGGCGCAGCCGCGGCGCGACGCGGTCGGCTGGGCCAGCATGCTCGCCCACGCCTGGCTGGTGACCGCGCTCAACCCCAAGAGCATCACCTTCTTCGTCGCCTTCCTGCCGCAGTTCCTCGACCGGCACGGCGATTTCTGGACGCAGATGGCGATTTTCGAGGCGACCTTCCTGGCGCTGGCCTTCCTCAACGCGTTCTCCTATGCGCTGCTCGCCTCGCGCGCCCGCTCGGCATTCGGAAACGAGCGGGTGGTGAAGATGGTGAACCGGACCGGCGGCGCGCTGCTGGTTGGCGCGGGCTGCGCGACGGCGTTGTCGCGCGGCGCGGCCTGAACAAGCGGTATTGGCAGAACATTGAAACGAGAGCGGCATTGAACACGATGAACGACCAGAACGGCAATCCCGTCACAGGCGCGAATGCGGCGGCGCTCGGGCACTACGACCGCGCCCTGCGACAATTGCAGACGTTCACCGGCGATCCGGTCGCGTCACTGCAGGCTGCGCTTGCCGAGGCGCCCGACTTCGCCATGGCGCACGTCATGAATGGCTGGATGCACGGCCTGGCGACCGAACCGGCGGCGCTCGGGGTCGCCCGGCGCAGCTGGCAAGCGGCGCGCGACCTGCCGATGACGGTGCGCGAACAAGGGCATGCCGAAGCGCTCGGCATGCTCGTCGCCGGAGGCTGGCACGCGGCGGGCGACAAGCTGGCCGGGCTGACGAAGGAATTTCCGCGCGATTCGCTAGCCCTGCAGATCGGCCACCAGATCGATTTCTTCACCGGCAACGCGCCGATGCTGCGCGACCGGATCGAAAGGGCGCTGCCGCATTGGGACCCGTCGATGCCCGGCTATCACTCGCTGTTGTCGGCGCAGGCCTTTGGACTTGAAGAAACCGGCGACTATGCCGCCGCCGAGGCGGCGGGGCGCCGCGCGGTTGAGCTTGAGCCTTCGGACGGCTGGGGCCAGCACGCGGTCGCCCATGTCATGGAAATGCAGTGCCGCCAGCGCGACGGCATCGAATGGATGCGCGCGACGCCGCAGGCGTGGGCGAAAGACAGTTTCCTCAAGGTCCACAACTGGTGGCACCTGGCGTTGTTCCACTACGATCTGGGCGACCATGACGAGGTGTTCCGGCTCTATGACGGTCCGATCGAAGGCGGCGCCACCGATGTCGCGCTCAACATGGTCGACGCGTCGGCGCTCTTGTGGCGACTTCACCTGGGCGGCGTCGGCGACGGCGGCCGCTGGCAGCCGCTGGCGGATGTGTGGACCCCGCATGCCGGAGCGTCCAGCTATGCCTTCAACGACATGCACGCGATGATGGCGTTTGCCGCCGCCGGACGCAGGCGCGAAGTCGAGACGCTGATCGCGACGCAGGAAGAGGCGGCGCGCAGACAGGACGACAATGCCGGCTTCACCCGGGACGTCGGACTGCCGGCGACGCGGGGCATCCTGGCGTTCGTCGACGGCGACTATGCGTCGGCGGCGCGGCTGCTTGATCCGATTCGCGCCATCGCCCACCGGTTCGGCGGCAGCCACGCACAGCGCGACGTCATCGACCTGACGCTGATCGAGGCGGCAGTGCGCGGTGGTGACGCTGCCCTGGCCGGGCGCCTGACGCGGGAGCGGATGGAGCACCGGCCGCACAGCCCGCTGTCGGGCGTCCTGGCCCGGCGCGCGCAGGCGATCGGAGTCGGGGCATAGCAAATTTGGGGCGTTCAGCACCCGCTGGTATCGCGCTGCGCTGATATTTCAGCCTTTCAGCACCCTGACGACTGTCGGGGTCGCCTCGCCCCGAACCGCCGCATCGACGTCGCTCTGCTTGATGCGGCCTGCCGCCAATGCGCCGAGGACGCGGCGGCAGAACGTCGACGGCACCCGCGTCAGGCTCACGTTCATGAAACTGGCCATAGCTTCGCGCCTTGCACGCGAAGTCTGGCTGATATTCTCGATGCACACGATGTTTGCATCGCGCCTCAGTTCGGGGCTTCGACTCAGCATCTTCTGTGTCTTGTCCAGGCCGACCTGGGACGTTCCTGTACACCCGGCCAAAAATAACACTACGGCGAGCATGGAGAATCTCAATTTCACTGTGGTTTTCCTATTCGTTTCTTGCAGGTTACCGAACCGAGCCGGTGAATCAAGCCGATCCAGGTTCGAAACGGAGCGGCGTCAATTTATTTCGAGCCTCGAAAAAATCTTGCCAGATCCGCCGACTTCCGCTTGAGTAGAGCGGGCCGCGATGCCGGCCCGCGGTTGAGGCGGGACCGGCTGGAGGAGCAGGCACATGTATCTGGGGCTCGACCTCGGCACGTCAGGCGTCAAGGCGTTGCTGATCAACGACGCGCAGAATGTGGTCGGCCAGGCGACCGGCCAGCTTGTCATCTCGCGTCCTCATCCCGGCTGGTCGGAGCAGGACCCCGCAAGCTGGATCGACGCCGCCGAGGCGGCGGTGCTGTCGCTGAAGGCGAGCCATGCGAAGGAACTCGGCGCTGTCAAAGGCATCGGCCTGTCCGGCCAGATGCACGGCGCGACCCTGCTTGGCCCAGGCGACGAGGTGCTGCGGCCATGCATCCTGTGGAACGACACGCGCAGTTTCAGGGAGGCCGCCGAACTTGATGCGGATCCGCGGTTCCGGGCCATTTCCGGCAATATCGTCTTTCCCGGCTTCACCGCGCCAAAACTCGCCTGGGTGCGCAACAACGAGCCGCGCCTGTTCGAGGCGACGCGAAAAGTGCTGCTGCCGAAGGACTATCTGCGGCTTTACCTGAGCGGCGATCACATTTCCGAGATGTCCGACTCGGCTGGCACGTCCTGGCTCGACACCGGCAGGCGGGCCTGGTCGCGCGAACTGCTGGCGGCGACGCATCTCGACGAGCGCCATATGCCGGCGCTGGTGGAGGGGACCGAGCCCGGCGGCGTGCTGCGGGGCGCGGTCGCGGCGCGCTGGGGCATGGGCGGAAATGTGGTGGTCGCGGGCGGAGCGGGCGACAATGCCGCGTCGGCGGTCGGGATGGGCGTCGTCGTGGCGGGGGGCGCCTTCGTGTCGCTCGGCACGTCTGGCGTGCTGTTCGCCGCCAATGCGTCCTACCTGCCCAATCCCGACAGCGCGGTGCACGCGTTCTGTCACGCGCTGCCCGACACCTGGCACCAGATGGGAGTGATCCTGTCGGCGACGGATTCTCTCAACTGGCTGGCCGGGGTCACCGGCAAGGACGCCGCGTCGCTGACGGCCGGGCTCGGCGATGCGCCGACCGGTCCCGGCCAGGTCGTGTTCCTGCCCTACCTGTCGGGCGAGCGCACGCCGCACAATGACGCGTCGATTCGAGGCGTGTTTGCCGGGCTCGGCCATGAGGCAGGGGCCGCGCAACTTGCCCAGGGCGTTCTCGAAGGCGTCGCCTTTGCGCTGCGCGACAGTCTCGAGGCTTTGCGCGCCGCCGGAACGGAACTCGATCGCGTCACAGCGATCGGCGGCGGTTCGCGCTCGCGCTACTGGCTGAAGACGATCGCCAACGTCCTGGGCGTGGCGGTCGACATCCCGGCGGACGGCGAATTCGGCGCGGCCTTCGGGGCGGCGCGGCTTGGCCTGATCGCGGCGCAAGGCGCCGATCCGGTCGACGTGTGCAGGCCGCCCGCGACCGCCGCGACGATCGAGCCGGCCGCCGATCTCGCCTCGGCCTATGAGCAGGCCTATGGCCGCTACATTTCACTCTATCCGGCGCTGAAAAACGCCGGGTTCTGAATTTGAGGGAGTTGTTCAACATGACCACCGGATTTTTCGGCGACATCAGGCCGATCCAGTATGAAGGGCCGGATTCGACCAATCCGCTCGCCTACCGTTTCTACAACAAGGATGAGGTGGTGGCCGGCAAGCGCATGGAGGATCATCTGCGCTTCGCCGTCGCCTACTGGCACTCGTTCGCCTGGCCGGGCGGCGATCCGTTCGGCGGCCAGACGTTCGAGCGGCCGTGGTTCGGCGAGACGATGGAGGACGCGAGGCTGAAGGCCGACGTTGCGTTCGAGATGTTCACGCTGCTGGGCGTGCCCTATTATTGCTTCCACGACGCCGACGTGCGGCCCGAGGGCGCGACGTTCGCCGACAGCCTCGACCGGTTCGAACAGATCGTCGACATTTTCGCGCAGAAGCAGAAACAGACCGGCGTGAAGCTGCTGTGGGGCACGGCGAACCTGTTCTCCAACCGCCGCTTCATGGCCGGCGCCGCCACCAATCCGGACCCCGACGTGTTCGCCTATGCGGCGGCGACGGTGAAAGCCTGCATCGACGCGACCAAGCGGTTGAAAGGCGAGAACTATGTTCTGTGGGGCGGCCGCGAGGGTTATGAGACGCTGCTCAACACCGACCTGAAACGCGAGCGCGAGCAGGCCGGCCGGTTCCTGTCGATGGTCGTCGACTACAAGCACCACATCGGCTTCAAGGGCGCGATCCTGATCGAGCCGAAGCCGCAGGAGCCGACCAAGCACCAGTACGATTACGACGTGGCGACCGTCTACGGATTCCTCAAGGATTTCGGCCTCGAAAAAGAGGTGAAGGTCAATATCGAGCAGGGCCACGCGATCCTGGCCGGCCATTCCTTCGAACATGAACTGGCGATGGCCAACGCGCTCGGCATTTTCGGTTCGATCGACATGAACCGCAACGACTACCAGTCGGGCTGGGACACCGACCAGTTCCCCAACAATGTGCCTGAAATGGCGCTGGCCTATTACGAGGTGCTGCGCGGCGGCGGCTTCAAGAGCGGCGGCACCAATTTCGACGCCAAGCTGCGGCGGCAGTCGCTCGACCCGCAGGACCTGCTGGTCGCCCATGTCGGCGGTATGGATTGCTGCGCGCGCGGGCTGAAGGCTGCGGCGCGGATGATCGAGGACAAGGCGCTGTCGGGGCCGCTGGAGGAACGCTATGCCGGGTGGAAGAGCGCCGAGGCCAAGGCGATGCTGGCGGGCAAGCGCACATTGGAAGAGGTTTCCGAGCGGGTGATCCGGAAAAAGATCGAACCGCAGCCGAAGTCGGGCCGTCAGGAATGGCTGGAGAATGTCGTCAACCGGTATGTGTGAAACGGTCCAGCGATCTGCCGGTTGCGCCTTGACCGGCTGACCTGAACTACCATACAAGTTTGCCGCAGCGGAGGATCGCATGCGGCAGACGTGGCGTTGGTTTGGGCCGAAGGACATTGTGACGGTCGAGGATGCGCGCCAGGCAGGCGTCGAGGGCATCGTCACCGCGCTGCACCACATCCCGACCGGCGACATCTGGACGCCCGAGGAAATCGAAAAGCGGCAGCGCGAGGTCGCCTTCCTGGCCGACGGGTCGATCAGCGGCCTGAAATGGGAGGTGGTCGAGAGCCTGCCGGTGTCCGAGGCGATCAAGACCCAGAGCAGCGACTGGAAGCTGCATGTCCAGCACTACAAGCGCGGCCTGAAAAACCTCGCCGACGCCGGCATCGAGGTCGTTTGCTACAATTTCATGCCGGTGCTGGACTGGACCCGAACCGACCTGGCCTGGCGGGTGCGCCATGGCGGCCGGGCGATGCGGTTCGACCTGGCCGACTTCGCCGCTTTCGACATCCATCTTCTCAAACGCAAGGGCGCGGCGGAGAGTTTTTCGGCCGAAATCGTCGGCGAGGCGGCAAAACGCTTCGCGACGATGAGCGAGGGACGCAAGACGCGACTGGCGTCGAACGTCACCGCGGGCCTGCCGGGCGCGGTCGAAAGCTGGTCGCTGCCGGACCTGTCGGCGCATCTTGCGACCTATGACGATATTTCGCCCGAGGTGCTGCGGGCGCACCTGATCGATTTCCTCGCCGAGGTCGCGCCGGTCGCCCAGGAGCTTGGGCTGAGGTTGTGCTGTCACCCCGACGATCCGCCATTTCCGCTGCTCGGGCTGCCGCGCGTCATGTCGACGCTCGCCGATTATCGCACCGTGCTGGACGCGGTCGACACGCCGGCCAGCGGCGTCACCTTCTGCACCGGTTCGCTCGGCGCGCGACCGGACAATGACTGCGTGGCGATGGCGCGCAACCTCGCCGACCGCATCCACTTCGCGCATCTGCGCAATGTGCGCCGCGACACGGACACCACGCCGTGCTCGTTTTTCGAGGACGAGCATCTCGGCGGCCAGACCGACATGGTCGCGGTGGTCGCCGAACTGCTGGCGGAAGAGAAACGCCGCCGCGCCGCCGGCCGCAGGGACGCCGAGATCCCGATGCGGCCCGACCACGGGCAGGACATTCTCGACGATCTGAAACGCGGCGCGCAGCCGGGCTATCCGGCGATCGGCCGGCTGAAGGGCCTGGCGGAACTGCGCGGCGTGATGGCGGCGCTGCGGCATCCGGCGGCGGGTGTGTGATTTTGCTGGTGTTGTTTTCAATCTCAGCCGACCCCCCTCTGGCCGGCAGGCCAGAGGGGGGGCGGCTGAGGCAAGCTCTCGGATCTCGCCAATGACCCGCCTGTCGTCTTCCTCCCGCCTGCCTGCCTCGATCGCCCGCCCGGCCTATGATCGCGACAGGCCGGGGTCCGGCATCGTGCATCTGGGCGCGGGCGCGTTCCACAAGGCGCATCAGGCGGTTGCGACCGACGATGCGCTGGCGGCGTCGGGCGGCGACTGGATGATCACCGGCGTGTCGCTGCGGTCGGGCGATGTCGCCGCGCAGATGAACCCGCAGGACGGGCTCTACACGCTGCTGGTGCGCGGGGCCGATGGCGTTGCGCCGCGTGTCATCGGCTCGATCCGCAAGGTGCTGGTGGCGCCACGCGAACCCGATGCGGTGATGGCGGCGCTGACGGCGCCGGAGACCAGGATCGTCAGCCTGACGATCACCGAAAAGGGCTATGGGGTCGATCCGAAAACCGGCGGCCTCGATCCGGCGCATGGTTCGATCGCGCCCGACCTCGCCAGTCCCTGCGCGCCGAGCGGCGCGGTCGGCTACATCGTCGAGGCGCTGCGTCTGCGCCGCGACAGGGGGCTGGCGCCGTTCACGGTCCTGAGCTGCGACAACCTTCCGGACAATGGCCGGGTGCTGCAGCGTCTGGTCACCGGGTTCGCCGGCAGGCTCGACCCGGCGCTTGCCGCCTTTATCAGCGATCAGGTTGCGTTCCCCTCGACCATGGTCGATCGGATCACGCCGGCGTCGACGCCCGAAACCTATGCGGAAGCGGCGCGGCTGACAGGCTATGAAGATCTGGCGGCGGTCGAAACCGAGCCGTTCACGCAATGGGTGGTCGAGGACCGTTTCGTCGCCGGGCGGCCGGACTGGGAGGCGGGCGGCGTCATCTTCGCCGCCGATGTCGCGCCCTACGAGAAGATGAAGCTCAGAATGCTCAACGGCGCGCATTCGATGCTCGCCTATGCGGGCTTCATCGCCGGGCACAAATATGTGCGCGAGGCGATGGACGATCAGGCGCTGGCCATTCTCGTGACGCGCCAAATGCGCTCGGCCGCCGCCACGCTTGGGCCTGTGCCGGGCGTCGACCTCGGTCGATACGCCGCCGATCTCGTGGTGCGGTTCGCCAATCCGGCGATCGCGCACCAGACCTACCAGATCGCCATGGACGGTACGCAAAAACTGCCGCAGCGTTTGATCGAACCGGCAATCGCGACGTTGCGAAACGGCGGATCGCCGGACGCCTATGGTTTCGCGGTCGCGGCATGGATGCGGTACTGCCTGGGCATGGATGATGCCGGCCGGACCTTTGCGCTGCGCGATCCGCGCGAGGCCGAAATCGCCGCGCTGCTCGACGGGGCAGGGCGCGACGCCGGCGCGATCGTCGACCGGCTGCTGGCGCTGCCGGGCCTGTTTCCCGAGGACCTGTCGGGGGCGCCGGCATGGCGCAAGGCGGTGAAAGCCGGGCTGGAAACGATGCTCGCCGACGGCATGCGCGCCGCGATCGATCGCGAGGCTGGCCGGGCCGGCTGACTATTGCACGACAAAATAGTTCTCGATGTCGGTGGCGGCGGCGCGCAGCAAGGGCAGCATGTCGCGGGTCATCGCGTCAGCGGAATGGCGGCTTGCCTGCGTCGAGACATTGATCGCGGCGACGGTGTCGCCCAGGCGGTTGCGGACCGGCACTGCGATCGAACGCAGGCCAAGCTCCAGTTCCTCGTCGACCAGCGAATAGCCGTCGCGCCGGGCCTGGCGGATGGCGGCGGCGACCGCGGCCGGCGAGGCGATCGATCTTGGCGTCAGCGCGGTCGGGGCCGATTTTTCGGCAAAATCGTCGATCGCCCTGTCGTCCAGGCCCGCGGCGAGAACACGGCCCATCGAGGTGCACCAGGCGGGCAGGCGGGTCCCGACATGCAGCGCCACCGAGAGAATGCGGGTGGAGCCGACGCGGGCGACATAGACGACGTCAAGGCCCGACAGCACAGCGGCGGAACAGGATTCGTTGAGCGTTGCCGAGACCCGGCGCATGTGCGGCTCGGCGAAGGTCCACAGCGAGGTTTCGCCGACCCATTGGCGCGCCAGCGTCAGCAGCTTCGGCGACAGGCGGAAGTTCCTGCCGTCCTGATCGGCAAAACCGGCGGCGACAAGCGTCAGCAGCAGGCGCCTTGCGCCGGCTCGTGTCAGGCAGGCTGCGTCGGCCATCTCGGTCAGCGTCATGCCGGCGGGATGGGCGGCCAGGATTTCCAGCGCACCCAGCCCCTTGTGCAGCGACCCGACGAGATCGCCCTGCCGCTGCGTTGACTCGCCCGCGTTCATCATCTATTGCGTATCGCATATAAAACATATGTTCGCAATACGAACTTTTGTCAGTCGGGGAGTTCCGATGAACAAGATCGTCAAGAGTCTCGAGGAGGCGGTGTCCGTCGTTGGCGACGGCATGGCGGTGATGATCGGCGGATTTGGCGGCGCGGGTGCGCCGATCGAACTGATCCACGCGCTGGTCGACCGCTACAGGAAGACTGGCAGCCCGGGAAACCTCACCGTCATCAACAACAATGCCGGCAATGGCGATGTCGGCATCGCCGCGATGATCAATGCCGGCATGGTGACCAAGATGGTCTGCTCGTTTCCGCGCTCGTCGGACCCGAAAGCGTTCACCGACAAATATCTCGCCGGCGAGATCGCGCTTGAACTCGTGCCGCAGGGCACGCTGGCCGAACGCATCCGCGCCGGCGGCGCGGGTATTCCCGCCTTCTACACGCCGACCAGCTACGGCACGGTGGTTGCGGACGGAAAGCCGGTGGAGGAATTCGAAGGCCGCCACTATGTGCGCGAGCGCTGGCTCAAGGCCGACGTGGCGCTGATCAAGGCGGAACTGGCCGACCGGATGGGCAATCTCACCTATCGCAAGGCGGCGCGCAATTTCTCGCCGCTGATGGCGATGGCGGCGCAAACGACCGTGGTGCAGGCGAGCCGGGTCGTCGAGCCGGGCGGCATCGACCCGGAGCACGTGGCCACGCCGGGCATCTTCGTCAATGCGATCGTCGAAGTGGCCGATCCGAAGCAGGAAGAGGCGCTGCTGCGCGAGAGGGCCGTACAATGACCACAGGACTCAGCAACGCCCAGATCGCCTGGCGCGCGGCGCAGGACCTGCCAGACGGCGCCTACGTCAATCTCGGCATCGGCTTTCCAGAGATGATCGCCAAGTTCAAGCCGCGGGGCCGCGAGGTGATCTACCACACCGAGAACGGCATTCTCGGTTTTGGCGAAGCGCCGCCCAAAGGCGCGGAGGACTGGGACCTGATCAATGCCGGCAAGAAGGCGGTGACGCTCAATCCCGGCGCGTCGTTCTTCCACCATGCCGACAGTTTCGCCATGGTGCGCGGCGGCCATCTCGACATCGCGGTGCTCGGCGCCTACGAGGTCGCCGAGACCGGCGACATCGCCAACTGGAGCACCGGGCCGGGTTCGGTGCCGGCGGTCGGCGGCGCGATGGACCTGGTGCATGGGGCAAAACAGATCTGGGTGGTCACCGATCACGTCACCAAGACCGGCCGGCCGAAACTGCTGAAGCAGTGTCGTTTGCCATTGACCGGCGTCGGCTGCGTGACCACCGTGTTCACCAGCCTGGCGGTGATCGACATCAAGGGCGGCCGGTTCGTGCTGCGCGAAAAACTGCCGCGCATGAGTTTGACCGAATTGCAGGCGTTGACCGAGGCCGAACTGGTCGTCAATGGCGACGTCAAGGATCTGATCGTTCCGGAGCTGTGACATGACCGACGCCTTCATCTGCGACTACATCCGCACCCCGATCGGCCGTTTCGGCGGCTCGCTGTCGTCGGTGCGCACCGACGATCTCGGCGCTGCGCCGTTGCGCGCCCTTGTCGGGCGCAACTCCGGCGTCGACTGGGAAGCGGTTGAAGAGGTGATCTATGGCTGCGCCAACCAGGCGGGCGAGGACAACCGCAACGTCGCCCGCATGGCCGCGTTGCTGGCGGGCCTGCCGGTCGCGGTCGCCGGCTCGACCGTCAACCGGCTTTGCGGCTCCGGCATGGACGCGATCGGCATCGCGGCGCGCGCGATCAAGGCGGGCGAGGCTGAACTGATGATCGCCGGCGGCGTCGAAAGCATGAGCCGCGCGCCCTTCGTCATGCCCAAGGCCGGCGAAGCTTTTTCGCGCAATGCCGAGATCTACGACACCACGATCGGCTGGCGTTTCGTCAATCCGGTGATGAAGAAGCAATACGGCGTCGATTCGATGCCCGAGACCGGCGAGAACGTCGCGGAGGAATTCGGCGTGACGCGCGCAGACCAGGACGCGTTCGCGGTGCGCAGCCAGGACAAGGCGGTGGCGGCGCAAGCCAATGGCCGTCTCGCCAGGGAGATCGTCCCGATGACGATCCCGCAGCGCAAGGGCGATCCGGTCGTCGTGTCGAAGGACGAGCATCCGCGCGCCGGCACGACGGTCGAATCGCTGGCGCGGCTGCCGACGCCGTTCCGGAAAGAGGGCGGCACGGTTACGGCCGGCAATGCATCCGGCGTCAATGACGGCGCAGCCGCGCTGATCGTGGCGTCGGCGGCCGCGGCGCGCAAGCACGGCCTGACCCCGATCGCGCGCGTGCTGGGTGTCGCGACCGCCGGCGTTGCGCCGCGCATCATGGGCATCGGCCCGGCGCCGGCGACGCAGAAACTGTGCGCAAGGCTTGGCGTCAAGGTTTCCGATTTCGACGTGATCGAACTCAACGAGGCGTTCGCCTCGCAAGGCATCGCGGTGCTGCGCCAGCTGGGAATTGCCGAGGACGCGGCCCATGTGAACCCCAATGGCGGCGCGATCGCGCTCGGCCACCCGCTCGGCATGTCGGGCGCGCGCATCGCCGGAACCGCGGCGCTGGAACTGAAGGAGCGCGGCGGAAAGCTGGCGCTGGCGACGATGTGCATCGGGGTCGGCCAGGGCATCGCGATTGCGCTGGAACGGGTCTAACCATCAGGCGGTTTAGCCCCGACGCATCCGCCCCGGCGGGACGCCGAAGGCCGACACGAAGGCGCGGCTGAAGGTCGAGGCCGAGGAGAAGCCGGTGCGCGCAGCGATCGCCGCCATCGGTTCGGCAGTGTCGAGCACCAGTCGGCGCGCCGCGTTCAGCCGTAGCCGCAGCGAATAGGCCCCCGGGGTTTCGCCGAGTGCGCGCGCAAACAGCTGCTCCAGCGCCCGCGCCGACAGCCCGACCCGGAGCGCGATCGCCGACATGGTCAGCGGCCGGTCGAGATGGGCCTCCATCAGCCGGATCGCCTGCGCCAGCCGCGGGTCCTGCCGGTCGACCCGGCCAAGCGAGACAAGCGGCTGCGGGTCGGCCGCGACGCGCGCCTGTTCGTAGATGAAGACGCTGGCGACATCGAGCGCGACCGCCGCGCCGAGCCGCGCGCGCACCAGATGCAGCATCAGGTCGAATGTCGGCGACGCGCCGCCGCTGGTCATCACCGGCCCGTCGATGACGTAACGGTCGGCGCGCACCTCGGCCTGCGGAAAACTGGCGGAAAAGTCCTCGAGATCCTCCCAATGCGTCGTCGCCGCCCGTCCGTCGAGCAGGCCGGCGCGGCCAAGCAGCCAGCCACCGGCCTCGACGCCGCCGACCGCACGCGCCGACATCGCCGCCTTGCGGAACCGCGCCGCCAGTTGCGGGACGGCCTCGTAGCGGGTGCCGAAGCCGCCGATCGCCAGCAAAACGTCGGCTCGGGCACCGGGTTCGAAGCGGCCGGCGACCGCGACGGGCAACCCCGAGGTGGTGATCGCCGGCCGCCCGTCGGGCGAGACCAGCGTCCAGTCGAATATCGTCCTGCCGGCGATCCGGTTTGCGGCCCGCAACGGATCGATGGTCGAGGCGACGCACATGATCGAGCAGCCGGAAAACACCAGCACGGCGACGCGCAGCGGCTCCGCGCTCGGAGCAAAGATCGTCGCTGTTTCGCCTTTTGCCATTTGCGCTTCGTAAAATGCAAAGCATCGGCGCGCAAGAGCGAGGATGCTTGGGTCAGCAAAGCCGGAGGAAAACATGCCGCTCGAAATGAACCGCGAGGTCTTCATCACCTGTGCCGTGACAGGTTCGGGCGGCACGCAGGACCGGTCGCCGCACGTGCCGCGTTCTCCCAAGCAGATCGCCGACGCGGCGATCGACGCGGCGAAGGCGGGTGCGGCGGTGGTGCACTGCCATGTGCGCGACCCCGAGACCGGCGCGCCGCGCCGCGATGTTCATCTCTACAGGGAAGTGACCGAGCGCATCCGCGACGCCAGGGTCGACGTGGTGCTGAACCTGACCGCGGGCATGGGCGGCGACATGGTGTTCGGCGACGTGGAAAACCCGCTGCCGCTGAAGGCAAAAGGAACCGATATGGGCGGCGCGACCGATCGCGTCGAGCATGTGCGTCAGTGCCTGCCGGAAATCTGCACGCTCGACTGCGGCACGATGAATTTCGCCGAAGCCGACTATGTGATGACCAACACGCCCGGCATGCTGCGCGCCATGGGATCGATGATGACCAAAATGGGCGTCAAGCCGGAGATCGAGGCGTTCGACACCGGCCATCTGTGGTTCGCCAAACAGCTGGTCGAGGAAGGCGTGCTGGCGCCCAAGGCGCTGGTGCAATTGTGCATGGGGGTGCCGTGGGGCGCGCCCGACGACCTCAACACATTCATGGCGATGGTCAACAATGTGCCGAAGGAATGGACGTTCTCGGCGTTTTCGATCGGCCGCAGCCAGATGGCCTATGTCGCCGCGTCGGTGCTGGCCGGCGGCAATGTGCGCGTCGGGCTGGAGGACAATCTGTGGCTCGACAAGGGCGTGCTGGCGACCAATGCGCAGCTGGTCGAGCGCGCCGTGACGGTGATCGAAAATCTCGGCGCACGGGTGATCGGCCCCGACGAGGTGCGCAAGAAACTCGGCCTGACCAAGCGCGCGCCGCTTGCGGCATAAGTTGACGGCAGACGAATACGCCATTCAGGGAGAGACACTGCAATGACGATCAGGAAGGCAGCATGCATCGGCGGCGGGGTGATCGGCGGCGGCTGGATCGCCCGCCTTGCGCTCAACGGCGTCGACGTCGATGTGTTCGACCCGCATCCGGAGGCCAAACGCAAGGTTGACGAGGTGATGGCCAATGCGCGCCGCGCCTATAAGCGGATGGCGACCAAAGGCCTGCCGAAGGAAGGCAAGGTGACCTATGCCGCGTCGATCGCCGATGCGGTGAAGGACGCCGAGCTGATCCAGGAAAGCGTGCCGGAAAGGCTCGACCTGAAGCTGAAGACGCTGGCCGAGATCGAGGCGGCCGCGCCCGCCGACGCGCTGGTCGGGTCGTCGACGTCGGGATTCAAGGCGACCGACATGGCCAAGGGCATGACGCACCCGGAGCGTTTTTTCGTCGCGCACCCGTTCAACCCGGTCTACCTGCTGCCGATCAACGAGATCGTGCCCGGCGAAAAGACGTCCAGACAGACGGTCGAGCGGGCGAAAGTCGCCTACACGTCGATCGGGATGAAATGCGTCGTCATCAACAAGGAGATCGACGCCTTCGTCGGCAACCGGCTGCTGGAAGCGGCGTGGCGCGAGGCGCTGTGGCTGGTGAAGGACGGCATCTGCACGGTCGAGGAACTCGACGACATCATGCGCTACGGCTTTGGCCTGCGCTGGGCGCAGATGGGCATGTTCCAGACCTACCGGATCGCCGGCGGCGAGGCGGGCATGCGCCATTTCATGGCCCAGTTCGGGCCGGCGCTGGCCTGGCCTTGGACCAAGCTGATGGATGTGCCGGAGTTCAACGAGGAGCTGGTGGACCTGATCGCGACGCAGTCGGACGAGCAGTCCGGGCAATGGTCGATCCGCGAGCTGGAGCGCATCCGCGACGACAATCTGGTCGGCATCATGGAGGCGCTGGCCAGGGCCGAGAAGGGCAAGGGCTGGGGCGCGGGCGAACTGCACAATTCCTACGTGAAGCAGCTCGGCGCCGCGTCGAAGGCGAAGATGTCGAAGGCTGCCGAGAAGGCGAAGGCGACGAAGCCGCGCAAAGTTGGGGCGCTGAAGAAGTGATGGCGCCCTTGAATACCCTCAACCCTGATCCCTCCCCACAAGGGGAAGGGGGGCGTCGACGTCTCGCTATTCCCCTCCCCCTTGTCGGGAGGGGGCAGCGGTGGGCATGCGGCGTCAAACACCGGAGGCTTGCGTCTTGAACTTCGCGCTGACCGAAGAACAGCAACTGATCGTCGACACGACGCGGACGTTCGTCGAAAACGAGCTCTATCCGCATGAGGCCGAGGTCGAGCGCACCGGCCGGCTCGAAATCGACCTGATCCGCGAGATCCAGAAAAAGGCGATGCAGGCCGGGCTCTACGCCGCCAACATGCCGGCCGAGGTCGGCGGCGCCGGGCTCGATACGCTGACCTGGCTGCTCTACGAAAAGGAGCTTGGCCGGGCGAACTACGCGCTGCACTGGACCTGCGTGGCGCGGCCGTCGAACATCCTGCTGGCCGGCACGCCGCAGCAGCGTGAAAAATATCTCTATCCCTGCATTCGCGGAGAGACCTGGGATTGTCTCGCCATGACCGAGCCCGGCGCGGGCTCCGACTTGCGCGGCATGAAGGCGACTGCCAGACAGGACGGCGACGACTGGGTGCTGAACGGCGCAAAGCATTTCATCTCGCATGGCGACCTGGCCGGGTTTGCGATCTGCTTCATGGCGTCAGGGGAAGAAGACGGCCCGCGGGGAAAGCGCAAGAAGATCACCGCGTTCTTTGTCGACAAGGGGACAAAGGGTTTTGCCGTGCGCGACGGCTACCGCAACGTCTCGCATCGAGGCTACACCAATTCGATCCTCGAATTCGACGATTGCCGCATCCCGAAAGAGCAGGTGCTGGGCGAAGTCCATCGCGGCTTCGAGGTCGCCAATTCATGGCTGGGCGCGACGCGGCTGCAGGTGGCCTCGACCTGTCTTGGCCGCGCCGAACGGGCGCTTGGGCTGGCGATCGCCTATGCGGCGGAGCGCGAGCAGTTCGGCCAGCAGATCGGAAAGTTCCAGGGCGTGTCGTTCAAGCTCGCCGACATGGCGATGGAGTTGAAGGCGGCCGAACTGCTGACCCGCGAGGCCGGCTGGAAATACGATGCCGGAACCGTGACCGACGAGGACATGGCGATGGCCAAGCTGAAGGCGACCGAGGCGCTGGCCTTCATCGCCGACGAGGCGATCCAGATCCATGGCGGCATGGGGCTGATGGACGAGTTGCCGCTCGAACGCATCTGGCGCGACGCGCGGGTCGAGCGTATCTGGGAAGGCACCAGCGAAATCCAGCGGCACATCATCAGCCGGGCGCTGCTGCGCGCAGTCGGCGGATGAGCCCCCGCCTCGAACGCCTGCTGCGTCCGAAATCCATCTGCGTCGTCGGCGGCGGCGGGTTTGGCGCGAATGTCGTCAAACAGACGCTCAAGATGGGTTTCCCGGGCGATATCTGGGTCGTGCATCCGACCAGGGACACCGTGGAGGGTGTGCGCGCCTACAAGGCGATTGCAGATTTGCCGGCTGCGCCCGACGCGACGTTCATCGGGGTCAATCGCAATCTGACGGTCGATGTGGTGCGGCAATTGCGCGAGCGAGGCGCGGGCGGCGCGGTGTGCTTTGCCGCCGGATTTCGCGAGACCGGCGCTTATGACGCCGATGGCGCAAAGCTGCAGGACGCGTTGCTGGAAGCTGCGGGAAACATGCCGGTCATCGGGCCCAATTGCTACGGCCTGATCAACTATGCCGACGGCGCGCTGCTGTGGCCCGACCAGCACGGCGGCAAGCGGCTCGAACCGGGCATGCGCGGCGCGGCGATCATCACCCAGTCGTCCAACATCGCCTGCAACCTGACCATGCAGGCGCGCGGCCTGCCGGTCGCCTATCTGATGACGGCGGGCAACCAGGCGCAGACCGGGCTGTCCGACATGGCGCTCGGCCTGATCGAGGACGATCGCGTGTCGTGTCTCGGCCTGCATATCGAGGGTTTTGACAGCGCCGCCGGGTTCGAGCGGCTGTCGGCGCGGGCGCGCGAACTGAACAAGCCGATCGTGGCGATGAAGGTCGGCAAGTCGGAGCAGGCGCGTGCCGCGACCGTGTCGCACACCGCTTCGCTGGCCGGATCGGATGCCGCGTCGGCGGCGTTTCTGAGACGCATCGGGGTGGCGCGCGTCGACACCATTCCGTCGTTCCTCGAAACGCTGAAACTGTTCCACGCCATCGGCCCGCTCGGCGGCGGGGCGCTGTCGTCGATGAGCTGTTCGGGCGGCGAGGCCTCGGTGATGGCCGACAGCGCCGAGGGCAGGGCGGTGGGGTTTCCGGCTCTGCCCCCCGCCCACCGGGCGCGGGTGCAGGAGGCGCTCGGCCCGCTGGTCGCGGTGGCCAATCCGCTCGACTACAACACCTATGTCTGGAACAATGAGGCAGCGATGACGTCGGTATTCTCGGCGATGGCGTCCGGCGGTTTCGACCTCAACATGCTGGTGCTGGATTTTCCGCGCGCCGATCGCTGTTCGGACGCCGACTGGTGGCCGACGGTGAATGCATTCGAGAAGGCGCTGAAGGCGAATGGGGCCAAGGGCGCGATCGTCGCCTCGATGGGCGAGAACCTGTCCGAAGGCCATGCCGAAGAACTGCTGCGCCGGGGGATAGCGCCGTTGCAGGGCATCGCCGAAGCGTTCGACGCCGCCGAGGCCGCGGTCCTTGTCGGCAAGGCTTGGCGCGCAGGTATCGCCGCGCCCGTGCGGGCGTCGCGCCCGACGCATGGCGCCGACACGCGCGGCACGGTGGAGGGCGACGACCCGGACGAAGCCACCGCCAAGGCGATGCTCGCTTATGCCGGCCTCCAGGTTCCCGACGGCAGGCGCGCGGCCGACGCCGACCAGGCCGTCGCCGCGGCCGAAAGCCTCGGCTACCCCGTCGCGGTCAAGGCGCTCGGCGTCGCGCACAAATCGGAAGCCGGCGCAGTGAAGCTCAATCTGCGCGACGCATCGTCGGTGTGGTCCGCCGCCGAGGCGATGGCCGGCCTGGGCTCCGGCCTTTATGTCGAGCACATGGTGACGGGCGGGGTCGCCGAACTGATTGTCGGCGTCACCCGCGATCCGCTGTTCGGGCCGGTGGTGACGATCGGCTCGGGCGGTGTGCTGGTGGAACTGCTGAAAGACACGCGCACACTTCTGCTCCCGATAACGCCGGCCGGCATCGAGGACGAATTGCGGGCGTTGAAGCTGTTCCCGCTGCTCGACGGCTATCGCGGCCGGCCGAAGGCAGATATCGACGCCGCTGTCGACGCGATCGGGCGCATCGCCGATTTCGCGCTGGCCACGGACTTAGCGGAAATGGACATCAACCCGCTGATCGTGTGCGCCGAGGGCGAGGGCGCATGGGTGGCGGACGCGCTGTTGGCGCTGTCGGCTTCGCCCGGCGGCGGGCAGACTTAGAGAACCGGGGAGAACCATGGCCATCATCACCACCCGAATCGAAGGCGCGGTGTTCGAGGTCACGCTCGACCGGCCGAAGGCCAACGCCATCGACCTCGCGACGTCGCGTCTGATGGGCGAGACCTTCAAGGTATTCCGCGACGACCCGGCTCTGCGGGTCGCTATCGTGAAAACCGCCGGCGACAAGTTTTTCTCGGCGGGCTGGGACCTGAAGGCGGCGGCAGGAGGCGACGCGGTCGACGGTGACTACGGCGTCGGCGGTTTCGGCGGGCTGCAGGAACTGCGAGACATGAACAAGCCGGTGATCGCCTGCGTCAACGGCATGGCGGTGGGCGGCGGCTTCGAACTGGCGCTGTCGTGCGACCTGATCTACGCCTCGGACCACTCGTCCTTCGCGCTGCCCGAAATCAGGGCCGGGACATTGGCCGACGCCGCCACCATCAAACTGCCGAAGCGCATCCCCTACCATGTCGCGATGGATCTGCTGCTGACCGGCCGCTGGATGGATGTCGCCGAGGCGCACCGCTGGGGCCTGGTCAACGAGGTGCTGCCCACGGAACAGCTCGAGGACCGTGTCTGGGAGATCGCGCGGCTGCTAGCCAGCGGCCCGCCTTTGGTGTTTGCTGCGATCAAGGAGACGGCGCGCGACGCCGAGGGATCGCGTTTCCAGGACACGATGAACCGCGTCACGCGCCGGCAGTTGCCGACCGTCGACACGCTCTATGGTTCGCAGGACAATCTCGAAGGCTTCAAGGCCTTCGCCGAGAAACGGGACCCGGTATGGAAGGGCAGATGACATGACCGACTATACGAAGCTGCTCGACGCGGAAACCTGGGCGTTTGTCGACAAGACCAACAGTTTCTACCCGCCCGGCAATATCGACTTCTCGATGGCCAAACAGCGCGAGCAATACGATGCGATGGCGAGGGCCTTTCATGCCGGCTATCCGGCGGGCCTGAAAACGACGACGATGGCGATTGCGACGCAGGGCCACGACATCCCGATCCGCATCTACCGAGCCGCCCGGCCCGACGACCGCGCGATGGTGCTGTATTTCCACGGCGGCGGCTTTACGCTGGGCGGACTGGAAAGCCACGACGACGTGTGCGCCGAAATCTGCGACCGAACCGGCTACGAGGTCGTCTCGGTCGACTATCGCCTGTCGCCCGAACACAATTATCCGGCCAGCCACGAGGACGGCTATGCGGCGTTCGAGTGGGCGGCGAAGACCTATGCCGACCGCGCCATCGTGCTGGCGGGCGACAGCGCCGGCGGCAATGTCGCGGCGGCGGTGGCGGGGCGCTTTCGCCGCCACCCGCACGCGGCGGCAGGCCAGGCTCTGATCTATCCCGGCCTTGGCGGCGACCGCACCAAGGGCAGCTACGTCACCCATCTCGACGCGCCGCTGCTGAGCATGCGCGACGCCGAATATTACGTGAAGATGCGCACCGGCGGCGCCGATGTCAGCAACGACCCCGGGTTCGCGCCGCTGACGGATACGGACTTTTCCGGCCTGCCGCCGACCGTCGTGATCACCGCCGAATGCGACCCGCTGGCGTCGGACGGTCCCGCCTATCGCGATGCGATCATCGCCGCCGGCGGAAAGGCGGTCGCCATTGAGGAGACCGGACTGGTGCACGGCTATCTGCGCGCGCGCCACAGCGTGGAACGGGCGCGCGACAGCTTTACGCGGATCGTCGAAGCCGTCAGGATGCTGGGCGCAAACCAATGGAATCCGGATCGCCTGTCATGATGTATCGCACCATCGCCGCCTTGCTGATGCTTGCGGCGTCTTGCCTGGCGGCGCCGGCCGCGGAGATGCGTTGCGGCTGGCTTGAAAACCCGACGCCGGGCAACTGGTGGCTGACCGACCGCGACGGGTCGTGGACACTGGCGACGCAGGGCGATGACTATCGCGACGAGGTGATGGACAAGGTTCCGCCGTTCGACGAGGCGCAATACGTCGCCACCAACGGCAATTACGGTTATGGCTGCGCCTGCCTGTCGGTCGATGTCGACAAGGTGGAGACGCGTATCGTGCGGGTCCATTCGGGCAAGACGATCCCGCTGACAAAATGCGAGGCGGACAAGACGCTGAAACGGGTGGAATAGACGGTCGCAGTTTCGCAATCGTCAGCGACGACCGAACCCGAGCGAAACAGGCAGGTTCGGCGACGCGACCCTGACATTCGTGAAGCTGGGAAGGCGAGCCGATGAAACCGTTTCACCGAGCCGATCTACTGAAGATCGCCGAGGCCGACCAGCCGGCGATCCTGGCGCTGAACAACCGCCATGCGCGCGAGACGTCCTGGCTGGAACCGGCGAAGCTGCGCCATCTGCTGGGGCAGGCCTATCTGGCGCGGCGCATCGGACAAGACGACGCGCTGCTGCTCGCCTTCGACGAAAACGCCGACTACGACAGCGCCAATTTCCTCTGGTTCCGGCAACGTTATCGACGCTTCGCTTATGTCGACAGGATCATCGTCGCCGAACATGCGCGCGGGCAGGGGCTGGCGCGCCGGCTCTACGAGGCGCTGTTCGACAAGGCGACCGCCGACGGCCATACGATGGTGGCGTGCGAGGTGAACCGCGATCCGCCCAATCCCGGATCGGATGCGTTCCATGCCGCGCTGGGCTTTGAGGAAGTGGGACGGGCGGCGATCTATGGCGGCGAACGCACGGTGCGCTATCTGGTGCGGCCGCTGGGCGGCGGGGGCTGATGTCGCCGCGGAGATTTTCGGTCAGCATCGATATGGCGCTGCGCACGGACGATCTTGATTGGGCGTGCGCGACCTACGACGCCTGGCTGGTCGAGCACGGTCTGGGCGCGGCGTCGGACCGGCAGGCGCGGACCTACCGCAAGGGCGACATCAACAGCCGCGTCGCCGGCAACGTCATCATCGAGGGCGTCGGTTTCGGCGTCGCGATCGCGCGGCTCAGACGGCTGGACGCGGCGATCTTCGGCGCGCCGTCGCTTTATCTGCGCATCGACCCGGGTCCGCCGTCGCGCGTCGAGATTGTCGGGCCGTCGCCGGACGACCCGATCGACGATCCGGAGATCGTCTGGGTCAATATCGAGGCGGAGGACACGCTCTAACCGAGAAACGGCTTCGCCTTCATGCTCGCCGGAATCTTTACGTCCAGCCGTTTCAGCACCGTCGGCGCCAGTTGCAACTGGTCGAGCAGCGCGTCGTCCTTCGGACCCTTGCCCGGGCCGAAATAATACAGCGCCACATCCTGCATCTCCTCGTCATGGCCGCCATGATGGCCGCGCAACGTCTGGCCGTGGTCGGCCGTGACGATCACCTCGTATCCGGCCTCAAGCCATTTCGGCAGGAACGCCGCCAGCATCGCGTCCATGGCGTAGAGCGCATGGTCCATCTCGCCGCAATCATGGCCGAAACGGTGGCCCATCGAATCCAGCGTGCAGGTGTGGAGGATGCCGTAGTCGATGCCGTGGCGCAGGCACAGCATAGTCAGCGTCGCGAACAGGTCGACATCGGACGGCGTCATCTGGTTGTCGTGGCCGTAGCCGGTCATGGTGTGGAAGCGGCCATGGGTGATCGGCGAGCCGGGCTCGTCATATTCGAGGTCGCGCACGAGATCGAACGGATAGCGGTTGAAGAATTCCGACCAGTAGGAATGAGTCACCGCGCCGGTCCTGCCGCCGGCCCCTGTCACCTCACTGAAGACATCGGGCTGCTCGACGCGGAAGCGCACCTCGTTGGAGAGGATGCCGTGCGTCTGCGGCGGCAGGCCGGTGTGGATCGAGGCGTAGCAGCAGGCCGATGTCGACGGCAGCACCGAGCGCATGCGCCATTTGCGGGCGGCGCCGGACTGCACCCAGCCTTCCAGATTGCCCATGAACGGCTTCCAGTTGCGCCACGGCAGGCCGTCGAGAATGATCAGCAGCAGTTTTGATTTGAGAGGCATGGAAGAGTTCCCGTTGCGTTGCCCCGCTCGGGAGGCTTCAGATGTGCGCCAAACGGCGAAAGGCTACTGCATCGGCCCGAAAATCGGAATCGCTTTTCGTAAGCACGATGCAGCAGATTCAAAGTGTTCGAGCGTCCTTTGCGTGTCCAATTGGACGCGCGGCGCCCTAATTCCCCGCCGCTTCCATGCGGCGGCCCCTGATCGCCTTTTCCAGCCAGCCGATCTCCATCTCCGGCACCGACGACAGCAGCAGGTCGGTATAGGCGTCGAAGGGCGGCGTCAGGACCTTGCTCTTGGGACCGTAGCGTACGACCTCGCCGCGATACATCACGGCGATGGAATCGGCGATCGACTTCACCGTCGCCAGATCGTGGGTGATGAACAGATAGGCGACGTTCTCATGCTTCTGCAGGTCGAGCAGCAGTTTGAGAATGCCGTTCGCCACCAGCGGGTCGAGCGCCGAAGTCACCTCGTCGCAGATGATCAGTTTCGGCCTGGCGGCGAGCGAGCGGGCGATGCAGACGCGCTGCTTCTGGCCGCCCGACAGTTCCGCCGGATAGCGGTCGACGAATCCCTTGCCCATCTCGATCTTGTCGAGCAGGTCCATCACTTGCCGGTCGCGTTCGGCGCCCTTGACGCCGAAATAGAATTCCAGCGGCCTGCCGATGATCGTGCCGACCGTCTGGCGCGGGTTCATCGCGACATCGGCCATCTGGTAGATCATCTGAAGCTCGCGCAGGTCGTCGCGGCTGCGGTCGCGCAGCGCGCGCGGAAGTTCGCGCCCGGCGAAGGTGACCGAGCCTTGCTCGGGCGGCAGCAATCCGGTGATGGCGCGCGCCAGCGTCGACTTGCCGGAGCCGGACTCGCCGACCACGGCAAGCGTCTGGCCGGGAAAGATGTCGACGGAGACGTTCTTCAACACCTTGATCGCGCCGCCGCCATAAGCGGCGGTGACGTTCTTGACCGACAAGAACGGCTGGTCCGAAGGCGGATGCTCCTCGTGCTCGATGTGGTGCACCGACACCAGCGCGTTGGTGTATTGCTGGCGCGGTTCCTTGATGATCTGCCGGGTGCCGCCCCATTCGACCAGCTTGCCGTGACGCAGCACCATGATCTCGTCGGCGACCTGCGCCACGACGGCGAGGTCATGGGTGATGTAGAGCGCGGCGACGCCGGTGTCGCGGATCGCGTCCTTGATCGCCGCCAGAACGTCGATCTGGGTGGTCACGTCGAGCGCGGTGGTCGGCTCGTCGAAGACGATCAGGTCCGGCTCCGGACACAGCGCCATCGCCGTCATCACGCGCTGCAGCTGCCCGCCGGACACCTGGTGCGGATAGCGGTCGCCGATGGTGTCGGGGTTGGGCAGGCTGAGCTTTTTGAACAGAAGCCTGGCGCGCTTTTCCGCCTCGGCGCGGGTGGCGACGCCGTGCAGGATCGAGGCCTCGACCACCTGGTCCATCAGCTTGTGCGCCGGGTTGAAGGCGGCTGCCGCCGACTGGGCGACGTAGCAGACTTCCCGGCCGCGCAGCTTGCGCACGCCGTCCTTGCCAAGCTTGAGAATGTCGCGGCCGTTGAGGATGACTTCGCCGCCGGTGATCTGGACGCCGCCGCGGCCATAGGCCATCGACGACAGGCCGATGGTCGACTTGCCGGCGCCGGACTCGCCGATCAGGCCGAGCACCTTGCCGCGTTCGAGCGTCAGCGAGACGTCGTCGACGATCGTCACCAGCCGTGGCGTCTCGCCGGGCGGATAGACCTTTGCCTCGATCCGCAGATTGCGGATGTCGAGCAGCCTGCCGTCGGCGGCGGGTTTTGCGCGGGCGTTCTTCGCCATCAGCCGCGCCCTCCCTTGAGACTGGTCGTGCGGTTCAGAATCCAGTCGGCGACGAGGTTGACGGAAATCGCCAGCGCGGCGATGGCGCCGGCGGGGATCAGCGCGGCGGGAATGCCGAAGACGATGCCGTCCTTGTTCTCCTTGACCATGCCGCCCCAGTCGGCCGCGGGCGGCTGAACGCCAAGGCCGAGGAAGGACAGCGCCGACAGGAACAGCACCGCGTAGATGAAGCGCAGGCCAAGCTCGGACACCAGCGGCGACAGGGCGTTGGGCAGGATTTCCCGGAAGATGATCCAGGGCGTGCCTTCGCCGCGCAGCTTGGCCGCCTCGACATAGTCCATGACGTTGATGTCGACGGCAACCGCGCGCGACAGGCGAAACACGCGGGTCGAATCGAGCAGGCCCATGACCAGGATCAGGGTGAGAATGGTCGACGGCAGCACCGACAGCACGACGAGGGCGAAGATCAGCGTCGGGATCGCCATCATCAGGTCGACGAAACGCGAGGCGAGGGTGTCGAACCAGCCGCCGGTGACCGCGGCGGCGAAGCCCATGATCGAGCCGAGCGAAAACGACAGCGCCGTCGCCGCCGCCGCGATCAGGATCGTCGTCTGCGCGCCGTAGATCATGCGCGAGAGCAGGTCGCGGCCAAGATTGTCGGTGCCGAGCAGATATTTCGACGACCCCGGCTCCCAGACGCCGCCGACGATTTCGCCAAGGCCATGGGGTGCGATCCATTGCGCGAAAACGGCGACGAAGAGGAACAACCCGGTGATGACGAGGCCGATCAGGGCGCCGGGGGGAATGTGCTTCAGGTTCATGTCCGGCGCCCCGTCACTTCGGGTGCCGCAGGCGCGGATTGGTCAGAATGCCGGCGACGTCTGCGACGATGTTCAAGCCGATATAGACGGTGGCGAAGATGAGCCCGACCGCCTGCACCACCGGCACGTCGCGCTTGGCGACGTGGTCGACCAGATACTGGCCCATGCCCGGATAGACGAAGATCACCTCGACGACGACGACGCCGACCACCAGAAAGGCGAGGTTGAGCATCACCACATTGATGATCGGCGCGACCGCGTTGGGCAGCGCGTGCTTGCGGATGATGTCGAACTGTCCGACGCCTTTCAGCTCCGCCGTCTCGATATAGGCCGACTGCATGACGTTGAGGATCGCGGCGCGGGTCATGCGCATCATATGCGCCAGCACCACCAGCACCAGCACGGTGACCGGCAGCACGATGGCGTGGAGCTTGGTCAGCAAGGGCATGCCGTCATAGATCGTCGAGATCGACGGAAACCACTGATGTTTCACGGCGAAGAACAGGATCAGCAGATAGCCGATGAAGAATTCCGGCAGCGAGGTCGACGCCAGCGCAAAACCGGAAATCAGCTTGTCGATCGGGCCGTTGCGGTAGCGCACCGCAAGCAGGCCCAAAATGATGGCGAGAGGGACTGAGACAACCGCCGCCCAGAAGGCGAGGAACAGCGTGTTCCACAGGCGCGGCATCAGGGTGGTGGCGATGTCCTGGCGCGTGGTCAGCGCGGTGCCGAGATCGCCGGTGAGGACGCCGCCGAGCCAGGTGAAATAACGGACATAGGCCGGCTGGTCGAGACCGAGGTCGCGGCGCAGGTTTTCAAGGGCGGTCGGCGTCGCGCTCTGGCCGAGGATCGACTGGGCGACGTCGCCGGGAAGAATCTGGGTGCCGGCGAAGATCAGCACCGAAACCGCAAGCAGGAGGAGGATGCCCAGCGCGATGCGCTGGGCAATGAGTTTCGCGACCGGCGAATTCATAGCGCCCGCCGATCAGGCGGCGACCCAGCACTCGGCGAGCGCGTAGCCGTCCATCATCTCACCGGCCGGATGCTTCTCGTAGCCGCCGACCTTGTCGGACGACGCGTCGATGAACTCGTTGAAGAACGGAATGGCGAGGCCGCCTTCGTCGCGCATCATGATCGCCATGTCGCGGTAGATCGCCTTGCGCTTCTCCTGGTCGAGCTCGGCACGTGCGGTAAACAGCATCTTGTCGAAGTCCGGCCGCTTCCAGCGGGTGTCGTTCCAGTCCGCTGTCGAGACGTAGCCGGTCGAATACATCTGGTCCTGCGTCGAGCGCCCGCCCCAGTAGGACAGCGAGAAGGGCTGCTTGTTCCAGACTTCCGACCAATAGCCGTCGCCCGGCTCGCGCTTGATCTCGATGGTGATGCCGGCCTGGGCGCAGGATTGCTGGTAGAGCTGCGCCGCGTCGACGGCGCCGGGGAAGGCGACGTCGGAGGTGCGCAGCAGGATCGAGCCCGAATGACCCGACTTCTTGTAGGCCGCGCCGGCCGCCTCGGGATCGAACTTGCGCTGCTCGATGCCTTCCGGGAACAGCGGGTAGGCGGCGTTGATCGGGAAATCGTTGCCCACCGAGCCGTAGCCGAAAAGAATCTTCTCCAGCATTTCCTCGCGGTTCATCGCGAGCTTCAGCGCCATGCGCAGGTCGACATTGTCGAAGGGCGCGGTGTCGCAGAACATGTTGAAGGGATAGAAGCCGCGGCCCGCGACGTTCTGGATCGCGACGCCGGGAACCCGCTTCACGAGTTCGACGATCTTCGGCTCGACGCGGTTGATCATGTGAACCTGGCCGCCCTGCAGGGCGGCGGTGCGCGCGGTGGCGTCGTTGATGACGATGATCTCGACCTGGTCGGCGTGACCCATCGCATCGCCGCCCCAGTAGTTGGCGAAACGTTCGGCGCCCTGGCGCACGCCGGGCTCGTTGACGGTGACCTTGTAGGGGCCGGCCGAGACGCCTTCGTTCGGGTTGTCCTTGCCGCCGTTGGGCTGGATGATCAGATGGTAGTCGGCCATCAGGTAGGGGAAGTCGGCGTCTGCTTCCTTGAGCGTGACGACGACCTCGTTGCCGCTCGCCTTGATTGTGGCGAGGTTGCCCAGGATGCCCAGCGCGCCGGACTTGGAATTGGCGTCGGAGTGGCGCTCGATCGTGGCCGCGACATCCTCGGCGGTAACCGGCTTGCCATTGTGGAATTCGATGCCCTGGCGGACCTTGATCGTCCAGGTCTTGCCGTTGTCCGATGCGCCGATTTCCTCGGCGATCTGGTTCTTCAGCGAACCATCGCGGTTCAGGCGCACGAGATATTCGCCCCAGCACTTGCCGAAGGAGAACGGAACCTGGCTGAGGAAAGAGGCGGGGTCGAGGCTGTTGGTCGCCTCGCCGCCCTGCAGACCGGCCCTAAGGATGCCGCCCTTGACGGCGCCCTGCGCGCGCGCCGCCGACGACAGCAGCGAATTGGCCATCGTCGCCGACACGCCAAGCGCTGCGGCGCGGCCGAGGAAGTCACGCCGGCTCATCCTGCCGGACACGACGTAATTGCTCAGGAAATCCAGTTCACGGGACATTGTGTTCTCCTCACAAGAGTGTTCACCGGGACCTCTAAAGGCCTCTCCTCGTTACTCCAATATTGGCGTTGTTTTTCCCCCGGCGGCAAGGCCGAATACGACATTTGGTGGCGTAATTGGTTTTGCGCGACAGATCACGTCGCATCGGTCGAACCCCGTCGTGGGGGATTGCCGCCGCACAATTGCGCTCGAAAACCGGATCGTCGCGCCGCCATGCACGGAGCCGCGCCGGCGGACGCAGCGCCGGATGCCGGCGGGTCGCGGGGCGCAATGACGGCGGGGAGGGGGCAGGGACGAAGCGCGGTGCGGCCACGCCGAAGAAAGGCGTTTGGCCAGACGGGTCGGGGTTTTCAAAGGACGCTTCCTTGTCGGAAGTCGGGAGAGCCGGACGCGTGCCTGGGCTTTCCAGAGTAGTCATGTGTGTGGCGCAGACCATGCGCCCGGCAGGCGTTTGACCTCCGACGTTTCCAGGCCGAAGAACATTTCTTGTCCCACAGCTCCCGGCGCCCGCCAGCCGAGGCTGGAGACTCGCGGAACCGACCCGCTCCCCTCCAGCGCCACATCTGCCCGGATGCCCGGTGTGCACGCCCGATCCCGCAGCAGACTGCGAGGGAAAGGGTAGTGCAGGTTGAGGGGAGTGGGATGGATTTTTGCTGTCGCGCGCCAAAGGCCGTCATTCTCGGACCCGTCCCGAGAAGCCGCGGCGGTTCGGGACGGGCAGAAGTGTTGAGATTATCGGCCATCCAGCCGGTAGATCCTCGGCACAAGGCCGAGGATGACGGTGTGATCTTGATGGAACCAATCCCCCCCCCAGGCCTGCCGGCCATCTCCCCCTCAGGGGGAGATTGGCTGTCATCGCCGCTTTCGCCAATCGCCAAGGTTTCGGGTCCGTCGGCGTCGTCAAAGCTGCCAATCTCTCCCCTTGCGGGGGAGATGGCCGGCAGGCCAGAGGGGGGTCGGTGGAGAAATTGACCCGACCCCTGGAACGGCGAGGTGGAAAAGCCCCACCCCCTAGTTCAGCGGGATGTCGTTGTCGCTCTTGCCCGCCTGATAGGCCGCCGACAGATCGTCGTAGATGCGGGCGATGGCGTCGGCGCGCGCGGCGAGCCGGGAGCGATCGGGTTCGTCCAGCCCGGCGATCATCCGCCGGATCGAATGGCCATGCCAGAACGCATTGTCGGAATTGTAGCCGCCGGGGTCGAGGGTGAAGACCTCTTTCAGTATCTTCAGATCGTGGGGGATGGCGAAGGCGTCGCGCGAATCCTCATGGCTGAAAAGATAGTAGAAATTGTCGAAGCCGGTCCAGGTGATCGCCGACAGGCACAGCGAACAGGGTTCGTGGGTGGCGAGGAAGAGGCAATCCTCGGTGTCCGGCCGGCCGGCCCTGGGCAGTTCGTAGAAGCGCTTCAGCGCATGGACCTCGCCATGCCAGAGCGGGTTTTCGATCTCGTTGTTGGTCTCGGCGATGACCACCGAATTGTCCGCCTTGCGCAGGATCGCCGCGCCGAACAGCTTGTTGCCGGCGGCGACGCCGTCGCGGGTTCTTGGAACGATGTCGTGCTCGATGACGTCGAGCAGGCGGGAGATCAGGTCGGTGTCGGTCATTTGAATTCCTCGAAGGGGACGGCCTATTCAGCCGTTGCGCAAGGGGCGGGGCGAGAATACTCGGCGCCCTTTTCCGCGTGGCTCAGGCCTGCCGAAGTCGGGCATGTCCGGCTCAGGCAGGCGGACTTCATAGGGTTCGGCGAAGAAATGTTCCTCGAGGTTTTTTTCGGCCCCCGCCCGGTCGACGACGAGAAAGTCCTGCGGCTGGCCGATCGGCGTCAGCACCGCGTGCCAGAGATTTTTTGGATAGTTGACGCCCTGGCCGCCGGCGGTGACGAAGGCCACAGGTTCGCCGGGGACGCCCCCGGCGTCGGGGGCGACGACGACCAGAAACGGCCGCGGCGACAGCGGCATGAACGCCTGGCTGCCGAATGGATGGCGCTCGACCATGGTCAGGTTGAGCGGCAGTTCATAGGGCGTTGCGCGGAAGATCGACAGGATGACGCGTGCGTCGGTTCCCGTCGCTTCGGCGGTCGCCATGTCGTGGCAGCGTTCGCATTTGCCATTGTTGATCGGGTAGCGGTTGGCCCAACCGGCCGGGTCGAGCACCTGGCCGAAGGGGGCGAAGGCCTCGCGGGTGAGGGGAAGGGCGGTGATGATGCGGGTCATCGGCGCGAAACTCCATCGTCGTGCCCGGAAAACGACCGACCCCCCTCTGGCCTGCCGGCCATCTCCCCCTCAGGGGGGGAGATTATCCGCTCCGCCGACACAGCCCGATCTCCCCCCTTGAGGGGGAGATGGCCGGCAGGCCAGAGGGGGGTCGTCTCGCGCGACGGCATCGGTCTAGGCTCGCTGGAAACCGCCGAGTTGCGCATGGCGGTTGACGTCCTTGTAGAGCAGATAGCGGAAGCGGCCGGGACCGCCGGCGTAGCAGGCCTGCGGGCAGAAGGCGCGCAGCCACATGAAATCGCCGGCCTCGACCTCGACCCAGTCCTGGTTGAGGCGGTAGACCGCCTTGCCTTCCAGCACATAGAGCCCGTGCTCCATGACATGGGTTTCGGGAAACGGGATGACGCCGCCCGGCTTGAAGGTGACGATGGTGACATGCATGTCGTGGCGCAGGTCGGCGGGGTCGACAAAACGCGTCGTCGCCCAGCGGCCGTCGGTGTCGGGCATCGCCACCGGTTCGATGTCGTTGTCGTTGAGGAACAGCGGTTGCGGCCGGTCGAGCCCGTCGACCGGCTCGTAACGCTTGCGGATCCAGTGGAATCGCGCCGTCCTCTTGCCGGCATTCGTCAAGGTCCAGGCAGATCCCGCCGGCAGATAGGCGTAGCCGCCGGAGGTCATGCGGTGCTTGGCGCCGTCGCAGACGACGGTGATTTCGCCGTCGACGACAAACAGCACGCCTTGCGCCAGAGGATCCGGCTCTGGCCTGGAACTGCCGCCTCCGGGCTGCACTTCCATGACATATTGCGAGAAGGTCTCGGCGAAACCCGACAGCGGGCGGGCGATGACCCACAGCCGGGTCAGGTCCCAGTGCGGCAGGTAGCTGACGACGATGTCGGAGAATTCCCGCCTGGGGATCACCGCATAGGCCTGGGTGAACACCGCGCGGTCGGTGATCAGGTCGGTTTGCGGCGGCAGGCCGCCCTTGGGCGCGTAGTAGCTTCGGTTCATGGCGGCAACATATCTTTCAGGCGGTACCATGCGATGCGCTCGACCTGGCGGCAGGCGGTCGCAAATTCCTGTTCGTGGCTGTTGGCGATGCGGGTTTCGAAGGCGGCGAGGATTGACGCCTTGGTGTTGTCGCGCACCGCAATGATGAAGGGGAAGCCGAACCTGTCGACATAGGCGGCGTTGAGCCGGGTGAAGGCGGCGCGCTCGTCGTCCGTCAGCGCATCGAGGCCGGCGGAAGCCTGTTCGGAAGTCGATTCCTTCGTCAGCCGTTTCGCCGCCGCCAGCTTGCCGGCGAGATCGGGATGGGCGTTGAGCACGCCGAGGCGCTCGGCGTCGGTGGCCGAGCGGAAGGCGCGGGCAAGCGCGTTGTGCAGGCCGCCGGCGCTGTCGTGCGCCGGTCCCAGTTCAAGCTCGTAGGCGCGCTCGGCGACCCAGGGCGAATGTTCGAAGACCGAACCGAATGCCTGCACGAAGGCCGCCTTGTCCATGCGCGAGGGGCGCAGGCCGGCGGGCCTGTAGGGGTGGTGCTGGCGCCAGTGGCGGGCGATGTCGATGCGCCGCGCCAGCCAGACCCTGTCGTGGGCCTGCACATAGTCGATGAAACGCTTCAGCGCGCCGGCGCGGCCGGGCCGGCCGACGAGGCGGCAGTGCAGGCCGACGCTCATCATCGCCGGGCGGCCCGCCTCGCCTTCGGCGTAGAGCGTGTCGAACGCGTCCTTGAGGTAGTTGTAGAACTGTTCGCCGTCGGTGAAGCCGGCGGCGATGGCGAAGCGCATGTCGTTGGCGTCGAGCGTGTAGGGGATGACCAGTTGCGGCGCGATCGCGGCGCCGCGGCCGTCATGGTCGAGCCAGTAGGGCAGGTCGTCGTCATAGGTATCGGAAATATAGTCGAAGCCGCCTTTGGCGCATGCGAGCGCGACCGAGTTGACCGAGGTGCGGCCAAGATAAAGCCCGCGCGGCCGTTCGCCGGTGACTTCGGTGTGCAGGCGGATCGCCTCGTCCAGATCGGCACGCTCGGCCGCCTCGTCATGGTCGCGGTAGTCGATCCAGCGCAGGCCGTGCGAAGCGATCTCCCAGCCGGCGTCCTGCATCGCCGCGACCTGGTCGGGCGAGCGCGCCAGCGCCGAGGCGACGCCGTAGACCGTCGCCGGCACGTTTGCCCCGGTGAGGATACGGTGGAGCCGCCAGAAGCCGGCGCGGGCGCCGTATTCGTAGATCGATTCCATGTTCCAGTGGCGCTTGCCGGGCCAGGGCTGCGCACCGGTGATTTCCGACAGGAAGGCTTCCGAGGCGGCGTCTCCGTGGAGAATGTTGTTCTCGCCGCCCTCTTCGTAGTTCAGCACGAACTGGACGCAGACCCTGGCCCCGCCGGGCCAGCGCGGGTCGGGCGGGTTGGGGCCATATCCGCGCATGTCGCGGACATATCGCTTTGGGTTCGTCATGCGTCTCCAGACTAGCAAAGGCTCGGCCGGCGATTTCCTGCTATTTTCTTGAAAGTCTTTGTGCGTCGCCGGATTGGCCAAGCGCCGATAAGTTTCCGATGATTGACTGACAATAGATAGACGGCGATGCTGCCGGCAAACAGGGATTTTGTGCAATGGCGGCCGCCGGAAGACTGACGACCCACGTGCTTGACACCGCAAGCGGCAAGCCCGCGTCAGGCCTGACGATCACGCTGTACGAGATTGCGGGCAATTCGCACCGCAAGCTCAAGACCGTGGTGACCAATGCCGACGGCCGGGTCGACGGGCCGCTGATGGGCGGCGAGGATTTTGCCGCCGGCCAATACGAACTTGTGTTTCAGGTCGGCGACTATCTGCGCGCCAGCGGCGTGGCGCTGCCCGATCCGCCGTTTCTCGACCAGGTGCCGATCCGGTTCGGCATGGCGGAGAAGGCGCATTATCATGTGCCGCTGCTGATCTCGCCTTACGGCTATTCGACCTACAGGGGCAGCTGATGGCGCGCGCCGGCATTCGCAACACGATCCGTTTCCTGCTCAATGACGAGACGGTGGAACTGGCCGATGTCAGGCCCGACGAGACTGTGCTCGACTGGCTGCGGCTGAACCGGTCGCTGCGCGGGACCAAGGAAGGCTGCGCCGAGGGCGACTGCGGCGCCTGCACGGTGCTGGTCGGCCGGTTGAGCGATGGCGGCCTGGTCTATGAATCGGTCAATTCCTGCATCCGCTTCCTGGCGACGCTGGACGGCTGCCACCTCGTCACAATCGAGCATCTGCGCGGCCATAACGGCCGGATGCACCCGGTGCAGCAGGCGATGGTCGATTTTCACGGCTCGCAATGCGGGTTCTGCACGCCGGGTTTCGTGATGAGCCTCTACGGGCTGTGGATGCGCGAGCCGTGGCCGAGCGACGCCGACGTGGAAAAGGCGCTGCAGGGCAATCTGTGCCGCTGCACCGGCTATGACGCCATCGTCAAGGCGGCGAAGCAGATCTCCGCCTATGGCGTGGCGGCCGACTGCGAACTGGCGGCCGAGCGCGGCCGCATCCATGACGCGCTGCTCGACATCCGCGACGGCAAGCGCGTCGAGATCGGCAAGGGCAAGCAGCGGCTGGTGCTGCCGGCCAATGCCGACGATCTCGCGGCGATCCTCGAAGACGAACCCGGCGCGCGCATCGTCGCCGGCGCCACCGATGTCGGCCTGTGGGTGACCAAGTTCATGCGCGACATCGCGCCGGCGGTGTTCATCGGACATCTCGACAGACTGAAAACGACGACGCTGAAGGACGGCGTGCTGACGATCGGCGCCGGGGCGACCTATACCGCCGCGCGGCAGGCGCTCGCCGACGCCATTCCCGCCTTCGGCCCGCTGATCGACCGGATCGGCGGCGAACAGGTGCGCAACATGGGGACGATCGGCGGCAATATCGCCAACGGCTCGCCGATCGGCGACATGCCGCCGCCGCTGATTGCGCTCGGCGCGACGCTGACGTTGCGAAAAGGTAAGTCAAGACGCACGATTGCGCTGGAGGATTTCTTCATCGCCTATGGCAAGCAGGACCGGCGGCCGGGCGAGTTCGTCGAGGCGGTGCATGTGCCGCTGCCGCCAGCCGGCGCGCATTTTGCCGTGCACAAGGTGACCAAGCGGCGCGACGAGGACATTACGGCGGCGCTCGGCGCGTTCCTGGTCGAGACCGACGCCGAGGGCAAGGTCTCGTCGGCGCGCATCGCCTATGGCGGTATGGCGGCGACGCCAAAGCGAGCGTCGGCGGTCGAGGCGGCGCTGACCGGCAAGACATGGTCGATGGCGACGGTGGAGGCGGCGCTGCCGGCGTTCGAGCGCGATTTCACGCCGCTCAGCGACATGCGGGCGTCGGCGCAATACCGGATGCTGGTGGCGAAGAACCTGCTGAAACGGTTCTCCCTCGAGACCACCGGAACAGCCAAGCCGATCAAGGTGACGCGGGAGCGCGCGGCATGACCCAGAACAAGCCTGACCGCGGGCCGAACCCGCGCGCCGACAAGATCGTGGGCGGAGTGGCGACCGACCAGCGCCACGATTCGGCGCACAAGCATGTCACCGGAACCGCCGTCTATATTGACGACATGCCGGAGCCGGCGGGCCTGCTGCACGCATGCCTGGGCCTGGCCGAGACGCCGCACGGGCGCATCCGCGCGATCGACCTTGAGGCGGTCCACAAGGCGGCCGGCGTGGTTGCGGTGCTGACCGCAAAAGACATGCCCGGCTCCAACGACATCAGCCCGACCGGCAGGAACGACGAACCGGTGCTGGCCGACGGGCTGGTGCAGTTTTATGGCCAGCCGGTGTTTGCGGTGGTCGCCGAAACGCGCGAGCAGGCGCGGCGCGCCTGCCGGCTGGCGAAGATCGACTACGAGGACCTGCCGTTCTTGACCGACATCGGCGAGGTTGACCGGCGCAAGGGCAGGATGGTGACGCCCGGCATGCGGCTGGCGCGCGGCGACGCGGCGAAGGCGATCAAGGCGGCGCCGCAAAAACTGTCCGGTCAGATGCGCATCGGCGGGCAGGACCATTTTTACCTGGAAGGCCAGATCGCGTTGGCGGTTCCGGGCGAAGATTCCGACGTCACCGTCTATTCCTCGACCCAGCATCCAAGCGAGGTGCAGCACATGGTGGCGCATGTTCTCGGGGTGCCGAGCAATGCGGTGACGGTGGAAATCCGCCGCATGGGCGGCGGTTTCGGCGGCAAGGAAACCCAAGGCAACCAATTTGCGGCGATCGCGGCGGTCGCGGCCAAGAAACTGAAGCGGGCGGTGAAAATCCGCCCCGACCGCGACGACGACATGAGCGCCACCGGCAAGCGGCACGATTTCATCGTCGATTACGAGGTCGGTTTCGACGGCGACGGCAAGATTTTGGGCGTCGACTATCACTACGCCGCGCGCTGCGGCTTTTCCGCCGATCTTTCCGGCGCGGTGACCGATCGGGCGCTGTTTCACTGCGACAACGCCTATTTCTATCCCGCGGTGCAGGCGACCAGCGCGCCGCTCTACACCAACACCGTGTCCAATACCGCCTTTCGCGGCTTTGGCGGGCCGCAAGGCATGGTGGGGGCCGAGCGCGTCATCGACGAGGTGGCGTTTGCACTCGGCATGGACCCGCTCGACGTGCGCAAGCGCAATTTCTACGGTGTCGGCGTGCGTGACGTGACGCCCTATCACCAGCGGGTCGAGGACAATGTGCTCGACCGGCTTGTCGGCGAACTGGAGCAAAGCGCCGATTACCGTCGCCGCCGCCGGGAGATCGCGGCGTTCAACGCCAATTCCGACATCGTCAAGCGCGGCATCGCGCTGACGCCGGTGAAGTTCGGCATTTCGTTCACCGCGACCCATTTCAACCAGGCCGGCGCGCTGGTGCATGTCTACACCGACGGCTCGGTGCACCTGAACCATGGCGGCACCGAGATGGGGCAGGGGCTCTACGTCAAGGTGGCGCAGGTCGTGGCCGAGGAATTCCAGATCGACATTGACCAGGTGAAGATCACCGCGACGACCACCGCGAAAGTGCCTAACACCTCGGCGACGGCGGCGTCGTCTGGCGCCGATCTGAACGGCATGGCGGCGCAGAACGCGGCGCGGCAGATCAAGCAGCGGCTGGTCGATTTCGCCGCCGAAAAGTATTCGGTCGCCGCCGACCAGATCGCGTTCAAGCCGAACCGGGTGCTGGTCGGCAACCAGGAATTCTCCTTCGCCGAACTGGTCAGCCACGCCTATATGGCGCGGGTGCAGCTGTCGGCGGCGGGCTTTTACAAGACGCCGAAAATTCACTGGGACCGCGCCAAGGGCGAGGGCCATCCGTTCTACTATTTCGCCTATGGCGCGGCGTGTGCGGAAGTGTCGATCGATACGCTGACCGGCGAATATGTGGTCGAACGCACCGACATCCTGCACGAGACGGGACGGTCGCTGAACCGGGCGATCGATCTCGGACAGATCGAGGGCGGCTTCATCCAGGNNCAGGGCATGGGCTGGCTGACCACCGAGGAACTGGTGTGGGACGACAAGGGGCGGCTGAGAACGCATGCGCCGTCGACCTACAAGATCCCGCTGGCGTCCGACCGGCCTAAGATCTTCAACGTCGCGCTGGCGGACTGGGCCGACAATGTCGGACCGACCGTGCACAAATCGAAGGCCGTGGGCGAGCCGCCGCTGATGCTGGGCATGTCGGTGCTGCACGCGTTGTCGGATGCGGTGGCCAGCGTCGCCAACCATCGCGTGTGCCCGCAACTCGACGCGCCGGCGACGCCCGAACGGGTGCTGATGGCGGTCGAGCGGCTGCGCGAGGCGGCGGGCTAGGCGTCGTGCCGGTTGTTCGATGCTACCCCCACCCCGTACCCTCCCCCTTGAGGGGAAGGGTACGGGGTGGGGGTGAGTTTTCACGTGGGGGTGAGATGTCATCCAATGCCGCCCACCGAAGCCAGCGGCCGACGATCCGATGACCCGCCTCGCCGAAACCACCGCCTTTCTCGACGCCCATCGGGACGTCGCCATTGTCGAGGTCGTGCGCACTCGGGGATCGACGCCGCGCGAGCAGGGGGCGCAGATGCTGGTGTCGCGGGCGGCGACACTTGGCACGGTCGGCGGCGGGGCGCTGGAGTTCATGTCGATCGCGCGAGCCCGCGCGGCGCTGGCGGGCGATGTCAAGGCCGACGCGATGGAGGTGCCGCTCGGTCCCGAAATCGGCCAGTGCTGCGGCGGACGGGTCGAACTGTCGATCCGGCTGCTGGACGGGCCGGGCCGACAGGCGCTGCTGGAGCAGGCGCGGGCGGCGGAGTTGGAACTGCCACATGTGCTGGTGTTTGGCGGCGGCCATGTCGGCCATGCGCTCGCCGCGGCGTTTGCGCTGCTGCCGGTCAAGGTCTCGGTGATCGACACGCGGGCCGAGGCGCTGGAGGACATGCCGGCCAGTGTCTTCACACAACTTGTCGCGGTGCCCGAGGAGGCGGTGCGCGATGCGCCGCCAGGCAGCGCCGCGGTGGTGCTGACCCACGACCATTCGCTGGATTTCCTGATCGTGGCCGAGGCGCTGAAACGACCCGAACTCGCCTATGTCGGCATGATCGGCTCGAAGACCAAACGGGCGACGTTCAAGAGCTGGTATCTCAGCGAGGCGGGCGGCAGCGCGGCCGACCTGGCTCGGCTGGTGTCGCCGATCGGCGGCGATACGGTGCGCGACAAGCGCCCGGCGGTGATCGCCGCGCTCG
>DDFA01000102.1 GCA_002336975.1 Phyllobacteriaceae bacterium UBA1940
CGCGCGGCCCGCCGCGGTTGAGCGCCAGCCGCGACAGCGCGCGCGGCATGTCGGGCGCGCCTTTCAGCGCCGCGCGCAGCGATTGCGCCAGTTTCGGTTCGCCGAGCAGATAGCCGACCGCGTCCAGCCTGTGGTTGATCGCGGCCGGGTCGGTCAGCGGCGACATCAGCCGTTCGGCCAGGAGCCGCGCGCCGCCGCCGGTGACGGTGCGGTCGATCGCCTTCAAGAGGCTGCCTTCGCGCTGGCCCGAAAGCGTGCGCATCAGTTCCAGATTGGCCCGCGTCGCCGCGTCGATGAACATCGCCGCGCCGGCCTCCTCGCGCTCGGGCCGCATCAGCGGCGGCCGCTCGGCCTTCTGCGTCTTTTCCACATAGGCGACCGCGCCCGCCACCGCCGACAGTTCGGCGCGCGAGAATTTTCCAAAGCCGTCCAGCGTCGCGACGCCGAAATAGCGGGCGATGCGGCCTTCGGCCGACGCGGAATCGAACATGCTCGGCGGCTGCGGCGCGGCGCGGCGGCCGACTGCGTCGAACACCGGTCTCAGCGCCGGGTCGTGAAACAGCGGGTCGGCCATGATCAGTTCGCGCGGATCGACGCGCAAGATGTCGGCCAGCAGCCGGTCGGCCTGGGTTTCCGCGACGCGGAAACTGCCGGTGGAAATGTCGATCCAGGCGAGCGCCAGACTGCCGGCGTCGGAGCTGCCCTTCACCCGGCCGACCGCCATCATATAGGAGGCTTCGCCCGGCTCCAGCAGCTTTTCCTCAGTGATCGTGCCCGGCGTCACCAGCCGGATCACGTCGCGCCTGACCACCGATTTGGACCCGCGCTTCCTGGCTTCCGCCGGGTCTTCGGTCTGCTCGGCCACCGCGACGCGGAACCCCAGCGAGATCAACTTCTGCAGATAGTCGTCGGCCGCGTGCACCGGCACGCCGCACATCGGGATGTCCTCGCCGGCATGCTTGCCGCGCTTGGTCAGCGTGATGCCCAGCGCCCGGCTCGCCTGCTCGGCGTCGTCGAAGAACATCTCGTAGAAATCGCCCATGCGGTAGAACAGGATCGAGTCCGGGTTCGCCGCCTTGATCTCGATATATTGCTCCATCATCGGTGTGGCGGCCGGTGTGGCTGCCGGCGGCGAGGGGCTCGATTGCGCCATATCGGCGTTGCGCGCATCCATCAGCCGACGCCTCCCAGACTGATCAGCGCCGTGCCCGCGACGGCAATCGCCGCGCCCGCCCAGGCGGCGGCGACGGGGGCTACGCCCGTGCGCAGCCACACCATCGGCAGGATCATCACCGGCGTCATCGAAGAAAGAGTCGTCACAATGCCGACATTGCCTGTCGCCAGCGCCCCCATCAACAGGCTCATGCCCAGTCCGGTGCCGAAAAAGGCCGCCGACACGGCGATCCCCAGATCTCTCGCCCTGAATCGGTAGGGCCTGTGCAGCGCCGCCACCGGCACGGCCAGCAGCGCCAGGTAAAACAGCGCCGCCAGGCCCGAACGCACCGCCATCGCCGCGGTCGGGTCGACGCCGGCCTCCATCGCCGGCCGCGCAAACAGGCTGCCCAGCGCCTGACCAAGCGCCGTGACGACGCCAAGCGCGATGCCGAGCGTGGTGATCTGCGGGGCGGAGCCGGTGCTTGATTGCGCAGGGGAGGTCGAAGCTGCGGCGCTGACGCCTCCCTCCCCCTTGTGGGGAGGGGTGAGGGGTGGGGGTGAGTTTGTGCGATCAAACCCACCGTCGCCGCCCGCCAGGCCGGTCGCGTCCGCCGCCGCCGGCGCTTCCACCGCAACAACAGTGTCGCGCCGCCGGGGTCCGATCGCCAGCAGGATCCCGGTCAGCACCAGCGCCACGCCGGCGCCTTGCGTCGGTGTGATCCTTTCGCCAAGGAAGAGATAGCCCAGCAGCAGCGAAAACGGCGAGGCCAGCGTGAACAGCAGCGCCGTGGTGCGTGGCCCGGCGGCGTAGATCGCGGCGAAATAGGTGGTCGAGGCGATCATGATGCCAAACAGCGACGACAGGCCAAGCAGGCCGAAATTGCGCCAGCCGATCGCCGGCAGGCCGCCGCCGGCATAGAGCGCGGCCGACGCCGTCATCGCAAACGCCGCCAGCATCTGCCACCGCGCCAGCCGGACAATATCGACCCGGCCCCGGAGTTCGGAGATCAGCATGCCCGACGCCGCGATGCAGGCCGCCGCCGCCAGCGAGAGAAGTTCAGACAGGAACACGACGCACCGCGCGAATGAAAATGCGATCGTCGATTGCTTGGCGCTTTACGGCTTGCGAGTGTAGCCTTAATCGGATCACTCCACAAAAAACGACGTGAGCGGGCAGGGAACAAATGGCGGCGAAGAACAGAAACGAAGGCGGGCCGCAGGTCTCCGAACAGGAGGCGCTCGACTTCCACGCCATGGGGCGGCCCGGCAAGCTGGAGATCAACCCCACCAAGCCGATGGCCACCCAGCGCGACCTGAGCCTTGCCTATTCGCCCGGCGTCGCCGTGCCGGTGAAGGCGATCGCCGACGACCCGTCGCGCGCCTACGATTACACCACGCGCGGCAACATGGTCGCGGTCATCACCAACGGCACCGCCATCCTTGGCCTCGGCAATCTCGGCGCGCTGGCGTCGAAGCCGGTGATGGAAGGCAAGTCGGTTCTGTTCAAGCGTTTCGCCGACGTCGATTCGATCGACCTCGAGGTCGACACCGAGGATGCCGACGAGTTCATCAACTGCGTCAAGCTGCTCGGCCCCTCGTTCGGCGGCATCAACCTGGAGGACATCAAGGCCCCGGAATGTTTCATCATCGAACAGCGGCTGCGCGAACTGATGAACATCCCGGTCTTCCACGACGACCAGCACGGCACCGCCATCATCGCCACCGCCGGGCTGATCAACGCGCTCCAGGTCACCGGCCGCGACATGAAGTCGGCCAAGCTGGTGTGCAACGGCGCCGGCGCTGCCGGCATCGCCTGCATCGAACTGGTCAAGTCGCTCGGCTTCTCGCCCGAAAACGTCACCCTGTGCGACACCAAGGGCGTCGTCTACCAGGGCCGCACCGAGGGCATGAACCAGTGGAAATCGGCCCATGCGGTCAAGACCGATGCGCGCACCCTTGCCGATGCAATGGAAGGCGCCGACATCTTCTTTGGCCTGTCGGCCAAGGGCGCGCTGACGCCGGCCATGGTCAAGTCGATGGCGAAGAACCCGATCATCTTCGCCATGGCCAATCCCGACCCGGAGATCACACCGGAAGAAGTGGCCGAAATCCGCACCGACGCGATCATGGCCACCGGCCGGTCCGACTATCCGAACCAGGTCAACAATGTGCTCGGCTTCCCCTACATCTTCCGCGGCGCGCTCGACGTGCGCGCCACCACCATCAATGACGAAATGAAGGTGGCGGCCGCCCGCGCGCTCGCCGATCTGGCGCGCGAGGACGTGCCCGACGACGTCGCCGCCGCCTATCAGGGCAACCGGCCGAAATTCGGCCCGCAATACATCATCCCGGTGCCGTTCGACCCGCGGCTGATTTCCGCCATTCCCGTCGCCGTGGCGCGCGCGGCGATGGATTCGGGCGTCGCCGGCCGGCCGATCCTCAATTTCGAGAAATACGCCCAGGAACTGTCCGCTCGTCGCGACCCGATCGCCTCGACGCTGCAGCGTATCTACGACCGGGTGCGCCGCCAGCCCAAGCGCGTCGTCTTCGCCGAGGGCGAGGAAGAGCAGGTGATGCGCGCCGCCGTCTCCTATGTCAGCCAGAAACTCGGCACGGCGATCCTGCTCGGCCGCGAGGAGCAGATGAAGGAGACCGCCCGGAACGCCGGCGTCGACCTGAACCGCGCCGGCATCGAGATCATCAATGCGCGGCTGTCGCGCCGCAATTCGGTCTATGCCGACTATCTCTACGAGCGCCTGCAGCGAAAGGGTTTCCTGCTGCGCGACTGCCAGCGGCTGATCAACAATGACCGCAACCATTTCGCCGCCACCATGCTGGCGCTGGGCGACGCCGACGCGGTGGTCACCGGCGTCACCCGCAACTATTCGACCGCGCTCGAGGACGTGCGCCGCGTCATCGACGAACGCCCCGGCCACCGCGTCATCGGCGTGTCGATCGCGCTGTGCCGCGGCCGCACCGTCATCGTCGCCGACACCGCCGTGCACGACATGCCCGACTCCGAGGAGCTGGCCGACATCGCCGAGGAGACCGCCGGTTTTGCACGGCGCATGGGCTACGAGCCGCGCGTCGCCATGCTCGCCTATTCCACCTTCGGCCATCCGGCCGGCGAACGCTCGGAACGGGTGCAGGAAGCGGTCAAGATCCTCGACAAGCGCCGCGTCGATTTCGAATATGACGGCGAGATGGCCGCCGACGTGGCGCTCAATCCGCGGTTGATGCGGCAATATCCGTTCTGCCGCCTGTCCGGCCCGGCCAATGTGCTGATCATGCCGGCGTTCCACTCGGCGTCGATCTCGACCAAGATGCTGCAGGAACTCGGCGGCTCGACCGTGATCGGGCCGATGCTGGTCGGGTTGAACAAGCCGGTGCAGATCGTTCCGCTCAACGCCAAGGATTCCGACATCGTCAACATGGCGGTGATCGCCGCCTACAGCGCCGGCGCCTGACGCCGTCGCATCGCGGCGCGCGTTGACGCGCGCCGCCTTTTCGTTGCGATCCTTACAGGCCGAGGCTCTTCCGGAGCATCGGCGCCGACGACAGCGCGTTTGCGACCGCCGCCGGTCCCGCCGCCAGCTTGAGCTGGCTGAACAGCACGCTCGACGCCTGCCGCAACTCGTCGACCGACAGTCCCGATTGCGCCAGCTGCGACACGCCGTTGAGTGCGGCCTGCGTCGGCTCGTTGAACTGGGCGTCGATCTTGCGCAGCAGAATGCTCACAACGCCTTCGTTCTGCGGCGGCTGGGCGTTGATCACATCATAGGCCTGGGCAAGTTCCAGCGCGCCCTGGAGCCGGTCGAACAGCGCCATGGCATGGCCGCGATCCTCGTGCAGGAAGACCGACAGAACCGTGCCTGTCACCTTTTCACAGACACCGGGACTGAGACCGGTTCGGGTCGAGACTTCGTTGACCATCTGCTGAACCGTCCAGTTGTCTGCCGGTTCGGCATCCGTGGTCTTTGGTGTTGCGTCCGCGACCATGACTTACCCCTGCGCCTTGAGTTGCGTGTTGCAGGCGCTCCAGAACTGCGGCCATTTCGAACCGGCGGGCAGCGTGCCCGCGGTCTTTTCGGACTGCCATTCCTGCGAGCAGGCATGGATGCGCTGGCGGAACGCGATTTCGCCGGCTGACAGCGGCTTGCCATTGGCGTCGGTGGTGGCGACAGCCGCCGGCGTCGTCGTTGCCTGACCGACGGTAGCCGGCGCCGGTTCAGCCGGGGCGGCTGCGGCGTTCTCGGAATAGTTGCGGATGGTGGCGGCGCATGCCGAATAGAAATCGCTCCACTTCTGGCCGTTCAGCGTGCCGGCGGTTTTCGCCGCCTGATACTGGCCGCTGCACACCTGCTGCGTCGACGCGCCGCTGCCTGCCGCGATCTTCATCGGCGCAGCCGACGCGGCTTTCGCGCCGCCGGTCGCCGGGGCAGCCACGGTCGGAGCAATTGCGGCCACGGCGGGTTTGGCCGCCGAGGCAGGCTTGGTCGCCGGCGCGGAAGCAGCGGCGGGAGCGGCCGTCGTTGCGCCCGAAGACTTCATGTTGGCGGCGCAGGCGGAATAGAAGTCGGTCCATTTCTGGCCGTTCAATGTGCCGGCGGTTTTCGCCGCTTGATATTGCTGGCTGCAGGCCTGCTGCGTCGCATTTGCCGCGTTCGCCGGCAGGGCCATCCATCCGGCGGCGCCAAGCGCCAGTGCTGCGGAGGCAAGATATGAGACGGTGTTCATGGTCGTTATCCCAGGATGAAGTCGAGTTTGAAGTCCTCCGGTCAGCTCATCTGGCCGCAGGTCACAGTCGGTCGGAGGCTTCGGAGTGCGTCAGTGCATCGTCTGGGTCGAGAGGCGATGACGCTGGTGCAGGGCGTTGCCGGCGCAGGAACATATCGTCCCCGATTGTGGCGAAAGCGCCATTATTACAGCGGCTTACGAAAAGTTAATGCTTAAGGAAATGTAATGTTCAAAGTCCTTTTGGCGGCGAACTTGCCGCGCGAAGCGTCCGCTGTCTGCGACTGGATGCGAACAGCTGTGCTGCAGAACATTTGCCGACGCGTCAATCGCGGCAATATCCTTCTCCGGGGGCAACGAACAGGCATGTCGTCTTGTCGGCCAGCCACTTCAGCCCCGTGTCGTCGCCATTGCCCAACCGAAGCATGTGGACACCGTCGCTACGGGTAAAGCGGATGCCGTTGTCGATGGCGACGCCGCTCAAGATTTCCCTGGAACTGTCGTCCGGCCCAGTTTGCATCGTCAGAATATAGTTGCCTGGACCGGCCATTTCATCTTTTTCCACCTTGAGATAAAGACCTTCCACACCGAACCATTCCCCAACCCAGCTTTCGACCGGAAGTTGTTGGCTGACGGGATTTGTTTTTACCTCCGCATTGAGGGGCTTGTCCGCCGCCGTCTGGGTGGATTTGTTGCAGGCGCTGAGCAATGCAAAAGCAAGCAGCAAGAGGTATTTTCGTTTCATCGCGTTTCCCGATACTGCTGGTCGGCCGAAACTATCCAAATTCGGCGTCAGAGCATAGACCGGGCGAGTTTCAGCCATGCGCCATTGGGGCGACGCTTCCGATTTTCGGGCCGATGCAGTTCCCGCTCGACTTAGAGCCTCGTGCCGGTATTCTGGTTTGATCGGCAGGAAATATTTGTCTGTCGAATTGTGAATGGCAATTCGACGGGCAGGGTTTGTGTTTGGTGGACGCCCGCTGCGTCTGGCGGCTTGCGCGATGCGCCACATCGAGGCTGCGCCGCCTCCTGTTGGCTCGTCTCACCAAGCAACAAACAGATTGGCCACAATATCGGCACGAGGCTCTAGCCGATTCGGCCAGCAACCTCGCTGGCGCAACGCGGCTTCGCAACTGGCGGTCGCAAACCTCAAGGATTCATCACTCTTGATTGTGTCTGAGGGAATGATACAATTCTAAGGACATATCTCGGGAGGGTTGGTCATGCGCAATGCTGTCTGTTCTCTTCTCTTGGTGGCGGTCGCCTCGACGCCCTGGTCGGCTTCCGCGGCTGATTTCGTCGCGCCGGACAAGCCACAAGGCGGCGGCACGGTTGTTATCGGCGCCCAGCCTGTCGAACCCGAAGCCTGGCCGGCGACATTCATCTTCCGCAACGATGTCGGCGGTTGTACCAGCACCGCCGTCGGCGACAGGGTCATTCTCACCGCCGCCCATTGCGTCACCGACGGCGAGCAGGGCGCAGTGTCTCTGCCTTCGGGAGCGATCAAGGTCGTCTGCGATCACCATCCGCAATACGCCACCGGCAATGCGAGCACCGATTTTGCGCTCTGCCTGGCGGAGCAGCCCATGTCGGGCTTCGCCTTCGAGAAGGTCAGCGCCTCGCTTGCCGATGCGCGCCCTGGCTCCGCGGTGACGCTGCTCGGTTACGGCTGCACCAGCAAGGGCGGTTTCGACGGTTCGTTCGGCGTCCTGCATGTCGGGCCGGCGACGGTGACGCGCGGCCCCATGGGCGACGACATCGATACCGTAACGGAAGGTGGCGCGGCGCTGTGCTTCGGCGACAGCGGCGGCGCGGCCTATTTCACCGCCAACGCCAGCCTTGGCACGCGCGTGATCATCGGCGTCAATTCGCGCGGCGACATCAGCACGAGGTCTTTCCTGTCTTCGACCGCCACGCCAAGCTTCGTCGAATGGGCGCTGACATGGGCGCAGTCGAGGGCGGCCGCCATTTGCGGCCTCAACCCCGACGCAAAGGGGTGCAGGACATGACGACGCGCCGGCGCACGGGCTTGCTGGTCGCGGCGCTGGCGGTGGGCGTCGCCGATGCATCGGCCGAAGGGTCGTTCAACATGACGACGCCCCGCAACCTGTCCGAATTCGAGATGAAACTGGCGCCGGGCGACGCGGCGATTGCCGACATCGACGCGTCAAAAAACGCGGCGGAAGAAGTGTTCATGCGCTACGCCACGCCGGTGGTTGTCGTTTCTCAGGCCGGCGACACCTACGAGACGATCATCCGCCGCCACTGCCCCGGCGTCAGCGACGCCTACATCGCCAATGTCGAGGCGTTGCTGCCGCTCCTCAACGGAACGGCCGGGTCGGCGGCGACGCTGGCGACGCCGGTGCCGGAACTGACGGCCGTGCAGATACCCTATTGCATCGGCAGCCAGCAGATCGAGCACACCATCCAGAGCGGCCAATACCCGTGGCAGTTGTATCAGCTCCAGAAGGATCAAGCTGGCGGCGTTGGCGACTGGCAGGAATTTCTTGACCGCTACAACCAGCTCAATGGCGCCGACGCGGCGGACAAGACGCTCAGTATCGGCGAAAAGGTGCTGCTTCCGTCGTCCACGGTCTCTGTGTCGATCCCCACCGGCAGCGTCGAGGCCGTGCAGGAGGAACTCAAGAACAAGCCGGGCCTCAATCCAGGTTTCGTCGGCGGAGTCGTCGTCAAGAAGGAAATCCAGTGGGGCGAACTGCAATCCGACACGCCCGACTGCACGGAGACCGGCGTGGCGGCGGCCAAGGCGTTCAGCGAAAAACACTTCATGTCCGTCGCCTCGACATTCGCCTACAACATGACGCTTGTGGACAATACGGACTTGAAGCGCGAACCGCCACGGCGGCCGGTCATCGCGCTGTTCGACGGCGGGCTCGAAGACATGAGGTCGAGCTACGCCAGCAGCGGTCGCACCATGCTCGTTGACGGGGCCCAGAACATGGTCGAGATCATGGCCTTGCCCAATGACGTCAAGAAGTCGCACGGTTCCGGCGTCATGTCGGTGGCGCTTGGCGGGCACTTCTATGCCAATATCAGTCCGCTGCTTGGCCTGATCGGCGTTGCCCCTTACAGGATCGTCGACAATGTCTGCGGGCCGGCGGAACAGGGGGACAAGTGTTTCCCGGTGTCGAGCACCCGGCTCGACAAGGCGATGTGGCTGGCGGACCAGAGCAACAGCGGCGTCGACGTGGTCAATCTCAGCATCGCCTTTTCCAGGGAGGAGCAGAGATTCAACGACTACCTTGCTCCGGACAAGGCTTTCATCGTCGTGGCGGCGGCCGGCAATGACGGAGTCGAGTTGAAAGACGCCAACAAGCGCTATCCGGCGATGTCCGGAGGCGATGAAGGGTCGCACATCATCGTCGTTGCCGCGACGTCGGGCGACGACCAACTGACCCGGGATTCGAACTATTCCAGCAAATATGTCGACATCGCCGCCTGGGGCTGCGCCGTGCCGGTGATGGAATATGACGCGCGCGCCCGGAATTACGCCGTCAATCTGCGGTCCGGCACGTCATATGCTGCGCCTCAGGTGTCATTTGTCGCCGCGCTTTTGTCAGGCGAACGGCACAAAGGGGGTCGCACACTTAAACCGGCGGCGATCAAAAAGAGAATCCTGTTCTCGGCCGACATCGACGGAAAGCTCTGGTCCGAGGTGAAACATGGCAGGCGGCTCAATCTGGCCAAGGCGCTGTCGGTCTACACCGATGTCGTCGAGGTGGACGGCGCATTGCTGCGCGGCAGGGTCAGCGCGCCGGATTTCCAGAATACCAATGTGATCCTGTGTTCGAATGTCGCCAAACCTCTCGGGTCGCTCCGCAAGATCGCCCGCCTCGACGCGAACCCGTTGCCCGACGGGGTCAAGCGCTATCTGATCTATGTCGAGGAGGACGGTCGCGTCGAAGCGGAAATGTGCGATTCGATCGTCGCGAAGTTCATGCTCGAGGATCCGCTGACCAAGAGCCGGACAGACCTCGATATGACCAAGGTCAAGGATATCGTCTTCGCCTCGCAGCCTTACTGGCAGTATGGCGCCGGTAACTGAGCCGTCATTCTCGGCCTGTGTCGAGGATGACGGCGTCCCTTTCCATTCTCGATCGACCTCCGATGCCGCTTCTCTGCGCCCCTTGCTGGGCGGGAGCCTGTTCGACTGTGTCGACCTGAAAGGTCTGGTGGCCCTTTCAGGTGTGTCGAACCCGCGAAGCCATAATGACGGGCTTCGACCTTGCGTCGCGCGGTGGAAGGGCATGATGCTCTGAAAAACGGCATGCCGGAAAAATCGCGCTGCATTCTATCCCCCTCGGATTTCCCGTCCCCATAATCTTGGCGCCACAAACGAGGACGCGATGGACTGCCACGAGGCGATGAGACAGGAAGCAGAGAGGCTGAAGCGCAGCATCCGGTTCCTGCTGGCTTTCGCCAACATCGCCGAGCGCACGGCTTGCCTGCCCGCGCCGGTCCGTTTCACGATGCTGGTCATCCTGCGTATCGCACTTGGCGCCGGCCAGCGCCTCGTCTCTGGCCTGGCAGATGACTTTGGCCTCGATCTCGTTCTCCCCGAAACAGATCCTGGAGCCGACTCCATCGACGAACTCTTTGATCTCGCCCGCACTTTTCGGATTCTTGGGCTTCTGCTCGGCGATCTCGCGGCATGGTCCGGCAATTTCGGCGACAACGCGGACGACAATTCGCGCGACCTTTCGAGCAATTGCCTCGACCCGGCGGTGTTTGCGGCCGTCATCATCCTTGTGACGGTTTGCGCCGCGCACGCCATCCGCGCCGGGCCAGCGCCGTTCCATCGGTGCAGTGGCGTCTGACGCGATCTGTCGAGCCGCGGACACATCCTTCGAACTTTTCGGATCCTTGCCCTGATTGCGGGGCCGGGCGCGCTTTCGCGCGTTCGTAAGTCGCCCGCCCGCCCCAAGAAACCGTCTACCGCCCGCCGTCCTTCCTGCTATGACTAGCAAAACGCCTTAAGGGGGAGCGGGGCATGACCGGTGAAGTTGCGGCGCGGGCGTCGAAAAAGGGCATCTGGGGCTGGATGTTCTTCGATTTCGCCCAACAGCCATTCCACACGTTGATCATCACCTTCGTCTTCGCCCCCTATTTCGCTTCCAAGGTGGCCGCCAATCCGGCCCAGGGCCAGGAATACTGGGGCTATGCGGCCGGCATCGGCGGCGCGATCATCGCATTGACCTCGCCCGTGCTCGGGGCCATCGCCGACGCCACCGGTCCGCGCAAACCCTGGATATTCCTGTTCTCGATCGTTGGCTTCGTCGGCTGCTGGATGCTGTGGTACGCCTTGCCGGGCGCTGGCTCGCTGTTTATTCCCATGCTCGGCATCGTGCTGGCGCTGGTCGGCATGGAATACGCGGCGGTCTTCAACAATGCGATGATGCCGACGCTGGTGCCGCGCTCGGAACTGGGCAGGCTGTCGGGTTCCGCCTGGGGCTTGGGTTACATCGGCGGCCTGATTTCTCTGGTCATCGTGCTGGGTTTCCTGTCGGCCAATCCCGAGACCGGCAAGACCCTTTTCGGCCTGTCGCCGCTGTTCGGCCTCGACCCTGCGACATATGAGGGCGACCGCGCATCCGGCCCGCTCACCTCGTTGTGGTATCTGATTTTCGTGCTGCCGATGTTCCTGTGGACGCCCGATGTGGCGCGCCGCGCCGGCGATGTCGGCTCCGCCGTCAGGAGGGGTCTGTCCGAGCTTGGCGAGACGCTGCGTTCGCTGCCGTCGCAAAAGAGCTATTTCTCGTTCCTGATCTCGTCGATGTTCTACCGCGACGCGCTGAACGCACTCTATTCCTTCGGCGGCATCTACGCCGCCGGCGTGCTCGGCTGGCCGATCATCAAGATCGGCATTTTCGGCATCCTGGCCAATCTCACCGGCGCCATCGGCGCATGGCTGGGCGGCCGCGCCGACCAGCGGTTCGGCCCCAAGCCAGTGATCGTCTTTTCCATAGTTATGCTGATCCTGTGCTGCCTGGTCATCATCTCGACAACGCCGACGCAGGTCCTGTTCATGACCGTCGCCGAACCCGGCGCCACATCGAACCTGCCCGATATCGTCTTCTATCTGGCCGGCGCGTTGATCGGCGCGGCGGGCGGCTCGATCCAGGCGGCGTCGCGCACCTTGCTGGTCGACCAGGTGGAGGCCGACAAGGTCACCGAAGCCTTCGGTCTTTATGCACTGTCGGGCCGCGCCACCTCGTTCATCGCGCCGTTTGCGATCGCCTTCGCCACCGCCTGGTTCGCGTCCGAGGCGTTCGGCTTCTCGACGCAGGACGCACAGCGCCTCGGCGTCACGCCGATCATCCTGCTGTTTGCCATCGGCTGGGCGCTGCTGCCCTGGGTAAACAGCCGCGACTACAAGCCGGCCGCGGCCTGAAGCCTCGGATTTGCTAGTGGCGGAAGTGCCGCATCCCGGTGAACACCATCGCGATGCCGGCCTCGTCGGCCGCGTCGATCACCGCCTGGTCGTTCATTGATCCGCCCGGCTGGATGACGGCGGTCGCGCCGGCCTCGACCGCCGCCAGCAATCCGTCGGCGAAGGGGAAGAAGGCGTCCGACGCCACCACCGAGCCATGTGTCGTCGGCGTCGCCAGCCCGGCGGCCTCGGTCGCGTCGAGCGCCTTGCGCGCCGCGATGCGCGACGAATCCACCCGGCTCATCTGTCCGGCGCCGATGCCCACCGTCGCGCCGTCCCTGACATAGACGATGGCGTTCGACTTGACGTGTTTGGCGACCTGGAAGGCGAACCGTAAATCCGCCATTTCGGCTTGTGTCGGCTGGCGCTTCGTCACCACCTTGAGGTCGAGTTGGTCGACGGAGCCAGAGTCGCGCGTCTGCACCAGCAGCCCGCCGGCCACCGACTTGACCGTCAGGCCGGACGCGCGCGGATCGGGCATCGCTCCCGCCAAAAGCAGCCTGAGATTCTTCTTGGCGGCGACGATCGCAACCGCCTTGTCGTCGGCGTCGGGGGCGATGATCACCTCGGTGAACACCTTGACGATTTCCTCGGCCGCCTCGGCGTCCAGCGTCCGGTTCATCGCCACGATGCCGCCGAACGCCGACACCGGGTCGCAGGCGAGCGCCTTGCGATAGGCTTCGGCCAGCGTCGCGCCGATCGCTGCGCCGCACGGATTGGCGTGCTTGATGATCGCCACCGCAGGCGTGGCCGGATCGAACTCGGCCACCAGTTCGAACGCCGCGTCGGTGTCGTTGATATTGTTGTAGGAGAGCTGCTTGCCCTGCGTCTGGCGGGCGCTGGCGACGCCCGGCCGTCCGTCGCCGCTGACATAGAACGCCGCGCTCTGGTGCGGGTTCTCGCCATAGCGCATCACCTGTTCCAGCCGACCGCCGAAGCTGCGCCACGCCGGATGCTCGATGCCGAGCGCATCGGCGAACCAGCCGGAGATCGCCGCGTCGTAGGCCGCGGTGCGGGCGAACGCCTTGGCGGCGAGCCGCTGCCGGAACCGGTAGGACAGCGAGCCGGCGTTTTCGTCCATCGCCTCGAGCGTCATCGCATAGTCTGACGGGTCGGTCAGGATCGAGACATAGGCGTGGTTCTTGGCCGAGGCGCGCACCATCGCCGGCCCGCCAATGTCGATGTTCTCCACCGTCGACGGATAGTCGCCGCCGGCGCGGCGCACCTCCTCGAACGGGTAGAGATTGACCACCACCAGGTCGAACGGGCGGATGCCGTGTTCGTGCATCGCCTTCTGGTGCTCGTCGTCGCCGCGCACCGCCAGCAGCCCGCCATGCACCAGCGGATGCAGCGTCTTGACGCGGCCGTCCATGATCTCGGGAAATCCCGTTACCTGCGAGACGTCGGTGACCGCAACGCCGGCGTCTTCGATCGCCTTGCGGGTGCCGCCCGTCGAGACGATCTCGACCCCGAACCGGGTCAGTCCTTTGACGAAGTCGATCAGACCGGTCTTGTCGGACACCGAGATCAGCGCGCGGCTGATCTGGACCATGTCGGGGGCGGGGATTTTGCGCGAGATGACGGCCATGGGAAGTCCTCTTTGTCAGCCGCCGCAGTTGCAGCCAAACGACGCCGATTACAAGTGCGGTGCCAGCCGCGGCGCTGTTTACCCCCGCTTAACCATCCGGTTTGACGGTTACGAAACTAAAGTTGCGCAAAGAACTTGGCTGACGAATGCGCAACGGGCCTTTCCTGTTTCCTTATGCCGACCCAAACCGGACGATCATTTGAAGAGCGGAGATCCGACTGGATTCGCGGCGTCGTCTCGATGCTGGCCATCGGGCTGATGCTGATCATGACCCTGTCGGTGGTCGGCGCGTTTTTCCTGACGCGAAGCTACAACCAGCAGATGGAAAGCCTGCGCGCCGCCATGGCCGACATGCGGACCACGCGCCACCTGATGCTTCAGACCGAGATCAGCGTCCTGAACGGCCTGGCGCGACCGGACAAGCGCATCAACAGCATGGTCTACGTCGAATCGCTGGCGCAGTTGTCGGGCCAGGCGGCGCAGAGTTTTCCGGCCCTGATCCCGATCAACGGCAAGCAGACCCCGTCTGCCGAGGTGCTGGAATCGCTCAAATCGTCATGGTCGCGGATCGTCGCCGCGCTGGAGAACGACCAGGGCGACATCGCCCGCACGATCTATGCCGGCGACAATGTCAACGCCACCATCCAGACGACGATGTCGACCTTTGAGGCCATGCTGGACGAGGGCGAGGCCCGCTACGCGGCCCTGGCGGGGAAGATGGGATATGCGGAAAATGCCGTCACCATCCTCCAGTTGATCTCCGGCGTCGTCTGCGTCGCCGCGTTCGCCTTCGCGACCACCGCCGGCAAGAAGCAGGCGATCGCCCGCTGGCGCACGCTGGCGGAGGCCAACCAGCAGCGCGAAAAGATCGTCAGGCTGTCGGAAATGACCGACATGCTGCAGAGCGCCAACGACCATTCGGACGCGAATGCGGTGTTGCGGGCGACAGCCACCGAACTGATGCCGCAGATGGGCGGCGTGCTCTATGTCTTCAACAATTCCCGCGACAGGCTGGTCCTGTCGTCGCAGTGGAACCTGCCGGCAGGACAGGAACTGCCGGACGCGATCGGCCCCAGCCATTGCTGGGCGCTGAAGCGCGGCAAGCGCCACGTCAACCGGCCGGGCGGCGGCCATCTGTGCTGCGACCATGCGGCCGGCGACCACGATACGCTGGAGATCCCGATGATCGCGCGCGGCGAGATCCTCGGCCTGTTCCAGGTCCATGCGCCGGCGGCAAGTCCGCCCGACGCGCTCGACCGGATCGTGGAGACGGCGACCGCCATCGCCGACGGCATGTCGCTGGCGCTGGCCAATATCGCGCTGCGCGAACTGCTGCGCAGCCAGGCGCTGCGCGATCCGCTGACCGGGCTCTACAATCGCCGCTACATGGAAGATACGCTGCAGCGTTCGGCGCTGATCGCCTCGCGCGAGAACACGCCGCTGTCGGTAATCATGCTCGACCTCGACCATTTCAAGCGGCTGAACGACCAGTTCGGCCACGGCAAGGGCGACGCGGTGCTGCGCGACGTCGCCGCGGTCCTCACCAACCGGCTGCGCGAATCCGACATCGCCTGCCGCTACGGCGGCGAGGAAATGATCATCGTCATGCCGGGCTGCGACATGGAGGCGGCGGCCAAGAAGGCCGAACACCTGCGCGTCGGCATCGAGGCGCTGAGCGGGCCCAGCGGCGCGCCGGTCTCCGCCTCGTTCGGCGTGGCAAGCCTGCCGCCGGGCTCGAGATCGACCGTCGACCTGGTCGCCAATGCCGACGCGGCCCTGTATCGCGCCAAAAAGGAAGGCCGCAACCGCGTCGTGACAGAGGCCGCGCCGACCGCGACCGCGCCAACCGTGATCGCGCCATCGGTCGCCGAAGACGATCCGCAGCCGCTGCCGGCCAAGCCGAAAGTCCGCCGCAAGCGCGCGCAAAAAGCCTGACCGCCGGCCAGAAAGCCTCTATAGACAGGTTCGCAATCTGGATCTGTCGATGACCGACTTCATCTTCAACGGGCCGGAACGGTCCGGCGTCACCCTGCTGCTCGCACACGGCGCCGGCGCGCCGATGGATTCGGACTGGATGAATGCCATCGCCGAACGCATCGCCGGCCACGGCGTGCGCGTCGCCCGCTTCGAATTCGCCTATATGGCCGCCCGCCGCTCGGGCGATGGCAAGCGGCCGCCGCCGGCGCCGGCGAACCGGCTGATCGCCGAATATCTCGACGCCATCGGGCAGATCAAAGCGCCCGGCCGGCTGTTCATCGGCGGCAAGTCGATGGGCGGCCGCATGGCCTCGATGATCGCCCAGAAACTCTACGACAAGCGCACCATCGCCGGCCTGGTCTGCCTCGGCTATCCGTTCCACCCGCCGGGCAGCCCCGCCAAGCTGCGCACCGATCATCTCGAACCGATGACCGTCCCGTCGCTGGTCTGCCAGGGCGAACGCGATCCGTTCGGAACCCGCGAGGAGGTGACGGCCTATCCCCTGCCGGACGCGATGAAGCTGTTCTGGCTGCCAGACGGCGACCATGATCTGAAGCCGCGCAAGGCATCGGGCCTGAGCCGCGACGACAATCTGGCCGCGGCGGCGAACGCTATCGCAAGCTTCGTCGGGGCCCCCGCGTGAGCGAGCCGCCAAGACTGACCGACGAGGAGCTGGAACGCTATGCGCGCCATATCGTCCTGCCGGAGATCGGCGGCGTCGGCCAGCGCCGGCTGAAGCAGGCGCGGGTGCTGTGCATTGGCGCAGGCGCACTGGGCGCGCCGGTGCTGCTCTATCTCGCCGCCGCCGGCATCGGCTGGATCGGCATTGTCGACGACGATGTCGTGTCGCTGTCCAATCTCCAGCGCCAGATCATCCACGCGACGCAACGCGTCGGCGGGCTGAAGACCGACAGCGCGGCGCGGCGCATCGGCGATGTCAATCCCAATGTCGTGGTCGAGACCCATGCCCTGCGGCTGGACGCCGGCAATGCCGGCGAGCTGATCGGCGGCTACGACCTGGTCGTCGACGGGTCGGACAATTTCGAGACCCGTTTTCTGCTGGCCGATGTCTGCGAGCGGCTGGAAAAGCCGCTCGTCACCGGCGCGGTCGGCCGCTTCGACGGCTCGGTGACCGTGCTGGCGCCGCATGGCAAGAACGCCGACGGCAAGCCCAATCCGGGCTTTCGCGACCTGTTCCCGGAACCGCCGCCGGCCGGGCTGGTCCCGAGTTGCGCCGAGGCCGGCATTGTCGGCGCGCTGACCGGCGTCATCGGCTCGTTGCAGGCGATGGAGGTGATCAAGCTGGTCACCGGCGCCGGCGAACCGCTGATCGGCCGGCTGCTGCTCTACGACGCGCTGGCCGCGCGGTTCGACACCATCCGCTATGCGCGTCGCCCCAAGAAAGACTGACCGATGACGCTTGAACTCGAACCGCAGCAGCGCGACATCGCCGCCCGGCCCGACGGCGCCGGCATGGCTATGCGTATCGTCGCCGACGCCGCCCGCCTGCTCGGCGCGCCGCGGCTGATCCCGATCGCCTCGGCCCATATCGACGGCGCGCTCTATCACGGCGATTCCGGCACGCTGTTCGCCGAGCGTCTGGTGGAGGGCGGCGCGAGGCTGGCGGTGCGCGCCACCCTCAATGTCGGCTCGCTCGACCTGACCGGCTGCTCGCGCGACCGGATGCCGCCGCACGAACGGTCGATGGCGCGGCGGATGATGGACGCCTACCGGGCGCTGGGCTGCGAGCCGACCTGGACATGCGCGCCCTACCAGGCAGGGCATCGTCCGGCCAAGGGGACGGATGTCGCCTGGGGCGAATCGAACGCGGTGGTGTTCTGCAATTCGGTGCTGGGCGCACGCACCAACCGTTATGGCGATTTCCTCGACATCGCCTGCGCCATCTCGGGCGTCGCGCCCGACTACGGCCTGCACCGGCCGGCCAATCGCCGCGCCCGGCTGGTGTTCGACGTCGGCGGCCTCGATCCGGCCTTCCTCGCCTCCGAAATCGCCTGGCCGGTGCTGGGCAGTCTCTACGGCCGCGAGGCCGGTTCCGACATCGGCGTCGTCAGCGGCGTCGCCGCTCACCCCGGCGACGATGCGCTGAAGGCGTTTGGCGCGGCGTCCGCCTCGACCGGCGCGGTCGGCCTGTTCCACATCGCCGGCGTGACGCCGGAAGCCCCCGACCTCACAACCGCGCTTGGCGGCGAAGCGCAGGCGCGCACGATCAAGGTGACGCCTGCGATGGCGGCGGACGCCCAGGCGCGGCTGTCGACCGCCGAGCGCCCGGACAGGATCGACGCGGTGGCGATCGGCAGCCCGCATCTGTCGCCGGCCGAGTTTACCCGGCTGGCCGCGCTGCTGGCGGGGCGCAAGGCGGCGGTTCCGTTCTACGCCTGCACCGGCCGCCACGCGCTCGCCGAAATCGAGCGGCGCGGCCTGCTCGATCCGTTGCGCGACGCCGGCGTCACCGTCGTCGCCGACACATGCGTGGTCGTCACGCCGATCCTGCCGGACAATGCGTCGGGCGTGCTGATGACCAATTCCGGAAAATTCGCCCAGTATGCGCCCGGCAACACCGGCTACGCGGTGCTCTACGGCTCGCTGCCCGACTGCGTCGAGAGCGCGGTCGCCGGCCGCCCGGCCCGAGTGGGGAGTGAGCCATGACGATGCAGCCCTGCGACCTTCTGGTGGGCGGCGCGTCGGCGTCGGGCGAGGCGCTGGTGCTGGACCGGCCGATCAGCTTCTGGGGTGGCGTGGATCCGAAAACCGGTCGTATCGCAGACGTCCGCCATCCCCAGCACGGGCTCGGCATTGCCGGGCGGGTGCTGTTCCTACCGGGCACGATCGGCTCGTCGTCGGCGTCGGCGGTCCTGCTGGAACTGGTGCGCAACGGCAATGCGCCGGCCGCGCTTGTCCTCGACGAGCCCGACGCCATCCTGCTGCTCGGCCTGATCGTGGCGCGGGAGATGGGCTGGACCCCGCCGCCGGCCGTGAAGCTGGCGGCGGCGCGCCACGCCGGCTTTGCCGGACGGCGGGTGTCGGTGTCGATCGATGATCTTGGCGCCGTCGCGCTGTCGGCGGACGGTTAGCGCGATTCAACGCTTGCAGGATTTGCTCACGACCGTCAGGTCCTCAGCGGCAGCACGCGGTCGGGCGGGCGGTGTCCGTCGAAGAAGGTGCGGATGTTGATGATCACCTTCTCGCCCATGTCGATGCGGCCTTCGATCGTCGCCGATCCCATATGAGGCAGGATCACCACCTTGCCCTTGGCCGCCAGCTTGACCAGCTTGGCGTTGACCGCCGGTTCGTGCGCGAACACGTCGAGCCCCGCACCGGCCAGCCGGCCCTGCTCGATCTGCTTGATCAGGGCCGCCTCGTCGATGATCTCGCCGCGCGCGGTGTTGACCACGAACGCGGTCGGCTGCATCAGCGCCAGCCGCCGCGCTGACAATAGGTGGAATGTCGCCGGCGTCGACGGGCAATTGACCGAGACGATGTCGACCCTGGCCAGCATCTGGTCGAGACTTTCCCAATAGGTCGCCTCCAGCTCTTCCTCGACAGCCGGCGCGACTTTCTGGCGGTTGTGGTAGTGGATCGACAGGCCAAACGCCTTGGCGCGGCGCGCCACCGCCGTGCCGATGCGGCCCATGCCGACAATGCCGAGGCGCTTGCCCCAGATGCGGTGGCCAAGCATCCAGGTCGGCGACCAGCCGGCCCATTTGCCGTCGCCCTTCAGCAGCGACGCGCCTTCCACCAGCCGGCGCGGCACCGCGAGCATCAGCGCCAGCGTCATGTCGGCGGTGTCTTCGTTCAGCACGTTGGGCGTATTGGTGACGGTGATGCCCTTCTTCTGGGCGGCGGTGACGTCGACATGGTCGACGCCGTTGGAGAAGCTGGCGATCAGTTTGAGGTTCGGGCCTGCCTGGGCGATGAGCGCCTCGTCGATGCGGTCGGTGATGGTCGGCACCAGCACGTCGGCTTCCTGCATCGCGGCGACGAGTTCGGGCTGGGTCATCGGCCGGTCGTCGACATTCAGCCGCGCGTCGAACAGTTCGCGCATCCGGGTTTCGACCGGATCGGGCAATTTGCGCGTAATGACGACCAGAGGTTTCTTCTTGCCCTTCATTCTTTCCTCGTCATTCGACCGGAACTCCGTTCTGTTGAGAGCTCCTTAACCAAGACAGGCGACATTCTAGGCGCCCCCAGTCTCGCCACTCTCTAACAAGCCCCGAGTTGCATGACAAAGAAAAAGGCGGGCGGCCGGACGTCGCGTCGACCGGTCATTGGTTTCAAGGAGTAAAGCGTGCCGCGTATCAGTTGGGTGAGTTTGGCCTGTCGCGCCGCCCTGGGCGCTTTGGTGCTGGGCCTGTGTCAGACCGCCGCGCCCCTGGTCGCAACCGCCTCGGCTCAGGCGGTCGGTCCCAACAAGAGCGGCTTACCCATTCCCCGCTTCGTCACGCTGAAGTCAGGCCGCGTCAATCTGCGCGTCGGGCCGGGCCGCAACTATCCAGTCGAATGGATGTATCTGAAGACCGGCCTGCCGGTCGAAATCATCCAGGAATATGACAACTGGCGCCGCATCCGCGATTCGGAAGGCACCGAGGGCTGGATCAACCAGTCGCTGCTGTCGGGCAAGCGCAGCGGCATCGCCGCGCCGTGGCTGAGGGGCAAGGAAGAGGCGGCGATCACGCTGACGCGCGATGCGGACGAGAAGTCGCGGCTCATCGCTACCGTCGAGCCCGGCGCCATCGGCATGATCGAACAATGCGACGGCCAGTGGTGCGAAATGCGCTTCGGCGGCTATTCCGGCTATGTCCGGCAGTCGCTGATCTGGGGCGCCTATCCCGACGAAACCTTCGACGACTGAGCCCTGGCCGTGAAGCGGTCTGGCCGCCGGCCTCAGCGCTTCGGGCGCAGGCGGATGACGATGTCGATATTGGCGATTTCCATGCCGGCCGGCGGTTCGGGCACATTGGTGACGCCAATGCCGCCGGTGTTGATGTCGAGCACGCGGTTTTCGCCCTCGACGTAGAAATGGTGATGGTCCGACGTGTTGGTGTCGAAATAGGTGCGCGCGCCCTCCATCGCCAGAATGCGCAGCATCCCGGCTTCGGTGAACTGGTGCAGCGTGTTGTAGACGGTGGCCAGCGACACGGCGACGCCCACTCCAATCGCTTCTTCGTGAAGGTCCTCGGCGGTCAGGTGGCGGTCGCCCTTGGCGAACAGCAGCGAGGCGAGCGAGACGCGCTGGCGCGTCGGCCGCAGGCCCGCGGCCCGCACCTTGCCTTCTGCTGTCCGGCTTTCACCGGCTGTCGGTGAGCTCATCGTCTCCGCGCCCGTATCGCAATTCGCCAGTTTGCCGCAACATCCTGGGTCCGTCGCCTTGCTTTCAGCATATATTCGGTCACTGATGACGGATCAAGCCGCGCATTGACCGGCACCGGGCCGCAAGCTAAGCGGTAGCAAAGATTACGGAGTGAAACGGCGCGTGATCGACGAAAGTCGTTCGCTGCCGCGTGACATCTAGGGGAGACTGATGGCCGACCGGAAATCCAGCTTTGACTATGCGGACCTGCTGGCCTGCGCCAAGGGAGAGCTGTTTGGCCCGGGCAACGCCCAGCTGCCCTATCCGCCGATGCTGATGTTCGACCGCATCACCGAGGTCAGCGAGACCGGCGGCGCCTTCGACAAGGGGTTCATCCGCGCCGATTTCGCCATTCACCGCGATCTGTGGTTCTTCCCCTGCCATTTCATCGACAATCCGATCATGCCCGGCTGCCTCGGCCTCGACGCGCTCTGGCAGTTGACCGGCTTCTATCTCGGCTGGCTCGGCGAGCCCGGCAAGGGCATGGCCGTCGCCACCGGGGAGGTCAAGTTCAAGGGCATGGTGACGCCGAAGGTGAAGCTGGTCGAATATGGCGTCGACTTCAAGCGCGTCACCCGCGGCCGCCTGGTCATGGGCATCGCCGACGGCTGGCTGAAGGCCGACGGCGAGCAGATCTATTCGGCCACCGACCTCAAGGTCGTGCTGGCGAAGCAGGGCGCTGCGGCCTGACCATCTCGACATTACTCCCGCAACGAACGGAGATTTCCCTATGAGACGTGTCGTCGTCACCGGTCTCGGAATCGTGTCCTCCATTGGCAACGACGCCGGCGAAGTCACCGCCTCGCTGCGCGACGCCAAATCCGGCCTGACCTTCTCCCAGGATTTTGCCGATCACGGCTTCCGCTCGCAGGTCTGGGGCATGCCGACGCTGGACCCGACGCCGCTGGTCGACCGGCGCGCCATGCGCTTCCTGCACCGCGGCGGCGCCTGGAACCATGTCGCGATGCTGCAGGCGATCGCCGACGCGGGTCTCGAGGACGCCGAGATCACCAATGAGCGCACCGGCATCATCATGGGATCCGGCGGTCCCTCGACCCGCATCCTCGTCGAGGCGGCCGAAATCACCCAGAAGAACAACAGCCCCAAGCGCATCGGCCCGTTCGCGGTGCCCAAGGCGATGTCCTCGACCGCGTCGGCGACGCTGGCCACCTGGTTCAAGATCCACGGCGTCAACTATTCGATCTCCTCGGCCTGCTCCACCTCGGCGCACTGCATCGGCAATGCCTACGAGCTGATCCAGTGGGGCAAGCAGGACCGCGTCTTCGCCGGCGGTCATGAGGACCTCGACTGGACGATGTCGAACCTGTTCGACGCGATGGGCGCGATGTCGTCGAAATTCAACGACACGCCGGCGGTGGCCAGCCGCGCCTATGACGTCAACCGCGACGGCTTCGTCATCGCCGGCGGCGCCGGCGTGCTGGTGCTCGAGGCGCTCGACGTCGCCAGGGCGCGCGGCGCGAAAATCTATGGCGAGGTGGTCGGCTACGGCGCGACCTCGGACGGCTATGACATGGTGGCGCCGTCGGGCGAGGGCGCGGAGCGCTGCATGCGCCAGGCGATCGCGACGGTGAAGGAGCGGGTCGACTACATCAACTCGCACGGCACCTCGACGCCGGTCGGCGATTCCAAGGAGATGGGCGCCATCCGCAACGTCTTCGGCGCGGATATCCCGCACATCCAGTCGACAAAATCGCTCACCGGCCATTCGCTGGGCGGCGCCGGCGTCCAGGAGGCGATCTATTCGCTGCTGATGATGCAGGCGGGCTTCATCGGCGAAAGCGCCCATATCGCCGAGCTCGACCCCGAGTTCGAGGGCATGCCGGTGGTGCGCAAGCGCATCGACAACGCAAAGATCGACGTGGCGCTGTCCAATTCCTTCGGATTTGGCGGCACCAACGCCACGCTGGTGTTCCAGCGCTACGACGGGTGAGGCCGATGTCGGGATTGATGCAGGGCAAGCGCGGCCTGATCATGGGCGTCGCCAACGACCATTCGATCGCATGGGGCATTGCGCAGATGCTGCATGCGCACGGCGCCGAGATGGCGTTCACCTATCAGGGCGAGGCCTTTGGCCGCCGGGTCAGGCCGCTGGCCGACAAGGTCGGCGCCAAGCTGGTGCTGCCGTGCGACGTCGAGGACAGCGCCTCCGTCGACGCGGTGTTTGAGGCGATGAAGGCCGAGTGGGGCTCGATCGACTTTGTCGTCCACGCCATCGGTTTCTCCGACAAGAACGAGCTGAAGGGGCTGTACGCCGACACCACCAAGGAAAACTTCATCCGCACGATGGTGATCTCCTGCTATTCCTTCACCGAAATCGCGCGCAAGGCCGCGTCGATGATGAACGAGGGCGGTTCGATGCTGACCCTCACCTATGCCGGCTCGGTCCGCGTCATGCCCAACTACAACGTCATGGGCGTCGCCAAGGCGGCGCTCGAGGCGAGCGTGCGCTACCTGGCCAACGATTTCGGACCGCGCGGCATCCGCGTCAACGCCCTGTCGCCCGGGCCGGTGCGCACACTTGCCGGCGCCGGCATCTCGGACGCGCGCTACATGTTCTCATTCCAGCAGCGCAATGCGCCGCTGCGCAAGTCGGTGTCGCTGGAAGATATTGGCGGCTCGGCTCTCTATGTCCTGTCGGACCTTGGCGGCGGCGTGACCGGCGAGGTGATCAATGTCGACGCCGGCTATCACATCGTCTCGATGCCGACGCTCGAAGAGCTGAAACGATCGGACGCAGGGGACTGATTGCGGCCCGGTTCCGGCGCGTCGACCGAAACCTATCCACCTGTCTAAACCAATTGTAAGCACATTGATGATACCTGTTTTTTAGGGCAGGTATTCTTTTTTCGATGAGTTTGAACGCCAATCCCAGGCGCAGCACTGTCTTTCGACTGTCGACCGTCCTCGCGGTCGGCATCGGCAGTTTTTTACTTGGACGCTGGGCGCTCGACATGGCCTTCGGCGGCAAGGTTTCGGATCTTCCGTCGACGCTTCTGGTCGCAGTCATCGCTTCGCTCTGTGCGCTGGCCGCCGCCGGGTCGGCCATCTCGTTCTTTGCCGGCGTCGATGAATCGGCCAACTTCGTCCGACAGGAAACCGAGGTCGACAAACTGACCGGCGTCCATTCGCGCATCGCGATGATCGGCAGGATCGCCGAATGCGCCGCTCGCACGGTGCAGGACGGCAAACCGAGCTTTCTGATCGACATCGACATCGACCGTTTCAAGCAGATCAACGACGCAATCGGCTATTCGCAGGGCGACGAACTGATCCGGGCGTTCGCCGCGCGGCTGCGCGAACATCTGCCGTCCGACATCGAGATGGGCCGCATCGGCGCCGGCGAATTCGCCGTTCTGGTGCCCGATCCAAAATCCACCAATATGGAGCGCATGATCGACAACCTGATCGGCCAGATGATGCAGCCGTTCCGACTGCCGCAGCATCTCCAGTCGGTGAACGTTTCCGTCGGCGTGGTCGCGCTGCCGAAAGACGGTCGCGACCCGGTTGTGTTGCTTCGGCGCTCGAATCTTGCGTTGCAGAACGCGCGCCAGAACGGCATCGGCAACTGGGCGGTCTTCCGTCAGGAGATGGGAGAAGTCGCAGAATCACGGCAATGGATCGAGGCCGAACTCTACAAGGCCCTGCAACGGCAGGAGTTCGTCCTCTACTACCAGCCCCAATACAGCATGGTCGAGCGCCGCGTCATCGGCTACGAGGCGCTGTTGCGCTGGCGCCATCCCCAGAAGGGCATGATCCAGCCGTCGGAATTCGTCCCGGTCGCGGAGGAAACCGGCATCATCACTCTGATCGGCGAATGGGTGCTGCGCCGCGCTTGCCAGGACGCGGCCGAATTGCCGGATGACTGCGTGGTATCGATCAACATATCGCCGATGCATCTGCTGCAGCGCGACTTCATCTCGATGATCCGCTCCACCATCGGCCTGACCGGCATCGACCCTGCCCGTCTGGAGCTCGAGATCACCGAATCGGCGATGATGCAGGATCGCGAACGCGCGGCGCAACTGATGTACGAGCTTGCCGATCTCGGTGTTTCGGTGGCGATCGACGACTTCGGCACCGGCTATTCCAATCTCGGCTATCTGATCGACTTTCCGTTCCACAAACTGAAGATCGACCGGTCTTTCGTCACCCGGCTCGACAAGGACAGCGGCTCGACTGTCGTCTCCACCATTGTCGACCTTGCCCGGGCGATCGGAGTTTCCACCATTGCCGAGGGCGTCGAGACCGAACAGCAGGCGACGCTGTTGCACGCGTCGGGCTGCGACATCGTCCAGGGCTTTCTCTACGGGCAGCCCGCGCCGCTGTCGAAATATGCGGCGCGCAAGGACCCTGCGGCCGCCGAGGTCGAGCGTCCGGCGCCCAGGCCGATCGCCAAGATCGCCTGAGGCGGCGAATTCGCGAGAATCTGGCCGCTGGCCGGCCAATTCCCCGCTTCCTGCTTGACCGGACGGAATCGAGCGGCCATCAACGATGGAGCGGCCCATTTTTTTGCCGGCAAATTCCGTCGATTGTCGAAGGTTGTGATCCCACCAGGATGAAGTTGAGCAAATATTTCTGGCCCGTTGTGGGCCTTGGGGCCGTCGGCTTTTCGATCTGGCTGCTCTATCATGAACTGCGCGGCGTTTCGTTCGCCGAGCTGAAGGCCAGCTTCGGCGCCATTCCCGCGCGCAACTGGGTCCTGTGCATCGCATCCACCTTTGTCGCCTACGCCGCGCTCGCCGGCTATGACCGCATCGCCCTGCAGCATCTGGGCCGGCGGGTGTCGTGGCTGTTCATCACGCTCGTCTCGTTCACCACCTACGCGCTGTCGCACAATATCGGCGCCTCGGTGTTTTCCGGCGCGGTCGTGCGCTACCGCGCCTATGCGACCAAGGGGCTGAGCGCCGCCGAGATCGGCGTTCTCATCGCCTTCTGTTCGTTCACCTTTACATTTGGCGTCGTCTTCCTGACCGGTCTTGTTCTGATCATCGAACCCGAGATCACCGAACGTTTTGTCGGTGTGCTGCCGGTGGACTTTTCGCGCGGCACCGGTTTCATCCTCCTGGCCCTGGTGGCGCTTTACGTGCTCGGCAGCGCCCGCGCCCGCCGGCCGCTGACGCTGCGCGGATTTTCCATTCACTATCCAAAACTGCCGATTGTCATGCAGCAGCTGGTCATTGGACCACTTGAGATCATGGGCGCCGCCGGCATCGTCTTTTTTGCGCTGCCCGAAGCCGGCAATCCGGGCTATCTCGTCGTCCTCGGCATTTTCCTGATCTCGTTTTCGGTGGCGCTGCTGTCGCATGCGCCCGGTGGGCTGGGCGTGCTCGAACTGGTGTTCGTGCTGGCCCTGCCGGAACTCGATCCCGCCGATGTCGTGGCCGCCCTGCTGGTGTTCCGGCTGCTCTATCTGATCGTACCGTTCGTCGTCGCCCTGGTGATCGTGCTGGTCTTCGAGCACTCGCGCTTTGGCGCTGACGATCCCGACGCGCCGGCCAGCGCCGCGCCGGCGAAAATCAGCGACGAGCCCAAAGAACCTTGAACGACCCGTCGCGGGCGATCTCGCGCGGCTCGCGCAGCACCCGCTTGATCTCGGCTTCATAGGGCAGGCCGCGATTGGCGACGACGAACAATTGTCCGCCGGGTTTCAGCGCCCTGGCCGCCGCGTCGATCATCCGCTTGCCAAGGTCCGGTTCCGCCGCCCGGCTTTGATGGAAGGGCGGGTTCATCACGATGACGTCGAAGCGCCGCCCGACCGGCTCCGCCGCCAGGTCGGCCCAGTTGAACCCGGTCGGCGCGCGCGCGCCGGCCAGGTTGCGGTGCGCCGCCTCTAGCGAGGCGTAATCCGCCTCATACAGCTCCACCGACGAGATCGCCGGGCAGCGGTCGAGCAGCTCGACCGACAGGTAGCCCCAGCCGGCGCAGAAATCGGCGGCGTCGCCCTTGAGTTCGGCGGGAAGGTTTTGGGCGAGCAGTCTTGACCCGGGATCGACCCTGCCGCTGGAAAACATGCCGGGCGCGGTGACGAAGCGGCCGTCGACGATCGTCTCGTCGAGGTCGCCGAAAGGCGCGGCCGCGGATCTGTCCTTGCGCAGCCAGAACGCCACGCCATGATATTTCGACAGCGCGCCCTCGATCCCGACCTGCGCGGCGACGCGTTTGCGCAGGCTGTCGATGCCGTCGTCCCTGGCCCCGGCCACCACGATCAGCCCGTTGGCCTTCAGCCTGTTCCAGGCCTGGGCGATCCAGTTTTCGTTGCGGCCGCGATGACGCCCTGCAAGCACCAGCGCCAGGTCGAAATCGCCGCCTTCCGGCTCGGGGCCGACATCGACGCCTTGCGCCCTCAGCGCCAGAAAAGCGGGCCGGAAACCCTGTACCGCGACGATCGACGCGCCGAATTCCGGCGGCGGCCTGAAGCCCGGCTCCGCGCCGAAGAATAGCGCCCGCGCGCTTCCGTCCGGCGACCGGATGTCGCCGGTGTCGAACGGATGGAACAGCGTGGCGAGTGCGTTGCCGCTCATTGGCGGCGCGCCTTCAAAAGTCGTGAAATTGACGGTCTTTGATACATTGGATTGGCGGGCGTGGACCTTGGAATGCGTTGCGGAACCTTGTCCTTGGTCTAGCCTGACATGCGGCAACAGGAAACAACCATATGTGGCGCGACAGACGTATTCTCGACCTGTTCGGCATCGACCATCCGATCCTGCTGGCGCCGATGGCGGGCCCGGGCCTTGCCGAACTCGCCATACCGGTGGCGCGGGCCGGCGGCTTGGGCTCTATCCCCTGTGCGCTGCTGACCCACGACCAGGCGCGCGCCGAGATGCAGAAATTCCGCGCCGCCACCGATGCGCCGGTCAACCTGAACTTCTTCTGCCATCGTCCGCCAAAGTCTGACGAGGCGCGCGAAATGGCCTGGCGCGAGCGCCTGAGGCCCTACTACGAGGAGTTGGGCGTCGATCCCGCCGGGCCGATACCGGTATCCAACCGCGCCCCCTTCGACGACGGCTTCTGCAAGCTGGTCGAGGACCTGCGCCCGGAGGTAGCGAGCTTCCATTTCGGCCTGCCGACCGACGATCTCCTGCTGCGCGTCAAGGCGGCCGGCGCAAGGATCATGGCGTCCGCCACCACGGTGCGCGAGGCGATCTGGCTGGTCGAGCGCGGCGCCGACGTGGTCATCGCCCAGGGCTTCGAGGCCGGCGGCCACCGCGGCGTCTTTCTCGGCGACCACGCCGACCGGCAGGTCGGAACCATGGCGCTGGTTCCCCAGATCGTCGATGCGGTGAACGTGCCGGTCGTGGCGGCCGGCGGCATCGGCGACGGACGCGGCGTCGCCGCGGCGCTGGCGCTT